>JALHRW010000292.1 GCA_022841245.1 Planctomycetota bacterium
ATCCACGACTTTCTCCTCGCCCAGGCAGACCCCGCCGCGCTCGATCAGCCGCCGCGCCTCGCCCTTGCTCGCCGCCAGCCTGGCCCGCACCAACAGGTCGAGAACGCTGATTCCAGCGGCCAATTCGCCTGCAGACAGGGCGCCATGCGGCACCGCTTCGCCGGTCACATCGGCGGCCGCCGAAAAGGCCCGCTTGGCGCTGTCGCGGGCGCGATCGGCCTCGTCCTTCCCGTGGATCAGGCTGGTGACCTCCCAGGCCAGGCGCTCCTTCGCCGCGTTGATCGACGAGCCGCCGGCCGCCGTCAGCCCATCGATCTCGCTGATCGCCAAGGTGGTGAAGAAGCACAGGAAACGCCGCACGTCGGCGTCGGCGACGTTGCGCCAGAACTGGTAGAACTCGTAGGGCGGGGTGCGCGCGGCCGACAGCCAGACGTTGCCGGCCTCGCTCTTGCCGAACTTCCCGCCATCGGCCTTGGTCACCAGCGGGAAGGTCAGGCCGGCGAGCTCGAGGCCGGCTTTGCGCCGTCCCAGCTCGATGCCCATGACGATGTTGCCCCACTGGTCCTGCCCGCCGAGCTGCACGGTGCAGCCGGCATGGGTGGCGAGATGCCAGAAGTCCCACGCCTGCATGACCATGTAGTTGAATTCGAGGAAGGTGATGCCGCCCGCCTCCATGCGGCCCTTCACCGATTCCATGGACAGCATGCGGTTGACGCTGAAATGCGGGCCGGCTTCGCGCAGCACCTCGATCCAGGTGCGATCGGCGAGCCAGTCGGCGTTGTCGACCAGACGCGCGTCGCTGGGACCGTCGCCGAAGCGCACCACGCGCCCGATCTGCGCCGCGATGGCGGCGGCATTGCTGCGCACCTGATCGCGCGAGAGCATCTGCCGCGACTCGGTCTTGCCCGAGGGATCGCCGACCAGGCCGGTGGCGCCGCCGACCAGGACCAGCGGGCGGTGACCGAGACGCTGCAGCCAGTGCAGCACCATGATCGGCACCAGCGAACCGATGTGCAGGCTGTCGGCGGTGGGATCGAAGCCGATGTACGCGGTCAACGGGCGCTCGAAGCGCTCGCGGATGGCGATGTCGGTGGATTGCGCGACCAGGCCGCGCTCGGAGAGGACGTCGACGAAGTTCATGGGGGAAGCAGCCTAGACGGTACTGGTGGAAACAAAACCGCTCCGCTCCGGCGACATCCGGCCACCTGGTCGGCGCCGTGATCGAGCGGACGGCCGACGCCGCGTCGCAGGCTGGACGGCTGAACCGCGCCTACTTGGCGTCCTTCTTCTTGTCGCCTTCCTTGTGCTTGGCCCTGAGTTCGTCGAGCTGCGCCTTCACCGCCTTGAAATCGGCATTGTCCCTGAGCTTGGCCTCGACCGCGGTCTCCAGACGCTTGCGCGCGTCGTCAGCCTCGGCCTTGAGCTTGCCCAGTTCGGCGTCGTCCTTGAGCGCCTGTTCGCGCATCGTCTTGAGTTTCAGCTCCAATTCCCTGCCCTGGGCCTTGAGGTCCGGCGCGGTGCCCTCCGCGGCACAGGCCAGGGAGACGCAGAGGACGAGGAGGATGGCGGCGGTACGCATAGGGGCTCCGGAGCGGAACTCGCAGCCTAGCGTCCAGACGTCGAGGTGGAACGGGCGGGGATTGCCTGGCGGCGGATCGCCGGATCCTGCCCCGCCCGTGCCGGCCCCCCTGCGCATCACCTATCCCGAGCACCTGCCGGTGGCGCAGCGCCGCGAGGAGATCCTCGACACGCTGCGCGCCTATCCGGTGCTGGTGCTGACCGGCGAGACCGGCTCGGGCAAGACCACGCAGCTGCCCAAGATGCTGCTGGAGATGGGCTGCGAGCGCGTCGCCCTGACCCAGCCGCGGCGCGTCGCGGCGATCGCCATGGCGGCGCGCATCCGCGAGGAGCTGGCCTGCAGCGAGGCGCAGGTCGCGCACGCGGTACGCTTCGACGACCGCCGCAGCCGCGACACCGTGCTGGCGGTGATGACCGACGGCCTGCTGCTGGCCGAAGCCGCCTCCGACCCGACCTTCTCGCGCTGGGACGCTGTGATCGTCGACGAGGCGCACGAACGCAGCCTCGACATCGACCTGCTGCTCGGCCTGCTCAAGCTGGCGCGGATCGAGCGGCCCGCCCTGCGCGTGGTCATCTCCTCGGCCTCGATCGCGGCCGAGCGCTTCGCCGAGTACCTGGAGGCGCCGGTCATCCACGTCACCGGCCGCACCTTCCCGGTCGAGATCCTTCACCAGCCGCCGGGCGACGATGATGTCGGCTACCTCGATGCCGCGGTGCGCTGGGTGCGCGACCTGCACGAGGGCGGCTCCGGCGACATCCTGTGCTTCCTGCCGACCGAACGCGACATCCTGGAGGCCGAGCGCCGCCTGCGCGACCTGCCCGGCGCGGTGCCGCTGCCGCTGTTCGGCCGCCTCACCCCGCACGAGCAGCAGCGCATCTTCCAGCCGGCGACCGGGCGCAAGGTCATCCTCTCGACCAACATCGCCGAGACCTCGCTGACCATCCCCGGCATCCGCTACGTCGTCGACACCGGCTTGGCGCGCATGAAGCGCTTCCAGCCCTCGACCCGCACCGAGCGCCTGCCGATCGAACCGATCAGCCGGGCCAGTGCCACCCAGCGCGCCGGCCGCGCCGGCCGCGTCGAGGCCGGCGTGTGCGTGCGGCTCTACGCCGAGGACGATCTGGCGCGGCGCGACGAGTTCACCTCGCCCGAGATCCTGCGCAGCAATCTCGCCGGCGTGCTGCTGCGCTGCCTGGGCTCCGGCCTGGGCGATCCGACCCAGTTCCCGTGGCTCGATCCGCCGTCGTACACGGCGTGGGAGCAGGCCCGCGTGCTGCTCGATGAGCTGGGTGCGGTCGAAGCGCCTCAGCCAGCGGCCAGCGACCAGCGGCCAGCGACCAGCGGCCAGCAGCCGGCCGGCGACACCCTCGCCCTCAGCGTCCTCGGCCGTACCCTCGCCCAGATCCCGGCCGACCCGCAGGTCGCGCGCATCCTCGTCGCCGGACAGACCGAGGGCGTGCCGCACGAGGCCTGCACCATCGCCGCCTTCCTCTCGGTGCAGGATCCGCGCGTGCGTCCGCTCGGCGACGAGGCCAAGGCCGACGCGGCGCAGCGCGCGCTGGCGCATGAGGCCGGCGACCTCGCCACCATCCTGCGCCTGTGGGACCGCTGGGAGACAGCCTCGACCAACAGCCGGCGCGAGAAGCTGTGCCGCGAACTCTACCTCGGCCGCCGGCGCATGCGCGAGTGGTCGGACGTGCGCCACCAGCTGTGGAGCAGCCTGCGCGAACGCCGCAAAGCCAACCTGGCCGAGGCGCACCGCAGCGAGCAGTGGCCGCTCGAACGCGTGCATCGCTGCGTGCTCGCCGGCATGCTCGGCAACGTGGTGATGTGGGACGTCAAGACGGGCGCCTACCGCGGCGCCGGCAACCGCGAGCTGGCGGTGCATCCGGGCAGCGCGCTGCGGAGCCGCGAGACGCCGAAGGCGGCCAATCCCAAGGCGCCGTGGCTGGTCGCGTGCGAGGTGGTCGAGACCAGCCGCCTGTTCGCCCGCCTGTGCGCACCGATCGATCCCGCCTGGGTCATCGAGCTGGCCGGCGACCGGCTGCGCGCCAGCCACCGCGAACCGCGCTGGGAGGCACGACGCAAGCAGGTCGTGGTCACCGAAACGCTGCTGTGGAAGGGACTGCCGGTGCGCGATGGCCGGCCGGTGCCGTTCGGGCGGATCGATCCGATCGCCGCGACGAAGATCTTCCTGCGCGAGGCGCTGGGCGGCGAGGAGCCGCTCGGCGTGCCGCTGCTCGACGCCAACCGCGCGGTCTTCAGCCAGGCGCGGGGTTTACGCGACCGGCTGCGCGATCCCGCGCTGGCGGTCGAGCCGGAGCATCTCGCGGCGTGGTATGCCGCGCGGTTCGCCGACGCCTGCATCAGCACGACGGCCGAACTGCTGGCGTGGATCTCGCAGCACGGCGACGACGCGCTGCGCCTGCGCCTGCACGATCTCGTCCCGCCTGAAACAGCGGAGCGCGCCGGCAGCTGCCCCGACGCGGTGCGCATCGGCGACCGACGCACGCCGCTGACTTACCGCTACGCGCCGAACTCGGTCGACGACGGCGTGACTCTGGTGCTCGACGAGGGTCAGGCGGCGCAGCTGACCCTGGCCGGACTCGACGGCCTGGTGCCGGGCTGGCTGCCCGACCTCTGCCTCGCCCTGCTCGAGCAGCTGCCAAAAGAAGCGCGGCGGGTGCTGATCCCGTTGAGTGAGACCTCGCGCACGCTGGCCGGACTGCTCGCGCCGTTCGCCGGCCGGGCCGATCTCGCCGGCGCGCTCACCGGCCTGCTGGAGGAGCACCACGGCCTGCGCGGCGTCCGCTTCGACCGCCGGCTGCTGCCGGAGTGGCTGCGCCCGCACGTCGTGGTGCGCGGCGCGGCCGGCGTGGTGTGGCAAGGCCGCGACCCCGAGTTCCTCGCCGCCCAGGCCGCCGCCGCGCCCGACCGCCTGGCCCTGCTCAAGGCCGAGTGGGAGACCGCGCCGGTCGCC
>JALHRW010000293.1 GCA_022841245.1 Planctomycetota bacterium
GATAAGGCCGCCACCGCCGCTCAGTTCTTGACGCTCCGCTTAGTCGTAAGTGTTGCCACTGAAGTTATTCGCGATGATCCGGGTGGTCCGGGTCACGCGCCCCGGTACCTCTATGTTAGTCCAATGCTTATGACACGGTACTTCATCGGCGCAGGGTGTATTATTGCATTATCATTGGCAGTATTGTGGTATAAGAATCCAAATCGGATTGTTGATACTTTGATCGATCAGGCTGATTCAGTAGTTATTATTGATATTCACCAATCTATTATTCAGAATAAGTCTATTGTCGTTCGCACCCTACGATCAAAAATGGATATTGAGGCATTGCGCCCAATTTTAAAGTGCAAACTTTTGGGCTGGACTGATATGAAAAGATGTGCCTGTCTAGGCGATGCTCGATTAGAGTTTTATAATGGCATAAAGGTTATTGGAAACATCGGTATACAGCATAATAAGGCTATTAGGTTGATGGGTATTTCAAGTGATTGCGACCTTGTCGATGAAGCTCAATTGTTAATGTCCCAGTACATGAAAGATAGTGGGGTTACACAATAATTGGACTAACGAGTCGGTACGGGGAGCGCGTGACATGTGGTTATGGCTTAGGCTGCCCTGGTTCTCCACATAGGGTTGCCACCACGTTCCAGGCAAGTGGGCGTTGCTGCGGTCAAGAATTCGCGGCGGCCAGGACTATCTTAATAGATAAGGTCGCCACCGCCGCTCAGTTCTTGACGCTCCGCTTAGTCGTAAGTATTGCCTCTGAAGTTATTTGCGATGATTCGGATGGTCCGGGTCACGCGCCCCGGTACCTCTATGTTAGGCCAAAATGGCGCAAAGGAGATCACATATTGCGTTGATACATAAGGGTTTAACCAAGGAACTGGTGTATTATAACAAAGATTTCACGATAGAGGCTCTGGTGTTCTTATCAATGAATGACCGTGACGCAAAGTATGAAATTACCGAGACGGCTTGGCAGGATCGGGCGGAATGGGTTTCAAAAGTCCCATTCCGTACCTATGTGGGATGGGAAAGGGATGATGTTATAACAATGGAAGATATGCTTAAAGATTCTGACGTTATTAATATATACGTGGATTACTAGCTGGTATAGTCTGTGTGGATGGGAATTTGGCCTAACCAGTCGGTACAGGGAGCGCGTGACTTGTGGTCATGGCTCAGGCTGATCTTGGTCGCCACATAGAATTCGCCTCGCGTTCCAGACAAGTGGGCGTCGCTGCGGTCAAGAATTCGCGGCGGCCAGGACTATTTACCAGATAGGTTGCCACCGCCGCTCAGTTCTTGACGCTCCGCTGAATCCCACTCGGTTCCACTCACATGGGTAGCGATGATTCGGATGTTCCGGGTCACGCGCCCCGGTACCTCGATGTTAGTCCAAAAACCAATGAATACCAGAACTAGTTATTCCTACGATAATTACATACTTACCATTTCTGAGGCCATCCAAGCGGAATTGGGAAGAATTTCAACTGAATACAATTTTGATAATGGCCCGGAATTCGAAATCGCAATATGTGAGATATTGGGCAAGGTGTTGCCAGAGAAATACGGGATTTGTCGGGGATTTGCTGTTGCCAGTAATGGCGAAATAGCCGGCGACGATATATTCATTTACGATAAGATTAATTTCCCAACATTACGACTATTAACACGTGGTCGGTTGGATAGAAAAGAAAAGATTCCAATAGAAGCAATATATGCATATATCGAGGCTAAGAATACGCTGGATGTTACGACTTTACCAACGGCTATCATTCAAGTCGAAAAGGTGAAGGCCCTTTGTTCGCGTAGAGACGCAGTAATGATTGGGCAGGTCGACCCATATATTGTAGATACCACAGTTACAACATTGTCGGAAACACGCCATTATCCAGGGATACGGAATCCGGTTTTTGGAATGATATTTGGTAGGAACTGCAAAGGAATTAAGGGGAAACGTGGGGATGATGTACATGATTTATATGATTCGATCTTGCCAACAATGCCGAAGTCGCCGCATCTTCCAGATTTAGTGGTTGCTGGCCCAAACCATTTTTATGCGCCTACTGGGGTTAACCCTGACGGTACAAACCTTCCAACTCAATTCTATATTCCAGATATCACCAAAGGCTATCAATATATTCGACGAGACGGCATTTCGTTTGCTGCCGGTATTATTCAGCTTCTTTCGGCTCTAGACTTTATCAGATTGGGAAGATTGCCTTGGGCCAATATAATCAATAACAGTAGATTTCCTCAGTAACAGAATTTGGACTAACCAATCGTTGAAACCGAGCCCATTTCGTGTGGTTTTCCAGTCGCCCGGCTCCGGTCAAGAATTCGCGGACTGAAGTCGCTGGCGACTATGATGTTTTCCCCCGCTCAGTTCTTGACGCTCCGCCTCTGTTCTCGTTCCAATTGCCCTCAACCCCGTCCGTTCCATTGTGCCCACCCATCGGCAAATGGGCCGGTTTAACTCTGTGTTAGGCCATGATGAAGAAGATAGTATATTCACTAAGTGTTGTGATAATCGTCTACGTGGCCATTTATGGATTAATCTATAAAGTAGAAGATGTCAATAATACAGACTATTACGATGGTTATTGGAATGGCAAAGAGGCTAGAATTCACTATTGCCCAAAGTACAGGATGAAATTTGATTTGTATGACAGAACCACAATTCCATATAGACGGGAAAAACCTTGGTTTGCCACTTTGTATTCCCCTCTCAATTTCTTTTGGGTTAGAATATTGTATCATGGTAAGTAGGTTGCCTGATGAAAGGCGTACCAATGGCCTAACCAGTCGTTGAAACCGAGCCCATTACGTGTGGTTTTCCAGTTGCCCGGCTCCGGTCAAGAATTCGCGGACTGAAGTTGCTGGCGACCCTGATGTCTACCCCCGCTCAGTTCTTGACTCTCCGCCTCTGTTTTCGTTTCAATTGCCCTCCACCCCGTCCGTTCCATCTTGCCCACCCGTCGGCGAATGGGCCGGTTTAACTCTGTGTTAGCCAACATATGAAATATACATACGTCTTAGTTCTAGCACTGATATCTGTAGAGTGTTTTTGCCTTGAAGATGATTCAAATATTTCAATTACGAAAGAAGAAACCGAATTCGTTGAAAAGTTGATCCGTACCGATCATGCTGTATTGATCAAGATGTACATAGCGCGAATACGAGCATATAAGATTATTTTCGATGATCTGAAAATGCTTCGCAATGAAAATGACATGCTGCGTGCGGAGTTGGCACAGGCTCGTGAGGAATTAGAGAAGGTTGGGCAAGACGGCGTGCGTGGTGCTAAATAATGTTGGCTAACGAATCGTTGAAACCGAGCCCATTACGTCGGGTTTTCCAGGTGCCCGGCTCCGGTCAAGAATTCGCGGACTGAAGTCGCTGGCGACCCTGATGTCTTCCCCCGCTCAGTTCTTGACGCTCCGCCTCTGTTCTCGTTCCAGTTGCCCACCACCGTTTCCGTTCCATCGTGCCCACCCTTCGGCAAATGGGCCGGTTTAACTCTATGTTAGGTAAACAATAGTGTTAACGCTATTTCTTATATACTGGATTTTCTTTCGTGGCCGTGATGCGAATAAGAACGGCGATATTGTATTCGAAGACATAGATATTTCAAAATACCCAGACCTGGCTGGTAAATCTCCAGAGGATCAGAAGATTATAGCCACTTATAGACAGGAAGAAGAACAGCATCGGAATAAGTTCAAACGCAGGATGATTTTTGCTGGGATCATCCTATTGGTTAACGGTGAACTGTTTATCTATACTCACTCGTTCTATCCCATTGTTGTGATATTTACGATCGGGTTTACTCTCGTAGCCGCCTTGACATTTTTCACTCCAAAAGAATACCGCTAAGATCTTTTTGTATGATTAAAAGTTTACCTAACGAGTCGGTAGTGGGAGCGCGTGACTTGTGGTTATGACTCAGGCTGCCCTGGTTCCCCAAATGGGGTCGCCACCATGTTCCAGACAAGTGGGTGTCGCTGCGGTCAAGAATTCGCGGCGGCCAGGACTACTTAACAGATGGAGGTCGTCACCGCCGCTCAGTTCTTGACGCTCCGCTTAGTTCTAAGTATTGCCACTGAAGATATTTGCGGTGATTCGGAAGGTCCGGGTCACGCACCCACACTACCTCTATGTTAGCCAAAAATGAATAAAAAGACGATGGTAATCGGGATTATAGCCGCTGGCATTGCAGTGTATTTCATCGTATATTATTATCTCCGCTCAAATCACTATATGGTTCATAGATCTAATACGCATGATGAACACTGGATTACGCTGGGCAATTACAATACATCCATACACATTTTTGCTAACGATCCATCGGCGTCTGCGGGCCGGGAAGAAGGAATGCGAAGTTTCGTATTCGCAATATTTTGGCCAGCTAGACAACTTGAAGAGTTCTATCAGAACCATCTATAGAATGGGAATTTTGGCTAACGAATCGTTGAAACCGAGCCCATTTCGTGTGGTTTTCCAGGTGCCCGGCTCCGGTCAAGAATTCGCGGAC
>JALHRW010000294.1 GCA_022841245.1 Planctomycetota bacterium
GTCGGCGATCCCGCAGGCGGTCCGCCGCGGCCCGGCCGTCCCCGCCCGACCACCCTGGTGATCGGCCCCGAGGGTGGCCTGACCGCGGACGAGCTGGTCGCACTCGACGCCGCCGGCGCCGAGCGCGTCCGGCTCGCCGGCCCCGTCCTGCGCATCGAGACCGCCGCCCTCGCCGCCGCCGCGGTGTGGGCATCAGCCTGGGAACACGAGGCCCCGTGAACGATCAGCCAGCTCCCCAGCCACAGCCCACGCCGGAAGCCCCGCGCCGTCCCTGGCTGCAGTTCACCCTGCCCGGCTGCCGCACCGAGCTGCGCCTCGGCGCGCTGCTGGTGCTCTCCGGCACCTTCCTGTGGAATTTCGCCGGTCCGTCGCTGGCGATGAAGCTGGCGGTCGTCGGCTTGCCGCTGCTGGTCGTCGGCGCCGCGTTGCAGGCGCTGCTCTCGGCCCGCCGGGGCGTCGATGCCTATCCGTGGAAGCTCGCCATCGCCATGCTGATCCTCGGCGTGCCGATGTGCTTCGACTTCCGCTACCGCGACGCCCCAGGGGCCGAACTGCAGCTGCTGCTGGTCGGCCCGATCCTGGCCGTCGCCGGCGGCTGGCTGGCGCTGTGGTGGCCGGTGTCGGCGATGAACCTGCGCCGCGCGCGGATGGAGGCGGCATGACTCCCGACCGCAGACGCCTGGTGATCTGGGCCGGTTGCGGCGCGGTGGTCATCGCCGCCGGCTTCGCCGTGCTGTTCATCCGCGCCAGCAGCCACGCCGAGACGCTGAGCGGCGCCGACGCCCTGCACGCCAGCTACCGGAAGCACTACCATCCCGACAAACCTGATGGCTTCGCCATCGAGCAGGCGCGCAGCGAACTGCAGGACATCACCACCAAGCAGGCCGGCGAGCTCGCCACCGCTGAAGGTTCGCTGGCCCCGCCGCTCGCCGCCCTCTACCTGGTCGAGTCGCTGAGCGAGGCCGCCGCCCAGGTCACCACCGACTATTCGGCGCTGCGTCAACTCTCGGCCCGGACCCGGATCGGCATCCCCGCCGCCCTGCCGTTCGAGACCGGCCTCGACGCCGATGCCAAGGCGCGGGCCCGCCAGCTGGTCAGCCTGGCGCTGATCCGCCAGGCGGTCCAGACCTGCATGCATGCCGGCGTCGTCCGCATCAGCAACGTCCAGCCGGGCCAGCCGTTCGCCTCGCCGGGCGGCGAATACGCGGTGTTCGCCGCCGATCTCGAGGTCGAGGCCGACTGGGCCGCCACCGCCCGCCTGGTCGCCGCCTTCGCCCAGGCCGACGGCCGCGGACTCGGGTTGCGCAGCCTCGAGGTGGTCGGCGGCGGCGACAAACCGCTGCGCACCCGCCTCACCGCCACCCTGACCACGCCCAACCGCGAGTCCTGGGGCCTCGGCGCCCTGCCGGTCACCGCGCCGGCCAACGCCGCACCGGCCGCTGGTGGCGGCGAATCCGGCGGCCGTCTGCGCCGGCTCGGCGGAGCGAGGCCCTGACATGCGCATCACCGTCCACGCCATCGCCGCCACCACGCTGGTCGCGCTCGCCGCCGCCATCGCTGTCCCGGTGCTGCTGTCGCTACCGCCCGAACGCACGGTGCCGGTCGAGCGCCTGACCGTGCCACCGGAACGCGCCCGCCCGCCGCTGCTGACCGCCGACCGCACCCTCGGACCGCTGGTCCAGGCGCACGCCGGCATGCCGATGGGCAATCCCTTCGCGCTGCGCGAGCGCGGCCGCGCTTCGATGACCGCGGTGCCCGAACCGCCCCCGCCGCTGCTGCAATTGCCGGAACCGCCGCTGACCCCCTTCGCCCCCTCTGCGCCCCGGTGACCCGCATGACCGTCCGACCCGTCGCCATGCTCCTGCTGTTCGCCGCGCTTGTCGGCGGCGCCGAGCAGCCCGAGCTCATCGAGCAGCCCTACGACATGGTTTCGACCAAGGATGGCCGCACCCTGGAAGGAACCCTGGTCGAGCAGCGCACCGACGGCACCCTGATCTTCAAGGTGCGCGGTTCGAAGGACGACATCACCATCCCCGCCGGCACGCACAATGGGGTCGTCTTCCGCCGCCCCGCCGCGCAGGTCGTGTCCGAAGCGGGCAAGGCCGCCACCGCCGCCAAGGACCAGCGCCGCATGATCGAGGTGCTGCGCTGGGGCCTCGAGCGCGACGCCACCGCCGCCGTGCTGGCCCAGGCCGCGCTCTGGCTGAAGCAGCAGCCGGGCGACCGCGATGCGCTGGCCATCGCCGTGCCGCTGTGGAAGGCGAAAAAGGACTGGGCTGCGCTGGAGGCTGCTGCGCGAGCCGGCCTCGCCGCCGATCGCAACTGGAGCGAAGGCGACGAACTGGTGGTCGAGGCGCTCGCCGCTCTCGGACGCAACGGCGAACTCGATGGCTACGCCCGCGAATGGCTGTCGCGCAATCCCACCGCGCTGCGCGCCAACCTCATCTGCGGCGCCTCGTTCGAATCCGCCGGCGACCTGCGCGCGGCGCGCGAATGCTTCCGCAAGGCGTGGGACCTGCACAAGCACCCGCTCGGCGGCCTCGGCCTGGCCCGCACCTCGCTGTCGACCGGCCAGTACGCCGAGGGGCTGCGCACCGCCCAGGCGCTGATCGAGCAGAACCAGTCGCTGCCCGAGGCCCGCGCCTACGCCGCCGCTGCCGCCGCCGCCCTCGGCGACCTGGCCGCGGCCAAGAGTCTGCTGCAGGGCTTCGCCCCCGACACCGTGCCCGCCATCGCCGCGCAGGCAGGCAGCTACGCCCTCGGCCTGATCGCCTTCCGCGAAGGCCGGCACGGTGAGGCCGCGAAGCATTGGCAGACCGTACCGACGTCCTCGGCGCAGCTCGCCCTGGCCATCGCCCAACGTCGCGAATTCAACGGCGTCGAACGCCTGCCCGCCGAGCAGCGTGCCGCGGCGCAGCTGCTCGGCGCCTGCGTCCGCTTGGAGAACCGCCAGGCGTCCAAGGCGCTGGAGCAGATCGACCAGCACCAGGACGGCCGCCAGGGCTTCCTGTACCGCATCGCCCAGGTGCTCGAAAGCGGCGGCTCGGTCGAATCGGTCCGCGCTCTGGCCGCTGTGCGCACGGCTGAGGCGACCCGCTGGCAGCTCTACGGCCACCTCATCGCCGGACGCTACGATGAAGCCGACGTGCTCGCCCGCACGCTGCCGGCCAGCGACGGCTACGCCATGTGCTGCCGCGTCTTCCTCGCCGCCGCGCGCGGCGACCCCGAGGGCGCGCGCATGCTCTATGAGGGTTCCGGCGGCCTGCCTGGCGCCCCGGCCGATTACGTCAAGCGGCTCAAGGAGCTGTACGACACCGCTGATGACCAGCAGGTCAACGAGCCGTTCGACTGGCCCGCTGGCGAAACCCTGTCGACCGGCTGGGAGGCGCTGATCGGCGGCACCGGCATCGCGGTGCACGCCGACGGCGGCAAGCTGGTGATGGAAGGCACGCAGGCGGCGGAGGCCGCCGACCCGGTGACCCGCGCCGTCACCACCGTACCCGGCTCGCGCTTCCGCCTCGCCCGTCTGGCGATCGATATCGGCACCCTCGGCAGCGGCACCGCTGGACTCGAACTGCTCGAAGGCGCGCGCAAGAACGGCGTCGCCATCGCCGCCATCGGCGGGAATCCCAAGCTGCAGTGGCGCCAGCTCACCGCCGGCCGCTGGAGCGAGTGGCGCGAACTGCCGTACGCGGTCGAGGGCACCACCGCGGTGATGGCCCTCGATTTCAGCGGCGGTCGCGTCTTCGCCTCCGACCCCGCCGACCCGATGCGGCGCACCCAGCTCAGCGATGTCCTCGCCCGCGCCCAGGGTGAATGGAGCCTCGGCCTGTTCGGCACCGCCGCCCCCGGTGTGGCATGGAAGGCGGGCTTCGACGACCTGCGCTGGCGGCTGAAGCCCGAGCGATGAGGGACGACGCCGTCCGGGGTCCGGGGTCCGGGGTCCGGGGTCCGCAAGCCAGGTGGTTCGCCAGCGCGGCCGTTCTCCTCGCTGCCGGGGTCCACGCGGCCGAGCCGGCGTGGGACTGGCTGCCGCGCTCGGCCGATGACGACCGCCCTTGCGAACTCCATCTGGCCGCTCCGGACGGCTGGTCGGCCCTGCCAGCTGACGGGCTGAGCGCCAAGCGCGAGGACGGCCAGCTGGTCCTGCTGTTCGAGCCGCAGCGCGTCCCCGTGATCCGCGTGAGCGGGCCGCAGAACCGCCGCCTGACCGTCGAGCTGGTCGCTCCGGGCAAGGGTGCCGGGCTGGTCTGCGATGAGCAGGGCCAGCTGCGACGTGCCGGTTCCGCCGCCATCCTGGCGGTGCCGCGCCGCGAGGCCGCCGCCGCCCGCCGCTGGGGCATGCTGCGCGCCTTGGAGCAGCGCAAGGCCGAGCCCTGCACCGTGATCCTCGCCGAACCGGCCGCCGGCGCGCTCGGGCTGCCGGTGCTCGGCCGCCAGATCGCCGCCGCGCAGGCGCTCGAACCGCGCGGCAGCGGCGTGCTCGTCCATCTCTCCGGCGACGACCGCTTCGCCGCGTGGAAGCATC
>JALHRW010000295.1 GCA_022841245.1 Planctomycetota bacterium
CGTGCAGAAGGCCATCGGGCAGGTGACCACGGTGTCGACCCAGCTGGCGGCAGCGCTGACCGCAGTCGAGCAGGCCCAGCAGACCATCGCCTCCGCCATGGAGGAGCAGCACGCTACCAGCGACGAACTGGCCCGCACGGTCCAGGGTGCGGCCGAGCGCGGCACCGACGTCGATCGTGCCGTCGCTCAGGTCGTCTCGGCATCGGCCCAGGCCAAAACCGCCATGCTCGCTTCGCGGGAGGCGACCCAACGCCTCGCCGCCCTGGCCGGAGAGGTCACCGCCATCGCCAACCGCTTCCGCACCTCGTAGTCCCGGAGCCCTCGCTCGCGAATCACGCGCTCGCGTTCCTCGCTTGCGACGGTCGTGGGGGCAAGGGAGCGGACACGCTCCGCGTGTTCACTGCGCGGTAAAGCCGCCGTCCACCGCCAGCACCTGGCCAGTGAGGAACGAGGCCCCGGGCGAGCACAGGAAGATCACCGTGGCGGCGATCTCCTCGGGCGTGCCCAGGCGTCCGACCGGATGCAGGCTGGCGAAGTGGGAGCTCACCTCCTCCTTGCCGCCGGTGAAGCGGTCGAACATATCCGTGCGAATGGCGCCCGGGCTGACGCTATTGACGCGCACGCCCTGCTTGGCGAATTCCAGTGCCGCCGTGCGAGTCAGGCCGTTGACCGCGTGCTTGCTGGCGGTGTAGAGGGCCGCCCCAGGGAAGCCTATCTCGCCAGCGATCGACGAATTGTTGACGATCGCTCCGCCACCACTGGCGAGCATGGCCGGAATCTGGTGCTTCAGCGACAGCACCACCCCCAGCACGTTGGTGTCGAACACTTGACGGTAGCTCGCCGGGGTCGCGGCTGTGAGCGTCTCGATCAGTTCGATGCCGGCGTTATTGAACGCGGCGTCGAGACGGCCGAAGGTGGCCAGGGTGCCGGCCACCAGCGCCTGCACCTGGGCTTCGTCGGTGACGTCCGTGCGCTGGAAGCGGGCGGTGCCACCGGCGGCGGTGATGGCCTTGACTGCAGCCTCGCCTGCGGCCTGCCGACGACCGGCGAGAACGACCCGGTAGCCAGCGCGGGCGAAGGCGTGGGCCGAGGCCAGACCGATGCCGGACGTGGCGCCAGTGATCAGGGCGACCCTGGCAGTGGAGGATGTGGACGTGGCGGTGGACATGGGAATCTCCGGAGGACTTGAGTTGACCGGTCGGTTTATATTCCGACCAAGGGAGTTCAGGGGGAGGCGAGGGTAGACACCCCCAGCAGGCGGCGCAGGCCGTCAGCCAGGCGATGGAAAGGAGCAAGCGAATCCTGGATGCGGGCCTGGGCGGCGGTGCCAGCGACGAAGGCCTGGCATTCCAAGGCCAGCCGTTCGGGATCGCCGGAGGGGATCAGACCCTCGGCCTGGGCGTCACGGATGGCGCTGGCGAAGTAGCGGCATGCGAGCGCGGCTTTGAGCGCAGCGACCTCGCGCAGTCCGGCCTCCTGAGCCCCCGCCTCGCAGCCCAGCGAGGTGTAGGGGCAACCGAGTACGCGACCGTGCTTCTCCCGCTTCTGCGCCTGGATATCGCCGTTCGCTGCGGCATAGCGATCGAAGCGTTCCAGCGGTGGGACCTGGGACGAGAAGATGGCGTCGAGCGTCGGGCGCATCTCTTCCCAGTGGGCCTCGAAGGCCGCCACGGCAAGCGCGCCTTTGGATGCGAAGTGGTGATAGAACGAGCCCTTGTTGACCTCAGCCTGCCGGCACAGGTCGTCGACCGACACCGCGCCATAGCTGCCAAGCCACATCAGCTCCCGCGCCGCATCCAGCAGGCGCTGGCGCGAATCGGCTTTGCTCGGCTCAGGACTGGGGGACATGGCAGCACTCTGTTTGACCGATCGGTCAAGTCAAGATCGCGTTGGTCGTCTCTTACTCGTGGATGGTTCCCCAGCCGATGCACCGCCAATATCTCCGCCACCGGCTTGAACCACTTGGGTCGGGGTTGGCGCACCGATTGGGCCAATTCAGAGGGTTCCTGCACTGGCCGCAATCACGCAGCAGCCGATAACCACCGCCCAAGCCGGCAGGCGCCACGCTTCGAGTGCGACGAATGCCAGCAAAGCCAGGATCAGACTGATGAGGCCACGGATGGCCTCAACGCCGATCGGGTTCCACAGCGCAGCCCCGAGGAGCCCAACGACGCCGGCATAGAGTCCTACGACCGCTCGACGAGCCCACCGAGCGGCGAGCGCACCGTGATAGAAGCGCAGGCATCCCAGAGCGAGCAGCAAACCAGGCGTGAAGATCGCACCGCATCGTCGGCTGAGCTGGCCTTCAGGCCAGGCGCTGGCCGAACATCAGGCGGTGGCCGTCGACAGTGCGGACGCCGAACTCGCGCATCCCCCAGGGCTCGTCGCGCAGCTGCTTGATCAGGTCCCCGCCGCGCTGCACCACTTCGGCATAGTAGCCGTCGATGCCCGAAACCACCATGTATCCGACATAGGAATGATCGCCGAGGCTGACCGCCGAGAGAGAACCGGGGCAGTCGCCGGCCATGATCGTGCAGGCGTCGCGGACGTAGAAACGCCAGCCCGGATCGCCGATCTCGCGTATCTCGAAGCCGAGCACGTCGCGATAGTAGGCAGCCGAGGCGGCGAGGTCGGGAACGGCGAGGACGAGGCGGAGTTGCTCGAGCATAGGCAGCTGCGTGTACGCCGCCGGACCCGCACCGGCAAGCCCATATCGCGGTACCCGGGTTGGACATGGAAACCTTCATACACTCAACTCCATTCCTGCCCACACTCCCAGCTCAGGGAGTGGCAACAGGCTCGGCCACATCGCGCTCACCAATGCCTTCGTCGGTGATTGCATGCGTGCCGCCATCGACCAGCACAGGACCCTGCCCGTCTGCGGAAGCCATGAGCGGCTTGCCGTGCTTCAGGGCCGCGCTGGCGACATACACCAACGCCAGCGCCTTGGCGGACTCCTTGCCCAACGTCTGGATGCGGCCCTGCATAGCGGCGACCTTGTCGGGATGGGCATCGGCGAGGTTGTTCTTCTCGTACGGATCCACAGCGAGATTGTAGAGGTCTACGCTGGTGGGGATGAGCGCGCGCCAGATGAGCTTCCAATCACCATCCCGCACCGCACCCCGGAAGGGTTCCACGTTATAGACGATCTCGGTCCGCGGGGACGGCTTGCCCTCCGCGATAGTGCTCCAGACGTTCAGGCCATCGAGCGGTTTGCTCTTGGCGGTCGATGCACCGGCCATCGCAGCCAGCGTAGGATACATATCCACGGCGTGGATCATCCCTCCGACGTCCTGGGCCTTGATGCGACCGGGCCAGTTGGCGCAGGCGGCGACACGGCATCCGCCTTCGAACAGGGTGCCCTTACCGTCGCGGTACGGGCCATTGTCGCACGGCAGCTTGGTCTTGGACAGATCAGTCATCTGTCCGGCGAACATCGCATTGGTCGTGCCACCGTTGTCGCTGTGGAAGACGATCAGCGTGTTGCTCCTCAATCCTTTCCCGTCTAACGCAGCGACTACACGACCGATTTCGTCGTCCAGGCACGCGATCATCCCGGCATAGGTGCGGCGTGTCGGATCGACGATGTCCGGATATCGGTCAACGTATTCCTTCGGCGCTTGATAGGGCGTATGCGGAGCGTTGAATGCGAGGTACAGATAGAATGGCTTGTCGGAAGTCTGAGAATCGATGTACTTTACAGCATCATTTCCGAGCAATTGCGTCGTGTATCCAGCTTCGACCACGGGCTTGTTGTCACGGAACCAGTCGAGCACCCCGGCATCGCTGTGCGTGTGGTAATCCAGTTCGCCGATCATCGCCCCATACTGGTAATCAAAGCCGCGCTGCCTGGGCCAATACTTCACATCAGCGTGGCCGAGATGCCATTTGCCGATGATGGCAGTGGAGTAGCCCGCCTCCTTCAGGCATTGCGGCATGAGCCATTCGCTGGTGTCGAGACCATACCCGGCAGGACCGGGAATGACGATGGTCTGCAGGCCATAGCGGAAGGGATATCGACCGGTCATCAGCGCAGCCCGCGTCGGGGTGCACATCGGCTGGACGTAAAACTGTTGGAAGCGAGCGCCGTTGGCTGCCAGCTTGTCAATGTTCGGCGTCTTGATGTCAACCGCTCCATTGAAACCGACATCCTTCCAGCCGAGGTCGTCAGCGACGATGTAGACGATGTTTGGCTGGGAACCCGGTGCCGTGCGCTCCGCAGCAGCGAGATTGCAGGCAAGGGCACCAGTCAGTCCGGAGGCGAGACATACCGTGCGGGACATCGCGAAAAATAGGCTCATGCCAGGAGCGTCCTCCCAGCAATACGGCGATTCAAGCACTCAATGCAACAGCCTGTACTCGCCTTGCGACACAGAAGATGGGCCGACCTACGCTGCCCCCTTTTCATGGATCGCGATAAGCTCTTCACGTACCAGTTCCGGCACATGCTGGACCAAGCCGGCTTCCCAGTCCACCGGACGCCACCGGAATGCCCGTGGTGCAAT
>JALHRW010000296.1 GCA_022841245.1 Planctomycetota bacterium
TCATGCGGCGAGATGCCGACCCCGTACATCTGCCCTCCCCCGCCGATGCCGAGGCAGGCGAAACGGCCGGCCGCCTCGCCAGACGTGGCGGACACGGCGAGAACGAGGAGGGCGAGCAGAGCGGACAGGCGGGAGATCATGGCGTTGCTCCAGGAACGGTTCGCCGGCATTGCCAGCTGTAGACGGCACATAGCATGGGAAAGCATAGTCGCACGGAGAGGCGCGTCCCGTTCCTCTTTATGATGGATGTGTCCGATCCTGACCTCGGCTTCTGCCCGCCGGGCTTCGCCGGCCGTCGCGCCTCGCCCGCCGGCCTGCCCGACGTTCGCCTGGTCCACGTCGGCTGCGAACCGGTGCATCCGCGTTGGCAGGGCTTGAATGGCTGCAATGGCTACTGGCGCTTCTATTGGGTCGATCGTCCGGGCCTGAGCCTGTCGTGGAAGCGCGGACACCTCGACTACCGGGTCGATGCTGTCACCGTCATCCCGGCCTGGGTGCCGTTCACCTTCCGCATGACGCCGGGGGTCGGGCATGCCTACCTGCACATCGAGTTGCCGGGCATCTCCCGACCAGTGAGCAGCGAACTGTTCCCCGATCCGTGGTCGTGGCGTGCCGGTGCCCCCGTGCACGAACTGCGCGCCCTGGCCCGCAGCATCGCCACTCCCGGTGCCGACGACCGCCTCATCGCGTTGGAGGCGCACGCCCTGGCCAGCCGCTGCATCGCTCATGCCATCGGACGGCTCGACCCCGAGCAGCGCCGGCGCTGCGTGCCTGGGCCGAACGGGGACTTCGCTCGCGTGCTGGAGTGCATCGAAAGCTCGCTGCACCGCTCCCTCCCCGTCGCCGAACTTGCCGGGCTCGCCGGCTATGCCACCGAATCGTTCATCCGGGCCTTCCACCGCGCCATCGGGCAGACGCCAGCGCAGTTCATCATCGACCGGCGCATCGCTCGCGCCGCCGACATGCTCTCGGCCGGCCGCTGGAGCATGGAGGAGATTGCCCGGCAGTGCGGCTTCCCCAATCGGCGCTACCTAGCACGCATGTTCGTCCGGCGCCAGAAGATGACCCCCTCAGCCTTTCGCCGCCTGCACGGGGTCTGACCCTGGCGGAGCCCACCAGTGACCCGCGCCGAGGAATGGCGCACCATGTGCTAGACAGGCGGAAAGGCGGGTCATCCTGACGCGCCCACCTGGAAACCCATGGCCAAGCGCGACTACTATGAAGTCCTCGGGGTCGGCAAGGAAGCCGGCGAGGACGAGATCAAGAAGGCCTACCGCAAGTTGGCCATGAAGTTCCACCCGGACCGCAATCCGGGCGACAAGGCCGCCGAGGCGAGCTTCAAGGAGGCCGCCGAGGCCTACGAAGTGCTGTCGGACGCCAAGAAGCGCCAGCGCTACGACCAGATGGGCCACGCCGGCGTCGACGGCATGGGCCATGCCGGCCAGGGCTTCGGCTCGATGGAGGACATCTTCGCCCAGTTCGGCGACGTCTTCGGCAACCGTGGCGGCATGTTCGAGGAGCTGTTCGGCGGCCGCGGCGGCGGACGCGAGCGCAACCAGGGCGCGTCGCTCAAGCTGGGCCTGGAGATCACCTTCCGCGAAGCCGTCTTCGGCTGCACCAAGACCATCGACCTCAAGCGCAACGAGACCTGCACGACCTGCAGCGGCACCGGCGCCAAGCCCGGGACCAAACCGACCGTATGCCGGGTCTGCCACGGCCACGGCATCGTCCGCCAGGGCCAGGGCTTCTTCGTCGTCCAGACCACCTGCCCGCACTGCGGCGGGGTCGGCAAGGTCGTCTCCAGCCCCTGCGGCGACTGCGATGGCCAGGGCGCCAAGCCCGAGAAGGTCACCATCCGCGTGCGCATCCCGCCCGGCGTCGAGGACGGCACCCGGCTGCGCGTCGGCGGCGAGGGCGAGCCCGGTCGCGAGGGCGGCTCGCGCGGCGACCTCTACGTCTACGTCCAGGTCAAGGCCGACGGCTTCTTCGAGCGCCACGAGGACGATGTGGTGTGCAAGGTGCCGGTGACCTACGCCCAAGCCGCGCTCGGCGCCGAGATCGCCGTCCCCACCCTCGACGGCGAGGCGTCGCTGAAGATCCCTGCCGGCACCCAGCCCAACGAGCTGCTGCGCATGCGCGGCCTCGGCGTCCCCGGCCAGGGCCGGCGCGGCGACCAGATCGTGGTGGTGCAGGTGTCCATCCCGAAGCGCACCTCCAAGGAGCAGCGCGAACTGATCGAACGCCTCGGCAAGATCGAGGACGAGCAGGGCGAGCAGCGTGGGTTCTTCGACCGCATCAAGAAGATGTTCAAGGATTCCTGACCATGCCCGACGAGACCGACACGGCGACTGCCGCAGCCGACGCCCAGCAGCCCGAGACCATCACCATCGCGACGACCGAATACGAGGCGACGCGCGGCCAGGTGGTGGAGTGGAAGGAGCGCTGCATGCGCCAGCAGGCGGAGTTCGAGAATGTGCGCAAGCGCCTGCGCAAGGAGGCCGACGAGGCGCGCAGCCGCGGCGTGGCCAACTTCGTCCGCCCGATCCTCGACCAGCTCGACAACCTCGACCGCGCCCTCGCCGCCGCCACCCCGGAGTCGTTCAACGAGTTCGCCCAGGGCGTGACCATGATCCGCGAAAGCCTGCGTTCATCGCTGTCCGCCGCCGGCATCGAACCGGTGGCCAGCGAAGGCGTGTTCGACCCGGCCGTGCACGAGGTGCTGGCCGAGGAGGCGCGCGAGGGCGTCGCCAAGGGCAGCATCGTGATGACGCACCGCTCGGGCTGGAAGCTGAAGGATCAATTGATCCGATCCGCGCAGGTCATCGTCGCTCGTTAGTTTCGACGGTCCCTGGGAGCGCCGCACTCCCGTGCGGCTGTCTTGGGTGCCATGCAATTGTGTCTCGAGCCGCACAGGAGTGCGGCGCTCCCAGGATCAGCCGCCGAACAGCTTGCGGAACGCCGCGCCGGCGCTGAGCGTCTTGGCCAGCAGCATCGGCGGGACGTCCTTGACCGCGTCGTGCGCAGCCCCCATCGCCTTGAAGAACTGGTGCATGCGCACGATCCGCTCGCGCACCTCCGGCGAGGCGCCCTCGGCCTCGGCTTGGACGGCGCAGGCGGCAAGTTCGGCGGTGGTCGGGTCGAGTTCGCGCCGGCGGCGTTCGGCCAGCACGCGGCGGAACAGCTCCCACGGGTCATGCAGGGTGTCGAAGTGGTCGCGGCGATCGCTGAGGATGTGCACCGTGCGGATCAGGTCCCAGCCGACCAGTTCCTTGAGCGAGGTCGAGACGTTGCTGCGCGCCACGCCAAGGGTGCCGGTGATGTCATCGGCGTTCAGCGGCCGCTCCGACAGGTAGAGCAGGGCGTGCACCTGCGCCACGGTACGGTTGATGCCCCAGCGCGTCCCCATTTCGCCCCAGTGCAGGACGAAACGCTGGACCACGGGGGACATCTCGGTCAATGGCGGCTGAGCTGCGATGGTGGTCATGGCAGGCTCAGCAAGGCTCGCCGCGGTCGTCGACTTCGCCATGCTTGGTCCAGCGGTACAGGGCGTCGCGGGTGAGATACACCCCGTCGACGGTGCAGTCGCCCCACGGCGTGCGCAACCAGCCTTCCCAGCCCTCGAGCTGGGCGATGTTGTCGACGCCGCGCTGCTCGACGTCGATCACCGCCCAACGCCCGGCGGTGCAGCCCGGCGTATAGCTGCGCACCCCGGCGGCGGTGAACGAAGCGACGGCTGCCGCATCATGGAACAACTCGGAGGAAGGCCCCCTGCCCGGACGCACGTGCACCCGCACCAGCCCGTCGTTCGCCGTCAGTTCGAGCCTGCCCGACCCGCCGTGGTCGATCAGTCCGCCGCTGACCGGCGGAAAACCGAACCTGGCCAGGGTCGGCGCCAGCACGCTGTCGGTGAAGCGCTCGGCGACCCACACGCACGGCCGGCCATTGCGCGCATCGCGGCAGGCGACGCGCAACGTGCAATTCATGCTCGGTGGCCCCAGCGCCAGCGGGGCCCAGGTCGGCGCCGCGTGGCGGATGCGGGTGGCGCAGAGGGAGAGGAGTACGGAATCCTCGACCAGCCGCGGCTCGAGAAACGGTGCAGTGACCAGTTCTCGGAAACGGCGGACATGGATGCGCGTGTTGACCATCCAGCGCTCCGACACGTCAGCATCGACAGCGGTGATCTGGCGCAGCGGGATACGCCAGACCTGATGCGTGTCGGGGTCGTCGAGGTGCAGCAGGTCGTCGGTCAGGAACATGGACGCCTCCTCTTCTTGTTATTTCTGTAATTACAGAAACAACCAACGCAACGCTATTTACGATCGCCTTCCACGTCAGCTCAAACGAAAAGGCCGGCGGGGATTACCCGCCGGCCCTGTGGAAACCTCAAACGAGGCTTCGACTCAGTAGCGACCGCCGCCGCCGCCGCCGTCACGACGGCCACCGCCGCCGCCGCCGCCGTAACCACCGCCGCCGCCGCCGCCGCCGCCTTCACGACGGCCGAAG
>JALHRW010000297.1 GCA_022841245.1 Planctomycetota bacterium
GCTCAATCCGCTCGCCGCCCGCGCCCTCGCCGCCCGCGGCTGCCTCTCCGTGCACGCCAGCGCCGAGGGCGACGATGGCAAGCTCGGCGACCTGTGCGGCGCCTGCGACGTGCCGCTGGTCCTGCCGGTCTTCGGCCGGCCGGCCCTGATGCTGACCCGCGCCTGGTCGAAGGCCCCGCCGTGGGAGATGAGCGACGCCCGCGAGAGCATCACCATCGCCCCCCGCCAGGAGGGCCCGGTGGTCGCCCTGCGTCCGTCCAACCCCTTCGATTGGCGCGGCCTCGACCTGCCGCAGCTGCGCAGCGCCCACCTCGAGATGGACCTCTGCGCCAGCCCCGACCCGGTGATGGAATGGCGCAGCCGCCGCCACCCCGAGGCGCACCGCTACAATTTGGGCCGCGAACTGGCCTGATCTTGACCTGAGGGGACCGGCGCTAGGCTCCCGCCCGCCAGTCGGACTGGGCCATCGTCCAACGGTAGGACAGCAGACTCTGAATCTGTTTATCGGGGTTCGAATCCCTGTGGCCCAACCAAAGAAGAAACCCCGGCGCATGCGCGCCGGGGTTTCTTCTTTGGTCGGGCCACAGGAATGCGGGATCCCCCGCCCTCGGCAGAGCTCGGGCGGTCGCGCGGTGCGGCCCCACGCAGGTGGGCCCGCAATACCATTGCCACGCCGCGCTCCGGTTCGAATCCCGTTGATCTCAGCTCAGGCTGAGCCGAACTCCGACGTACACCGCTGTCAGATAGAGCCACAGCAGCGTGCAGACCGCATGCATGGCGGTCTCGAAGCGACGTCCGCGCCACAGGACGGCATCGTAGACGAACCATTGGCAGTACAGGCGCAGGGCCCAGAAGCCGGCGATGCCGACCAGCACCAGGCGCGACAGCGCGCTCGGTTCGAGCAGCGCCTCCGGGGCCAGCAGCGACAACGCGCCGAACATCGCCAGCACGACGCAGACGAAGAGGGTGTGGACGTGGAAGATCTGGCGGTTGAGCAGCGACAGCCGGGCCAGCTCCTGCGCCCAGTTGAAGCGGCGCGGAAAAAGCAGGTGGGCCAGGGCCAGGGCGAGCTGCAGGGCGCCGGCGATGCGGAGATGCCATTCGGGGTTCATGCTGTCCTCAGTTCGAACGTGCGCACCCACGGGGTCGAGGTCCGCTCTCCGGCCAGGCGCAGGGCCGCCTCAGCGAAGGTGCGCAGCCAGGCGCTGCGCGGGAGGAAATGCCAGAAACCCGGCCCATAGGCGAGCAGGTTCCAGGCATCGCGCTGATGCTCGACCACCAGGATCCGGCCGTGCGGGCCGACGATCCTGGCGAGCTCGCGGAAGAAGGCCACGCGCAGCCCGTGATCACGGATTTCATGGGCGGCGAACACCACCACCGCGAGATCAATGGTGGCGGCAGGCAGCGGGATGCTGCCGGAGGGCACGACTGCCGCTGCCATCCTCGCCTCGGCCCGGGCGCGGCGCAGCGAGGGCGAGAGGGCCGCAGCCGGATCGCAGATATCGAAGGCGTGCCGTACTGCTCCAGGCAGCCGGCGCGCAACGTGGGCCGAGGCCTCGTCGTGACCGGCATGCAGGATGGCGACACTCGTCGCTTGCACGCCGTCGAGCCAGCCGCCGCGGGCGATGGCTGAGTGATCGTAGATCGCATGCGAAACCACCAATGACAGCACCAGCCACCCGTCGCCAAGGAGGAGGAGGACGATTGCCGCCACCCGCCATGGCCCAGCCGGGATCCACCAGGCCAGGGCGGCGAGAGCCAGGGTGGTCGCTGCCACCGCCGCGGCGTACCACGGCCAGTTGAAACGCAGGATCCTGGCGACGCCGGCGCAAGACCTCACGGCGCGGCCTCGGGAACCCGCTCGACCTCGCCTCGCTTCCAGCGGTACGGGATGCGCTCGATGAGGAAGGCATTGGCCAGCCGGAGCGGCGCCTGGGTGAACGGCGCCCGTTCGAGGAAGCCGCAGCGCAGGGATTCGACCTGCACCGGCATCGGCTTCCAGTGCTGCCGCACCCCCTGCACGATCACCATCGTGCGGGTGGCATCCTCGTAACCGAAGGTGAACGGGAGCGGCCCGGCGAAGCGACGGGCGACCGCGAGATCGGGAAACGGCGAGCCGGCTGGCGGGGCAGTGGCGGCCTGGTCGAGGCGGACGGCGACTGACAGGTCCGCCTCGGCCCCGGCGGTGGTGATGGCGTAGGACAACCTCCCTTCGTCGCGATGGCTGGCCACGCGGCAATGGTGGTAGTTGTAGCGGGTGAACAGGTTGCCGCTCCACGCCATCGCGCGCCGGTCGGTGTAGCTGCGCAGGATGCGCAGGCCACGCAGTTCGCGGCCGTCCTGGCGGCGGTAACGGCAGAAGATGCGGTAACCCGAGAGGAAGAAGTCGCGGCCCGTCCAGGCTGGCCACCCGGCAGGCCGCAAGCTTTCGGTCTGCACCAGGGCGATGGCGAGGAAGCCCTGTCCTTCATAGGCGTCGACGCGCAGGCAGGACGGCAGCAGCTCGCGCAGCAGCTCCTCGGGATAGGCGAAAGTCAGCACCAGGGAATGGCGGAAGAACGCCTCGACCGCGAATGGGTGGCGATGCAGGGCGGCGAACATTCAGGCACCAGTCCGGAGCTTGGCCGTATGCACGGCGAGGAACCAGCCCAGGAACAGGAACACGCTGTTGGCGCAGACCATGCCGACGGGTGACAGCAGGTGCTCCCGCGCCCACAGGATCTCGGCCAGGTTCATCCCGATGATGGCCACGGTCTGGATCGCGGCGCAGAGCAGCGGCCAGCGCCCGCTGAGGATCCACAGTCCGATGAGCACCTCGACCAGGCCGACGGCCAACGTCACTGGCCCAGCCCAGGTCGGGCCGAGCACCGCCGCCACGATGGACTCATGCCGGGGGAGGAGGTTGAGCAGCTTGAACACCAGACCGAAGATGATCCACACGGACGCCGTGCCCAGGCGTAGGACGAGCAGCAGGCGGGGTTGGCTGAACACGACCACGTTCTCCAGGCGGCCACCCCCGCACGCAAGGCGGCAATCGAAGACATCGCACCTGCCCAACTGCATTGCGCCAGAACCAGCCCGGCTGATCATCGCACCCCCTGCATGACCGAGACCGCTGTCACCTTGAATCGAGACGCGGCGACCTGCCGCTCGGCTGGCGGCGCGAACTCGTGGTGCAGATATGCGCAACGGTGCAGCAGGCGTCCCGTGTTGCCCACCTCATCGACATCGATCGTGGCAGAGGCGGACGACTGATCGCCGATCCAAGGCTGTTACGGATCCGGCGCCTGGACCGGACGATGCGACGCGCATGCTCCCGCGGTGACCAATCCCCATCCCAGCCAATCCCTCGACGGTGCGTGGAACCTGCGTGGCGGACCCGGCGCCGGTGTCCCTGCCCGTCCCGACGACCTCTCCGCCCTGACCACGATGCCCGCCGTCGTGCCGGGCAATGTCGAGCTCGCCCTGCAGGCGGCCGGCCTGGCCGTTGATCCGCTGGTCGCGCCGGGCACCTGGGACTACGTCCGCTTCGAGACCTGGGCCTGGTGGTATGAGCGCAGCTTCGACTGCGATCCGGCCCTGCTCGCCGCCTGGCGGACGGAACTGGTGCTCGACGGACTCGACTGCATCGGTTCGGTGTGGCTGAACGGCGTGCATATCGGCGACACCGCCAACGCGCTGATCACGCATCGCCTCGACGCCACTGCCGCGCTGCGCGCTGGTGCCAACCGCCTGTGCATCCGCGTCAGCTCAGGGCTGCGCGAGGCGCGCGAGGCCGGCGGCGGTCCGGTCGGCACCACCCACCAGACCACCGGCTTCGAGTCGCTGCGTCTGCGCAAGGCGGCGCACCAGTTCGGCTGGGACATCATGCCTCGCCTGCTCTCGGCCGGGCTGTGGCGCGGCGTGCGGCTGGAGGCCGTGGCTCGCCACGCCGTCACCGACGCCTACTGGACCACCCTGGACGCCGACGCCGCGCAACGCAGCGCCACCGTGGTGGTCGACTGGAGTCTGCGCCTGCCCGACGAGGGCTGGGAGCGCTGGAGCGTGCACGTCAGCCTCGACGGTACCGAGGTCGCGAGCGCCGGCGTCTGCGCGCAGCGCGGCCGCCGCGTGCTGCGCCTGCGCGATCTCGACCTGTGGTGGCCGCGCGGCTGGGGCGAGGCCCGCCTGCATCAGGCGCGCATCGAACTGCGCGACGCCTCGGGCGCCTGCGTGCACGCCCACACCGCGCGCATCGGCATCCGCAGCGTGCGGCTGCGCCGCAGCGAGGCGCTCGACGGGGCCGGAAACGGCGACTTCGCCCTGATCGTCAACGGCCAGCGGCTCTACGCCCGCGGCACCAACTGGGTGCCGCTCGACGCCCTGCACAGCCGCGATGGGCAGCACCTCGATGCCGCGCTGGCGATGCTCGCCGAGCTGGGCTGCAACACGGTGCGCATGTGGGGCGGCAACGTCTACGAGTCGGAGGCCTTCTACGAC
>JALHRW010000298.1 GCA_022841245.1 Planctomycetota bacterium
GACCCTGGCCGAGGCCGAGGCCTGGGCTGGCGGCCCGGCGCTGCGCGCCGGGGTGATCACCGAGGCCGCGGCGCGCGTGCTGTGGCGCCAGGTCGGTGCGACCCGCCGGCTGTGGTCTGCGACGGCGTGGAACGGTTTGGCCGACGCCCTGCGCACGCATCTTGCCGCACGGCTGACGGCCAAGCCCGAGTTTCCCTGGTTCGGCCAGGAGGATCTACGCTCGGCCCTCGCCCCGCGCCTGTCGGAGCCGTGCTGGCTCGACCTGCTGGTCCAGCTCGACGCCGACGGACGCATCGCCCGTCGCGAAGGCCGTGTCACCGTTCCGTCGCTGATCGGCCCGCTGCCCGAACGCCTGCGCCAAGCCGCCGCCGCACTGTGGCGGACGTATGACGCCGCCGGCCTCGAACCGCCTTATGACCACCCGTGCTGGGCAGCGCAGCCCGATCCCGAACTCGCCGCGCTGGCCCATCGCGCCTTGGCCGAGCGCGGCTGGCTGCTGCGCCTCAACGATCGCCAGCACCTCCACCGCCGCCACGCCGAGGCCCTCGCCGCCACCGTCCGCGCCGCCCTCGCACGCGGACCGCTGACCGTCGGCGCCGCCAAGAACGACCTCGGCCTGCCGCGCAAATACGTCATCCCCTACCTCGAATGGTGCGACACCATCGGCCTGACCCGCCGCCAGGGCGACGCGCGCATCGCCGGCATGCACGACAAACTCGCCATCCCCACCCTTGGCGAAGCCCCGGTCTGACATAACCTGTCTACGGGAACGGGTGGTCGCCGGTGCGGCCCCAGGCCTTCAAAGCCTCGGTGGGGGAGCAATCTCCCAGGTGGGTTCGACTCCCATACGCTCCCGCCAGTTTGCAATTCACACTCGCCTTCTGGTCGCGCAGGCCGCAACGACCACGCCGCCGGGCAATGCCGCTTCCCTTGCCCGTGCTGATAAGGTAGACTCGGACTAACCAGGATCGGCCGTTTCGTCGTGGACTTGAGTCCGGATATCCGGATGGGCCACGCGGGCCGAGATCCGCAGCACGGGAGGTTGTCATGGCCTTGCGCATCAACGGTCCAGGCGCGGTGCAGACCTATCGCCTTCAGCAGCGCGATCAGCAGCTGGCCATGAGCCTCACCCGGCTCAGTAGCGGGAGCAAGCTCAACCGGGCCGCCGACGGACCGGCCGCTCTGATCATCAACAACCAGTTGCGTACGCAGCTGGAGGCCCTGGGCCAGGCCACCGACAATATCACCCAGGGCATCGGCATGGCACGGACCGCCGAAGGCGGGCTGGAGCAGATCCAGGATCTGCTCCAGCAGCAGCGCAACCTGGCCGTCCAGGCGCAGAGCTCCGCCACGGTCGACGCCGATCAACTCAAGGCCCTGGACAAGCAGTTCCAGTCGCTGGGCAAGGCGATCGACTCGCTGGCGTCCGGCACGCAGTACGCGGGTACCAAGCTGCTCGACGGCTCGTTCGCTGGCCGCCAGATCCAGACTGGTCAGGAGGCCGGCCAAACTGTCGAGCTGTCGATCACCAGCTCGGTCACCGGAACTCCGGCCGGCTTCGATCAGGCTGGGCTGGGCACCAGCGGGCAGTCGCTGCTGGGCGCTGGCGGCGCCACGGCCGCGCTGGAAGCCATCGACAAGGCGCTGACCGACGTCGGCCAGCAGCGCGGCGCGCTGGGCGCACTGGAATCCAACTCGCTCGACAGCCTCCGCAACAGCCTGGCCGAAACCTCGGCCAACCTGGCCGGTGCCCGTTCGACCATCGGCGACGTCGATTATGCCGAGGAGTTCGCTGGGCTGGTGCGCAACCAAATCCTGATGCAGTCGGCTATTGCCGCCCGGGCACAGCAGAATGTCTCCGCCGGATCGGTGATGAAACTGCTCGGCGGCTAGCCAGGCGAGCCGCCAGGCTGGCCGCGGTGCAGACGTTTGTCCCAAGAGACGACGCAGCTTATCGGTAGTTCGCCTTGATCCCCATCAGCGAGGGCTCGATGCCGGCGCGGTTGAGGGTAGTGTCCGTCAAGTTTCGCACTTTGATCAGTGTCGTGCCTGAGTTGATAGTAGCTGGGGCGTACAGTTGACGCTCGTGGGACTTGTCCATGACGCCCCACTGTCCTTAACATCAACCCACCCGCCGATCACACCACCAGCCACAACCCGCGCCCGAATCCGCCCGCCATTCCGCCACGGCAGACGAGGCCGAGGAGCACGACCTGGGGATGGGAGCGATGGGCAGCAGGCTACTCGATCATTGCGTATTCTTGGTACGTCAGCTTCATTTCGTCCAAGTTGGATTCAGTCGTTAGGACAAATCCTTTCCGCTGAGCCAAGGCTGCAACCTTGTCCCAATCATTCTTACGCGGAAACACATGTACGACAACAGCACTGCTGCCGGAATAGACCTTACCCACACCAATCATCTTTTCCTGGACAAGTTTCTTGACCATAGATTCGGCATCAGCGTCTTGCGTATCATGTCCCACAAGGCGCTCCGCGCATAGATACATTCCGTCTGCCTGCTTCCCTACTCTTGCAGAAGAAGAGCAAGAGACGCCTAGCAACGCGAAGCCAATCAGGAGAGTAAGATACGCTAAAAATAGGCGGCCGAAAATGATCCCACTACGATTACTTCTCACGGGAAAAGCCCACCCTCAGGCGGGATAACGCCGTGATAAGGAACACCTGTGCCCTCCGGCGGATCACCCGATTCGTGATCCATCTCCCCAACATACTTTCCCGTAAAGTAGTTATCAGCGCTTCGGGCTGCTTCTTTTGCCTTTCGCTCGGCCTCTGGGCAGGGCATTGGCGGCAATGCCTCTGCTGGTTCCATGTGCAACTCGCCGGCCCACTTGGCATACATACGCAGGTTCCTCACGTGCTTCATTTCATGCCCGTACATTTGGCCAAAATACGAAGCAGCAGCGTATGGAACCCGAAAGCGAGTATTGATCGCAATCTTTAGGTGCACCTTGATCTTACATTTAATCGTGCACTTACAGTTCAACTCTACATAGTTTTTTCGATCCGTGTAGCAGGTAAACTCGGGCGCAGGTTCGGCTCTAGTCCCGGCCCCAGTCCCCCCTCCACGCGGAATCTGAATAATCCCTCCATTTTCGGTGTACCTGATAGGGCCAAAGTCGCGGAAAGACCATGGTGCAGGGGACCCTGAAGCTGGTGTGATGTCATGCTCAACAAGTCCGCTAGGATCTAAGCCATTTGGCACGAAGTATGCCGAATATTCGCTAAAACCGTCAATGTACCCAGCCTCATCCCTCCTTATGAATCGCCCCAGGCTCGGGCTATACATACGATTACGGGCGTAGAGTAAGCCGGACTCATTATCCGCAACATAGCCGGTGAATCCGCGATCCCAGCCCACGCTGCTCTTGACCCTGGTCACATTCCCGCTGGCATCGGTGATCTGCTGCTTGCCGTAGGCATCATACGTGTGCCGCTCCACAACCTGCCCAGCGGCATTGGTTAGCGCAGCCACCGAATACAGATGGTTATAGTGCGGATAGTACGTCTGCCGCTGCGCCCCCTGCCCGATGGTGTAGGCGAGCACTTCATCCACATAGGAACCATACACGAACTCCCGCGTCCGCATCGGCTCCACCGCCAGCGCCGTCAGATCATTCATGCGCACGATGCGATCAGTCAGCCGGTCCCGCGTCGCCTGGTCGATGGTCGCTCCAGCCAGTCCGATTTCGACGAAGCACAGCTTCGCCCGCACCGCACCGGCGGCGGGCGCGATGCGCAGCACACCGTCGCTGACTTGTGCTTGTACGGCGTAGCCATCGAAGTTGCCCAGGCGATAGGTCGGCGTCACTACGGCCGGCGTCGCGTCCGACTGCAGCACATCCCCGATCTGCAGGGTGTTGGTCTGATCGGTCGACAGCGCATCGCCGGCCACCACCACCACCGGGTAGGTGCCATTGGGCAGCGCCACCGACCACGTCGCGTCACCCGTGGTCTGCGCCTGCACGAAGGTATCGAACTCCGGCAGGTCAGCAGCATCGCGCCGCACCGCCGCCGTGGTCCGGTCGACCGTCCAGCCGTAGCTCAGACCGTTGGTGCGCACCGCGTAGCTCCGACCGGCATCCTTCAGGAACCCGCTCGGCAGCGCTGCCGTGGCGGGCTGGAAGTTGATGCGCGTCACCGTTCCGGGGAGGATGCCTCCGGCTGCCGGTGTCTGGGCCATATTGGTCAGCGTACCATCCGCTTCCGCCCCGTCGATCGCCGCTTGGCTGGCCGGCAGCGCCGGCAGGTCCAACTCGACCACCGTCTGCGCACCGGCGGGCAGGTACAGCGTCGTGCGGCCCTGCACGGTCTTCGCGATGCGACGACCCAAGGCGTCGTAGCGGTAGGTGGCAAGCCAGCCGAACCCGCTCACCGCCTGGGAAGGCGCGATCACCGCCGTCTGCAGCCGGTTCTCACG
>JALHRW010000299.1 GCA_022841245.1 Planctomycetota bacterium
GAGGCCGAGCTCGGACGCGAAGTGCCCGTCATGACCCTGATCAAGAACTCGAATACCGAAGACATGGCCAGGGAACTCTGCGCGCTCGTCGAAACCGCGCGCGCCACAGCGAAGACCTGAGCGATAAGCACGTCTCACATGTTAGCCGCACCGCCCACGTCAACCGCTGACATGTCCGACACATCTGCGATCAAGGTGACTCCAATGCCCCTACTCGGCACCATGCTACCTGAAGCAGAAGCGGCTGGATCCACCGTCGAAAACCATCTATCCGAGGCCGTCGCTGCTTGGCGCGCCATCGTCGGCCAGGCCGGGGTGCAAACCGATGCGTCGGCACTGCGCGCATCCACCTGCCAGACCTTCGCCAACGCCCCAAGTCCCTCGGCGATCGTCAGGCCAGAGAATGCCGAACAGGTCCGCGACTGCGTCAGCGTTGCCTTCCGATATGGCATCCCGCTACACCCGGTCAGCACCGGTTTGAACTGGGGCTACGGCTCGGCGAGCCCGCCGCAGGATGGATCGGTCGTACTCCATCTGAGCCGCCTTGGACGCATCCTCGGCTACGACCCCAAGCTGGGGACAGTCGATCTCGAGCCCGGCGTGACCCAAGGGCAGCTGGCGAAGTTTCTGCATGAACAGGGAGGTCGCCACTGGATCGATGCGACCGGGGCAAGCCCGGATGCGAGCGTGATCGGCACCACGCTGGAACGCGGTTTCGGACACACCCCGTTCGCTGATCACTGGTTGCATATCTGCAATCTACATGTGGTCATGGCCGATGGCACCTGCATACAAACCGGATTCGGAGCGATGCCTGGTGCGCGAGCTGCGGCATGTCACCGATGGGGAGCCGGCCCGGATCTCGACGGCTTGTTCGCCCAGAGTGGCCTGGGAGTGGTTACCCGTCTCACCATGTGGTTGATGCCGGCTCCCGAGTGTACTGAGGCGTTCTTCTTCACCTGCGCAAACGACGACGATTTGGCACAAGTCATCGAGGCGCTGCGGCCCCTGCGCATCAACGGAACACTGCGCAGCGCCATGCACATCGCCAATCCATGGAAGGCGCTGGCAGCGGCCGCACCTGGTTTCGGATGTCGCGGACTGGATCAAGCGCAGCTGCTGGAGGAAAGCCGACGGATGGGCATGGGGGCCTGGAATGGCTCAGGCTGCCTGTACGGCTCGGCAGGACAGGTGGCTGATTCCCGGCGACAGCTGCGCCATGCCCTGGCTGGAAAGGTCGGACGACTGAGCTTCGTAGGCGAATCGCGGCTGCGCTGGGCACAGCGTCTAGCATGGCCGCTCGGCCGCCTGATGCGCATGGACGTGGAGCGGATCATGGAACTGATCGTCCCAGTCTACCGCCTGATGCGCGGCCAGCCCGGCTACGAACACCAGCGCTCCACATGGTGGGGCAAGCCAGGCGAACCGCCGGCAGTGGTCGATCCGGATGCCAACCGCTGCGGATTGCTGTGGTGGTCGCCGGTGGTGCCGCTGGACGGAGACCAGGTCGCGCTGGCAGCGCGTACAGCAGCGGAGATCCTCACCGCCCATAGCTTCCTTCCGCAAGTGGTGGTGAACCTGCCCTATCCGCGTTCGGCGCTGGTCCTTGCGACCATCACATACGACCGCGACCGACCGGGCGAGGATTCCCGCGCTGAAGCTTGCCTCAGCGCATTACGCGATCGTTTCGATAGCCTCGGCTACCACCCTTACCGCTACGGCATCCAAGGCCTAGCGCACTGGCGCCGGTCCTTGGATCCGGCGTATGCCCGCATCCTCGACCGTATCGCCGACGCGGTGGATCCGTGCGGCATCCTCGGGCAGAAGCTGGGGCGGGGACCGCGCGTGGCGCTCCGCCATCTTCCGACGTGATGGGACCGGTGGACATCGGACGTCCGCCATGATCCGCACCGCCCTGACCATGCTGGTCGGCGACCGGAGCAAATTCCACGGCATCGTCTTCGGCCTTGCCTTCGCGGCCCTTTTGATGACCCAACAAGGCGCGATTTTTAGCGGCATCATGGCCCTGGTTTATGGTCATGCCACGGACACGCCGCAGGCGGAAGTCTGGATCAGCGATCCCGGGATGACCGACTTCGACACCAATGACATGATCAACGAGCGGGAGCTCGACAACGTGCGCGCCACCGCGGGAGTGCGCTGGGCCGTACCGCTCTTGCGACGCACGGTATTCTCACGGGATCCCAACAATACGATCTCACCGATCATGGTTCTGGGCATTGATGATGCGACCCTGATCGGCAGCCCTGCCGTTGAAGCCATGGTCGTCGGCTCGATCGAGGATCTCCTGCGACCAGATACGGTGATCATCGATGCCCACTCGGCGACGACCAAACTGAGGGTCGAGTTGCCCAGTGGCGATTCGCGTCCGCTACACCTCGGCGATCGACTCATCATGAATGGCCGCAGCGTCGAAGTCGTCGGACTTTGCCGTTCCACCCTGTCGCTCGTGCTCTGGCCAACAGCCTACATGCTCAGGTCCCATCTCTCGACGCTCGACACCGGCACCGACCGGGCGTTCAACTTCATCCTCGCCGGGCTCACTGAACGTTCAGATCCTCGCTCGGTATGCGCGCAGATCGATGCCGCTACCGGCCTTACCGCACGTACTCGAGAGGAATTCTGCGACCATGTCTACGACTTCTTCCTCTACAAGACCGGCATCCCGGCCAACTTCGCCATTGCCGTGCTCCTCGGCTTCATCGTCGGTGCCGCCATCGCCGGCCAGACCTTCAGCCAGTACGTCAACGATAACCGACGCATTTTCGCCTCGCTCAAGGCCATGGGCATGCGCAACAGCGGCCTGATGCGCATCCTGCTGATCCAATCCTCCGTGTCCGCCCTGCTCGGGTTCGCTCTTGGCGTCGGAGCGGCGACCATGTTCGGCTGGCTCCTCGAAGGCACCGACCTGTCCTTCCGCCTGGAACCGTTCCTCCTGGTGATCTCCTTCGTCGCCGTGATCGTGATCAGCCTGGCGGCTGCGGCATTCAGCCTGCGCTCGCTCCTGCGGCTCGACCCCGCCCTGGTCTTCCGGAGCTAACGTGGACCACGCGATCAGCCTGCGCAAGGTGGTCAAGACCTTCGGTGAAGGCCAAGCGGCTGTGCATGCCCTGCGTGGCATCAATCTCGACATCGGCGCTGGCGAGCTGTTCATGCTGATCGGGCCGTCCGGCTGCGGCAAGACCACCCTCATCTCCATCGTCGCCGGGATCCTCCGGCAGGATGCTGGCGAGGTGCGGCTGTTCGGCGAGGACCTGCGGACGATGTCCGAAAACGCCCAGGCCGACTTCCGCGCCAGGAACGTCGGCTTCGTCTTCCAGCAGTACAATCTGGTGCCGACCCTGACGGTGCAGGAGAACGTCGCGCTGACCATGATGATCGGCGGCCTGCCGCGCCGCCGGGCGATGGATCGCGCCGCCGACGCCCTCTTCGACGTCGAGATGTCCGACCGCATGCAGGCCATGCCCAACAGCCTCTCCGGCGGACAGCAGCAGCGCGTGGCCATCGCCCGGGCCATCGTCCACAATCCGCGCATCCTGGTGTGCGACGAACCCACCAGCGCCCTCGACCACGAGAAGGGCCGCCAGGTCATGGAGATCCTGCGCGCCATCGCGATCAAGCCCGGACGCGCACTCATCGTCGTCACCCACGACAACCGGGTCTTCAAGTACAGCGACCGCATCGCCACCATGCAGGATGGACACATCATACGCATGGTTCGCCGCCATTTCGTCCCCCATGATCCGGTCGACTCCGCGCCCGTTTCAACGTCGGCTTCCGCCGGCTTGGCCGATGGCACGGCTTTCGCCCCGGTTGGCTGATCGCAGCGTACCCAGGATCCATCCATGCATCCACTTCTCTCCCGTTTCGCACCGCTCGCTGTGCTCGGCATCCTTGGCCTGGCCGTCGCCGGCTGGACCGCCTACGACACCGTTCGACCCAAAGCGGTGCCGGCGCTGGCCAACCTGCCGCCGCAGGGTCCGTGGGTCGAGCGCGTCTCGGCCTCGGGCCTGGTCGAAGGCGACGGCAACGACACCGTCATCGGCGTTCCGGAGGCGGCCTTGGTCAGCGCGGTCGCGGTGCGGGTCGGCCAGCAGGTCGCGCCCGGCGACCTGCTGTTCTGCCTCGACGCCCGCGTGGCGCAGAGTGAACTGGCGGTGGCCGAAGCCGAACTGGCCATCGCGCGGGCCAACGCGATGGCGACGCAAGCCGAACTGGCCCGGCTGGAATCGCTGCCGCGGGCCGAAGATGCCGAGCCGGCCGCCGCCCAGGTGATGGTCGCCAACGCCCAGCTGTCGCTGGCGAAATCCAAGCGGATCCGACTGCAGCAGCTCGGAACGCTCGGCACCGACAGCGAGCGGGAAAACGCCCTGCTCTCCGAGGCCGTGGCCCTGGCCCAGGTCGGCAACGCCACCG
>JALHRW010000300.1 GCA_022841245.1 Planctomycetota bacterium
ACCGCAACATCCTACTTTCGGACCCAGTACCCATAGGCGCAAAGACCATGTATCCTATTACGCAGACAACAACTACAGCAAGTGCGCCGAAGACTCTTTTCATATTTTGCGGCTAACATAGAGTTAAACCGGCCCATTTGCCGACGGGTGGGCAAGATGGAACGGACGAGGTGGAGGGCAATTGGAACGAGAACGGAGGCGGAGCGTCAAGAACTGAGCGGAGAATAGCATCAGGGTCGCCAACGACTTCAGTCCGCGAATTCTTGACCGGAGCCGGTGGACTGGAAAACCACACGAAATGGGCTCGGTTTCAACGATTCGTTAGGCCACACCCTTTTACACAAAACTATTCTCAGTGATAAACTTTTGAATCTCAAATTTATAATTATCACCTTCAATCGGGAATGGATCAACCGTCGTTACCTTCCGTGATTGAAGGTCGCCTAAAGTAAATGAGAGGTTTCCCCATTCCCAAAATACTATTTCCCCAATATACTTGTCATTTTCAAACCTTATGAAATATGTCTCCACCTGACCCTTCGCGACGTTATGATGCCTTTTCACTACACATTTCGCGTCTATGGATTTCAGATATTCAATAACCTTTATGTGACTATAGGTCAATTGTGGCCTAACATAGAGGTACCGGGGCGCGTGACCCGGACCATCCGAATCAGCGCAACCCATATGAGTGGAACCGATTGGGATTAAGCGAAGCGTCAAGAACTGAGCGGCGGTGGCGACCCTATCTGTTAAGTAGGCCTGGCCGCCGCGAATTCTTGACCGAAGCGACGCCCACTTGCCTGGAACGCGAGGGGAATTCTATGTGGCGACCAAGATTTATCTTAGCCATGACCACAAGTCACGCGCTCCCCGTACCGACTGGTTAGGCGCATTTCACAATCCTACAGAATCTTCCGAATATGGACGATGACCAAACGGTTCAATATCATAAACACCGTTTTCATTAATTGCGTAATCAGTTTTGAGATATTTCCAATCTATGTATGTTATTGGATAGTATGCAAACCATAAAACTTTTCCCAATGTCGAGTCTTGGAAGACAACAAGTTTAATTTCTGGATGCTTTAGGCGAAACTCAATTCGGATGTAGACGAATCCTAAAATATACGCCAACACTAAAACACAAATAATGACTCTAACATTCAGCCGCAACATAATTTGCGCCTAACATCGAGGTACCGGGGCGCGTGACCCGGACCATCCGGATCATCGCAGCCCATATGAGTGGAACCAATTGGAATTAAGCGGAGCGTCAAGAACTGAGCGGCGGTGGCACCCTTTTCTGTTAAGTAGTCCTGGCCGCCGCGAATTCTTGACCGCAGCGACGCCCACTTGTCTGGAACGTGGTGGCGACCCTATGTGGAGAACCAAGGCAGCCTGAGCCATAACCACATGTCACGCGCTCCCCGTACCGACTAGTTAGCCAAATTTCTTATCTTCCTATGCTTTTCAAAGAATAAAACATTGGAATGATTCTTAAACTGCAATCTGAGGTTACTTCCATTCTCTTTATGCAGTATCCCATTCTTCGTCATAAATAACATGTAATGCGTATAATGATCTAAATCGACTCGTTTGTGCATATCGTAGTACAGCAGTCCATTATCCACAGTACCTTCTATCCATTTGGGGAATCCAATGATGTCGATCATATCTCTTACCCGAACTAACCTGTTTGATGCAGCCAAAAACATTGCTGACATTATTAGGTCAGAACGCCGTATCGATTTAGTGTATCCCTGCAACCCATTACTGTACCACCGACCCCATTTGAGTTTAAGGCACCAACTTCTATCAGACCTATAACTATCATGCATAATATTTGGCTAACATAGAGTTAAACCGGCCCATTTGCCGAAGGGTGGGCAAGATGGAACGGAAACGGTGGTGGGCAACTGGAACGAGAACAGAGGCGGAGCGTCAAGAACTGAGCGGGGGAAAACATCAGGGTCGCCAACAACATCAGTCCGCGAATTCTTGACCGGAGCCGGGCGACTGGAAAGCCACACGTAATGGGCTCGGTTTCAACGACTGGTTAGCGCCATTCCTGATCACTTACCTAACCTTATTCCGCTATAGATCCAGTATAAGCCAAAGATTATTAATAACCCCGGAACCATGAGAGCATGTAATGGGTTTCCCGCCATCTCTATCGGTAGACCCACTGTTTGTTTCAATACATATAGAGTCACGAAGAATATACCGCCTAATAATGGTATCGCCCCTCCTATTAAGTAATAATATTTTCGATACTTCATTTTAACAATATTCCTATTGATTACCGTACATGGCGCTAACATCGAGGTACCGGGGCGCGTGACCCGGACCATCCGGATCAACACAGCCCACACGAGTGGATCCAAATGGGACTAAGCGGAGTGCCAAGAACTGAGCGGCGGTGGCAACCTTAACTGTTAAGTAGTCCAGGCCGCCGCGAATTCTTGACCGCAGCGACGCCAACTTGCCTGGAACGTGGTGGCGACCCTATGTGGAGAGCAGGGGCAGCCTGAGCTATAACCACATGTCACGCGCTCCCCGTACCGACTAGTTAGCGCAATCGTTGCGGCAGGGTAATATTCTGCATCCCCAACTTAACTAGTTCTATTACCATTTTCTTTCCAACCTTTTCTGGATCATCAGTCTTAATTGACATCGCCAATTCTATTGAATCTAAAGAATCGCCAACAAATAGACTTATATTCACACTTAGAAACTTTGTCTTATCGTCTCTATTTGCTATGTAGTTGAGAATATACTTACAATCTTTGGTGTCTACATCATCGATCTTAAGCCACCTATAATTCAAACCCATTTCCTTGGCGGCATCTTCGAATATCTTGATTTCGATTTTTGATTTCTCTGCTTTTTCGTCACCAATGAACGAAACTCCCACTCTATCTTCAGCAAAAGCCAAGGACATGATGAGGCAGAGAAGGTAGAATATTTTCATATTTGCGCTAACATAGAGGTACCGGGGCGCGTGACCCGGACCATCCAGATCATCGCAAATAACTTTAGTGGCGATACTTACAACTAAGCGGAGCGTCAAGAACTGAGCGGCGGTGACAACCTTATGTGATAAGTAGTCCCGGCCGCCGCGAATTCTTGACCGCAGCGACGCCCACTTGCATGGAACGCGTGGAGAATTCTATGTGGCGACCAAGATATATCTTAGCCATGACCACTAGTCACGCGCTCCCCGTACCGACTGGTTAGCGCCATTCTGAAATAACTGAGATATGCGTCCGAAGTATAGAATGGCCAACAGGAACCCGCTATAAACTATTGACAAGTATATTGCACCATCAACTAGTGGCTTACCATACATTCCTACTCCGCCAATCATGGACGTGACAAGAAACAATAGAACTGAGGTAGCGTACAACCACCGCCCATATCCCTTTACACAAAACAGCGCGATCCAGGCCAGCAGCGTTGTGACATGAGCTATGAACCACGTTATATTAAATGTCTTGGCACGACCATCCCAATTGTTGTAGCCATCGAAAAATTCAAGGACCGATGTTTCATGAAATACCGGAATATACGTACATGCCGTAATGATTGCGATATCTATCAATATCAACAACCGAAGCAGGATGTATGGATTGTTGATGTTCATAGTTAAATGGCGCTAACATAGAGGTACCGGGGCGTGTGACCCGAACCATCCGAGTCATAGCAGCCCATATGAGTGGAACCGGTTGGGATTCAGCGGAGCGTCAAGAACTGAGCGGCGGTGGCGACCTTATCTGTTAGGTAATCCTGACCGCCGCGAATTCTTGACCGCAGCGACGCCCACTTGCCTGGAACGCGAGGTGAATTCTATGTGGCGACCTAGATAAATCTTATCCATGACCACAAGTCACGCGCTCCCCGTACCGATTCGTTAGCCAAATTTCGATTTTCCAGACAGAGCCGTTTTCCATTGGGCCCAATTAAATGCACCAACTATCAAGAGAGCTATTAGGCCAACTACAGCATAAAGGAGATACAACACTGGATCATTTTCAAATGTTGTGACAGTTTTCTTAAATGACCCTGTCCTGCCGCCATAAAATTTTCCATTCACTAGACAAAACCCATAGAGATCGATTAACAACAATAAAAACATCGAAGTTCCAAGTGCCGAATAGAGCCTTTTCATAATGCATTGGCTAACATAGAGTTAAACCGGCCCATTTGCCGACGGGTGGGCACGATGGAACGGACGGGGTGGAGGGCAATTGGAACGAGAACAGAGGCGGAGCGTCAAGAACTGAGCGGGGGAATACGTCAGGGTCGCCAGCAACTTCAGTCCGCGAATTCTTGACCGGAGCCGGGCGATT
>JALHRW010000301.1 GCA_022841245.1 Planctomycetota bacterium
ACCGTCGGTCGCAACCACGCGCCACGGCGGCGGCACGGCGATGCGCAGATGGTCGGCCAGACCGGTACCGCCGAGGGTGAAGACGAGTTCGGCGCGCCAGCGGCCAGGACCAGTGACCAGCAGGCCGTCGCTGGTCGCGGTCAGCAGCGCCGCAGCCGAGGTGAACGGCAACGCCAGACCGGCGGGGGCTTCGCCGTCCCAGGCGAGGCGGAAGCGCTGACCCTCTCCGGGCTGAACCCGGCGCACCCCGGCAAGGCCCTCGGGGATGGACCAACGCACGGGCCCGGCATCGACTACCGCAACCGTGCCACCGCCACGCACCGCCCCGGGCAGTGCCAGGGCCGGTACGGCGGAGCCGTCGGCGATGATCACACCTGAGAGGGTGACAGTGCGGGAGCGCTCGCGGGCTCCGGTGCTCCAGCGCAGTTCGAGCCGACCTTCGCGCTGGCGCCAGCCGGCGAGGCCGTCGCCTTCGACGGTCAGGACGTCGAGCCGCGGTGGCAGGACGAGTTCGACCATGCCGGGCGGTTGGCGCTGACTGTCGATGGCGATCTGGGCCGTCCAGGCGATGTGATCGCCGAGATGACGCAGGGTCACGGCCTGGGTCATGCCAAGGCTACCGCTGTCGGCCGCCGCCACCGGCCTGTCGACGGTGAGCAGCAGCGGGCACGGCTGCGTCGGCAGGCTCAGCGGAGCGATGATCGGCACCCCGCCCAGACTGGCGACCAGGGTGCCGGGCGTCTCGATCGTCAGCGTGCCGCCCGGCGGGAAGGTCATCGCTACCGCGGCGCTGCCCGCGGACTCGCGCGTGGCGGTGATCTGCACCTGGGCCTGCGAACGCGGCGGCAGCGCCAGGATGAGGACGTCGCCGTCCATGCGCCAAGCCGGAGCAGGCGGCACCGGCGCCCCGGCCAGCGGCTGGACCTGCACGGCGCTGACCGTGCCGGGCATGGGCAGACGCACCTCGCCCCAGGCGGCGCTCGGCGCTGCGAGCGGGACCGTGCCGGTGAGACTCCAGCGGCCATCACGCCAGACGCCCCGCCAGGTGCCGGGACCGATCGCCAGCACCGGCGCGTCGGCATCCGGCGCCGGCGCCTTGGCGGCGGTGACCAGGGCGGCGAAACGCTCGCGGCTGAGCGCCACCGTGACCCCCTGCGGCTGCCCATCGGCAGCGATGCGGGCGTAGCCCATCAGCACGACGCCGGGCGTCTCCTGGGCCGCAGCGGAAGCGAGGCAGCAGACAAGCACCAGGAGGCGGATCATGACTGCACCTCTGCACGGCGGAATCGCAGTGTCAGCATCGCAGCGAGCAGGGAGAGGACGAGCACGGCCTCACAGGCGCCGAGCAGCGGTCCGACCGCGACCTGGGCGAGGAGCAGGCCGGCGGCACCGCTGCCGGCTGCCGCTGCGACCGCCAGGCAGCGCCAGCCCGAGATCCGGCGCAGCATGGCCAGTGCGAGCAAGCCGAGACCGGCGATCACGCCGAGGACGCGGCCGAGCTGGTCGGCGCGCTGCAACCCATCGAGGCTGGTGATGCGCAGGCTCAGTCCGGCAGGCGCGCCGATGCGCTGCCCGTGCAGGCGCGGACCGTGCAGGGCGAGGACCGGCGCATCGCTGCCGGCCTTGCTCGGCGGCACGACCGCGGCGCCCGCGAGCAGGCGCGGATCGGCCGGAGGTGCTGGCGTCTGCACCCGGACCGGGGGGATCTCCGCATCGACGGCATGCATCACCGGACACCAGCTGCCGAACAGGCGGCGGCGCGGCGGCCGGTTCGCGCTGGTCAGCGGCATCGCTCCGGCCCCCTCGCGTACCTCGGCACGCCACGCAGGGGCCACCGCCACCGTCCAGCTGCTCGCCAGCCAGGGCAGTGCGATCCCCGGCACCGGGATGCTCAGGTCGCCAGGTGCCGCGGCATGGGCCAGCCGCAGGGCGAGCTGCACCTGGGTGCGGCCGGGCAGGATCACCGAGCAGCCGCCACTGGTGTCGCGACGCACCGGCGCCGGCTCGCCATCGACCAATGCGGCCTCCAGCGTCATGCCCTCGGGCAACGTGATCGGCAGGGCGGGCAGGCCGGAGGCGGCCAGCCGGGCGCTGAGCAGGGTGAGGCCGCCGCCAGGTGCCAACTGGGTGCGCAGCTCGACGCGATCGAGGAAACCAGCGGGCGGGTTGTGCAATTGCGGCGCGCGCGCGGTGGCGCCGCCGACGTCATCGCCCGCTGGACGCCACGCCGCCAGGATGCGCGCGCCGGGCGGCGGCGCCGACCAACGCGGCAACTCATCGGGTTCGAGGACGCGGCCGGAGGTGGCGGCCGTGACGTCGACCCGCTCGCCGGCGAGGGCGGCGACCGACAGGCGCAGCGGCACCACGCGACCGGATCGTTCCAGCCGGGGACGGACGGCCGCCGTGCGACCCTCGATCAGGGCGAGGCGGGCCGACAGGCGCAGCAGACGCTCGCCACTCCACGCCGCCGGCCAGGTCAGCGTGCCATCGCGCAGGACGGCACCGCCGGACTCGACCGTCCAGCCCTCACCCAGACCCACCGGCAGGGTCAGAGCGACGCTGTCGAGGGCACCGCCCGCTGCAGCGAGGCGTAGGTCGAGACGGACCTGGCAGTCCTCGGCCCGCGGCAGCAGCCAGCACACCGCCTCGGCTTCGAGGCGGACCGGCCGCGGCTGCACGGCCAACTGCAGGATCGGCGCATCGTCCGTGGCGAGCAGTTCGGCGACCGGTTCCAACCCGGCGCCGCCAGCGGCGGCCGGCCCCAGGCGCCACGAGCCGGTCGGCGGCGATACGGTCACCTCGGTGGCCGGATCGGCCGCGATCAGCAGGCGGGTGCTGCTACGCACCGCACCGGCCACGCTCGGCGCGGCTAGCGGCACAGCGGCGGCCTGGCTCCGCTCCAGCGTCAGCAGCAGGGTCGCCACCGAGCCCGGAGCCAGGGCTTTGGGCAGGGCGATCGCCAGCGGCCAAGGCTGGGCCTGGACCTCGTCCTCGGGCGGCAGTTCGAGGGCGAGGCCACCTGCCTCGGCCGCGATCACGCGCCAGCCGGCAGGGATGGCGGCATCAATGCGATGCAGTGGCGCAGCCGAGCGGATCTCCAGCGCCCAGGTCGCCCGCACGCTGCCGCCGCCCACCGCCACCGCAGCCGAGCTGCGCACATCGATGCCTGTGGCGCCATCGAGGGCCGCCGGGGCCAACGCTGTGCCGGGAGCCGTGACGGCGAAGTGCCGAGCGCCAGGATGCTCCAGATCGCTGCGCGACAGCGGCAGCCACCCGGCTGGCGGCGTCAGCAGGACCGGAGCTGCGACATCGAGGCTGACCACGCCCCCCTGCCAACGCGCCCCGGTGAGTTGCGGCAGGTCGATCGCCGAGCCGGCGGCGACGATGCCCGTGACCACGACGGACTGCTGGCGTATGGGATGGAGGATCACGCTGCCATCGGGTTGCAGGTCGCCGCCATCGGTAGCGACGAAGCCGGGGGGCAGGCGCAGGTGCACGGACTCGGGGATGCTGCCCCCGACCGCATCCAGCGACCAGATGAAGGTGCCGCCCGCACCAGCCGCCGGCAGTTCCACGCGCAGGCCCTGATTCACGCCCCAGGCGCGCACCTGGCTGCCGGCCGGGCGCAGCTCGCATTCCAGTCGGCGAGCACCGTTGCTCAGGCGCCAGCGGCCGGGGCCGTCGGCGACCAGACCGGAGCCACTGAGTTCCCAGTCGGCCGGCGCCGTCACCGTGATGTCGAGCGCGGCGGCGAGCGGCAGCGGCAGCGACACCGACCAGCCGGCGTCGGCCTGGGCCGGAGCGGCCTGCGACCAGCGCATGGCCAGCGGCCAGCGGCCAGCGCCGGGCAGCAGCACGGACTGGCCGGCGACCAGCAGGCCGGGCGCGCCTGCGACGCTGAGGGCATCAAGGCGCTCGGGCATGTCGGCGAAGCAGGCGACTGACGCGGCCGTGCCGGCGTCGACCGTGGCGACCAGATCGGCGCTGGCGGTGCAGCCCGACGGCGTGCAGACGATGGTTATGCTGCCGCCGGCCAAGCCGGTACCGGCGCGCGGCTTGGGCATGGCGCGGTCGGCGGCCGTGATCAGCTTGCGCCACTCGGCTACTGGCAGGAACAGCCACTCGACCGAGGGGTCGAGGCGCCGCACCAGATCCGCTTGCGGTAGCAACACCGGTTGCACCGGCTCACCCGCCGCCACCACGCCGGCCAAGGCGAGGATGATCGCGGTCCTCATTCCTGCGCCTTCCCGCCCTGTTCCAGCCAGGGATCGGGTTCGACCCGCTTCGCCGCGGCGCGGCGGGCGCTGAGTGCGCGGAGGCCGGCGGCGATCGCGGCGGCGGCAGCGCCGC
>JALHRW010000302.1 GCA_022841245.1 Planctomycetota bacterium
CGGCGGTGCCTGGCGCGCTCTCGACCGTCTCGCCGAGCACCGCGAGCTGGCCGGCGCGCTGCTGCTCGGCCGCGGCGATCCGCCGGAGCGCGACGACTTCCGCAACTCGGGCCTGTCCCACGTGCTCGCCGTCTCCGGCATGCACCTGGCGATCGCCGCCGGCCTGGCGTGGTGGCTGCTGCGCGCGCTTGGGGTCGGCTGGGGCGGCCGGCTGCTCGCCCTCGGCCTGCTGGTGGTCGGTTATACTTGGCTGACCGCGGCCAGCCCGGCGACGGTGCGCGCCTGCGCCATGAGCCTGGCGGTGATCGCCTGCAGCGCCCTCGGCCGCGAGCCGCACCGGCTCGGCCCGGTCAGCCTCGCCGCTCTCGTCCTGGTGCTATGGGACCCGACCATGGCGCGCGACATCGGCTTCCAGCTCTCGCTCGCCGCCGTGCTCGGCATCGTCACCGTCGGTCTCGACCTGGTGCACCTGCGCGAACGGCTGGTGCCCTTGCGTGCGTGGCCGCTCGATCGGCCGGCGTGGCGGATCCTGCTGTGGCTGGCCCGCGCCGCGGCCGACAGCCTGATCATCGGCCTCGCCGCCACCCTGGCGACCGCGCCGCTGGTGGCATGGCATTTCGGCGCCGTGGCGCCGTGGAGCTGGCTGACCTCGCTGGTCGCCGGCCTGCCTGCGACGCTCGCGCTGTGGGCCGGCCTGCCGCTGCTGCTCGGTGCCGGGCTGTGGCCAGATGGGCCATGGGAAGGGCTCTACCGTCTGGTCGAATGGAACCTCGATGCCCTTGCGGGCTGCGCCGCGTGGAGCGCGCGCCATATGCCACAGCAGCCGAGCGACGCGCCGTCCGCCCTGCTGCTGTGCGCCTGGCCGCTGCTGTTCCTGCGCCTGCGCGACGGCTGGGATCTGCTGCTGCGCCTGGCGGCGGTGGGGGCGTTGCTGCTGGTGTGGTGAGGGGGACTAGACCAGCGACCAGCGACCAGCGACCAGCGACCAGCGACCAGCGACCAGCGACCAGCGACCAGCGACCAGCGACCAGCGACCAGCCGCCCGTCTACGACGAGTTCACCAATCCCACCCCATCGCCAGCGTGATCTGCCGGCCGACGTCCGAGGTGTACTGCGATTCGTTGGCCACGACCAGGCTCTCCGCGGTCGGCTGGTAGTATTCGACGTGCGAGGTGTCGAAGACGTCCATCACCGAGAAGCGGATGAAGCGCGAGCCGGTCATGGCGAAGCGGTAGCCGATCGACAGGTCGAGCGCGGCGTAGGGGTCGAGCTCCTGCAGCGCGATCAGGGTGTTGCGGAACAGGCGGGTGTGGCCGATGTCGTAAACCGTGCGGCCGTCGACGTAGCGGCCGGCGGCGGTGGCGAACCAGCCATCCTCGGCCCAGTCGACGCCGAGGTTGATCTTCCAGTCGGGCGGCGCGTTGGCGTCGCGCGGCACGGTGTAGTCGTACTGGTAGATCGTGCCGAGCGGCGGGCCGGCGTTGAAGCCGGGGCTGGAGAAGCTCACCTCGTCGCGGTAGCGGCCGTGCTGCCAGGTGGCGTTGCTCCAGCCGGTCAAGCCGCTGTCGCCCAGCGCCGAGCGCAGGCTGACCTCGGCGCCGAGGACGGTGTAGGGATTCTCGAGGTTGTCGAACTGGAAGAACGGGCCAGGGCCGATGGTGCTGGGCGCGCCCGCCATGGCCCACTTGGTGAAGTTGGCCAGCTGCTCGTCGAATGGCAGAGGCACGCGCCAGATGGTGTCATCGGCGCGGTTCCAGAATCCGCCGAGGCTGAGCTCAAGGGCACGGCCGTCGCGCAGGCGCCACTGCGCCTCGATGGCCTGGATCTGCTCGGACTGCAGATCCTCGCTCGGCTTGACGAAGTAGTCCTCTTCGTAGCTCTCCATCGGGTTGGGCAGGCGGTAGCCGCGCGAGTAGGACAGCAGGGCGAACTGCCGCGGCGCCGGCGTCCAGTTGAGCGCCACGCGCGGGCTGGATTGATGGCCGGTACGGTTGTCGTCGTCGGCGCGCACGCCGGCGGTCAGCTGGAGGTCGTCGCTCAGCCGCCACTGGTCCTCGACGAACAGGCCGACGCCGGTCCGTCGCACCGTCTCCCACGTCGACTCGTCCTCGTAGCTGGCGCCGTAGCGCCACAGGTTGGACGACGACTCCCATTCCATCACCTCGCCGCCGAAGCCGAGGTGGTGGGCGCCGAGCTGCAGGTCGACCTGCGCCCGCGCCATCCGCTCGACGTCCTCGAAGCGGAACTGCAGGTAGCTGAAGTCGGTGGCCGGGTCGTAGTAGGTCTGCTGGTTGCGGTAGTCGGAGTCGACGCGCCGCTCCGACAGCGAGACGCGGAGCCATGACGAGCGCAATTCGAGGGTCAGCAGGTCGTCGTCGATGTTGATCGTCGGCGGGCCCTGGGCCGCGCCGTCGACCACCTCCCACGGGTTGCGCCGCACCGTGCGCGCGGCCGCCTCGATGCGCCAATCGCCGCCAAGCTCGGCGCCGAGCAGGGCGCGTGCTCGCCAAGCCTGGGTGTCACGCTCGGTATCCTCGTCATTGCGCGGGCTGGGCTGATAGGTCAGGCCGCTCTCCACCCCGGGCAGATCGTCGAGCAAGGTGTAGCCGGCGCCGAGCTTGCCGTAGAAGCCGCCACCGAGCGGACCGGCGAGGGTGGCGTCGCCTTCGTAGGCACCGGGATCGCCGACCCGTCCGACGACAGTGAACCGCGTCGTCTGGGGCACCGGCTTGCTGGTCATCGAGATGACGCCGCCGAAAGCGTTGGCGCCGTAGGTCACCGAGCCTGGACCCTTCGCCACCTCGACGCGCTCGAGGTCGCTGTAGTCGATCGTCCCCGACCAGATCGGGGTGCCGAGTTCCGGCAGGCGGAACTCCCAGCCGTCCTGCAGCACCATCACGCGGGTGTTGAGTGGGCCGTTATAGCCGCGCAGACCGACTTCGTACTGGCCGTTGCGCAGCTGGTAGACGTCGACGCCGGCGACGTAGCGCAAACGGTCCGGCACGGTGGAGGCCGGCGACAACAGCAGGTCCTCGACCAGGATGACCTCGACCGGGGCCGGTGCGCTGGCCACGTCCTGGCGGCGGCGCGATACGCTTTCGACCCAGGCGCGCTCGTCGAGCAGCTCGACGTCACCTGCGCCGAGCGCGGTGACCGGCGCCTCCCCGGCGGGGAGGCATGCGGCGATGGCAAGGACGAGCGGGACACAGCGCACGGGAGCGGGGAGCGTAGCGGCGGGATGGTGATCCGCAACGCCGTCCAGGTTGCCTGTCGCAGTCCACGCGCGAGCATCCGCGCGTGGCCACCATCCTCGACCAGATCATCAGTCACAAGCGCACCGCCGAGGTGCCGCTGCTGCCGCCGGTCGATCGCGCCGCGCTGCGCGACCTGCCGCCCTGCCGCGGCTTCCGCGCCGCCCTGGCGCGCGACGGCAAGGGTGCGATCCGGGTCATCGCCGAGTGCAAGAAGGCGAGCCCGAGCAAGGGCGTGTTCGCGCCCGACTACGATCCCGTCCGCACCGCCTTCCACTACGTCCACGGCGGCGCCAGCTGCCTGTCGGTGCTGACCGACGGGCGCTTCTTCCAGGGCACCCTCGAGCATCTCCTGGCGGTGCGCGCCGCGGTCCAGCTGCCGATCATCCGCAAGGACTTCACCGTCGACGTGCGCCAGATCAGCCAGGCCCGCCTGGCCGGCGCCGATGCCATCCTGCTGATCGCCGCCTGCCTGGAGACCGGGCTGATGCGCGATCTGCACGGCTTCGCCCGCGATCTCGGCCTCGATGTGCTGGTCGAGGTGCACGACGCCGACGAGGCGATGCGCGCCTTGTCGGTCGGCGCCGATCTGGTCGGGGTGAACAACCGCAATCTGCATGACTTCAGCGTCAGCCTCTCCCGCACCATCGAGCTGCTGCCGGGCCTGCTCGGCGACGGCCGCGTGGTGGTCAGCGAGAGCGGCATCCGCAATCGCGACGACTGCCGCATGCTGGAGCAGTCCGGCGTCGACGCCGTGCTGGTCGGCGAGACGCTGATGCTGGCGCCGGATCCGGTGGCCGAGCTGCAGCGCCTGCGCGGGACGGTGGCGCGCGGCCTGACCGGCTAGCTAGCCGAGCCCTCCGCCCGGCGCCAACGCCCCGGCGCCTCGCCCATGACGCTGCGGAACTGGCGGCCAAACAGCTTGGCATCGCGCCAGCCGAGGCGGCTCGCCACCGTCCACGCCGGTTCGCGGCCCTCGGCGAGGCGATCGGCGGCGAGGCGCACCCGCGCTTCGACCAGCCAGCGGCGTGGCGGCCGGCCGGCGGCGACGCGGAAG
>JALHRW010000303.1 GCA_022841245.1 Planctomycetota bacterium
AAGGTCGCCACCGCCGCTCAGTTCTTGACGCTCCGCTTAGTCGTAAGTGTTGCCACTAAAACTATTTGCGGTGATTGGGAAGGTCCGGATCACGCACCCACACTACCTCTATGTTAGGCAACCCGAATTCTAAAACCTAGTGCAACAACTTCTGGCAGGACCCCTTTGCGCCCTTTATAGGGGGCGCACGGGGCCTGACGGTCCCAGTCGTGGAGCACCTTCATGGCCACTCAAGGCAATAAGCCAAGAAAAGGCAAGCACTTAGACAGAGATGCCCGGGCGCAGTTCTCAATCCTAATGCAACAAGGGCATGGGATATACGCCTGTGCCCGGCTCTTGGGGGTCAGCCCGAGTACCCTCTATCGGGAGAGGAGGCGGAATCGCTGTGAGGATGGCCGGTACCGGGTTGAGAAGGCAGATCGGCGGGCCCGCTCTCGTCAGCGGATAAGTCGCCGGAATCACCGCCTGGAGATATGGCAGATCGGGCTGATCCGGCAATTCCTGGCGCTCTATTGGAGCCCAGAGCAGATTAGCCAAGGTTTACGGTCTCGGGGTGTGGATATGATATGCCACGAGACGATCTACCGCTTCATTCAGGAGGATAAGCTGTCGGGAGGGGACCTCTGGCATTACTTGAGGTGTTCGCAGAAGAAGCGCCGCAAACGCCATGGGACCTATGACGCGCGGGGGCGGTTGGAGGGTAAACGGTTGATCGATGAACGCCCCGAATCCATCAACCAGCGTATCGAATTTGGCCACTGGGAAGGGGATACGGTTGTGGGTCGTGGGTCTTCGTGCATCCTGACGTTAGTGGAAAGGAAATCGCGACTTACACTGATTGGAGTGCTCAAGAATCGCACGATTGATGAAGTGAATCGGGTGGCCACACAGCTCCTACGGCCATTGCGTCATGTGGTGAAGACGATCACCTTTGATAATGGGACTGAATTCCATGGATATAAGGCGTTAGAGGAATCGCTTCGCATCACCGTGTACTTCGCCCACCCCCACCATAGTTGGGAACGCGGTACCAATGAGAACACAAACGGATTGATTCGGCAGTTTATACCGAAGAGGACAACGATGTTTGGTCTTACACAGCAACGTTGTGTCGACTTCATGCGGTATCTCAACGATCGGCCGAGGAAGGTCCTTGGCTACAAGACGCCGACTCAAGTGCTGTACGAAGCACTCGGTGTTGCAATTTAAACTTGAACTCAGGCAACAAATAGTGCATGAAAGCACAAGAAACACGTTCCTCTCTGGATCTGGGTTCGCAATAGCGATCTCAGTTTGTTCGTTGTTTGTGGATTGGGGATTAATTCGACTTGATGGACTGGTTGGATTGGCATCATTTTATAACGGTGAGTATCTGATGATACGGGGATACAATGGCGAATTAGAAATGGCTGGCTTAACATTACCGATTTGGTTGTACTGTTTTACTACTATTGTTGGTGAAGTTTTATATGCATTGGCTATGATTGGCGTTATTCGCCTCAAAGTTTGGGTTGGACTGGCGATGGTGATTATTGGCGCAATTGGGGCTATCCTTTGGATTGCAAGCATCAGCAGTAGTGGCACTGTTAAAATGGGACCATTCTTGATCCTGGCATCTACTATTGTAACTATTGTACAAACATTGCATTATAGGAAAGTTGCCTAACCAATCGTTGAAACCGAGCCCATTACGTGTGGTTTTCCAGGCGCCCGGCTCCGGTCAAGAATTCGCGGACTGAAGTTGCTGGCGACCCAGATGTCTTCCCCCGCTCAGTTCTTGACGCTCCGCCTCTGTTCACGTTCCAATTGCCCTCCACCCGTTCCGTTCCATCTTGCCCACCCGTCGGCAAATGGGCCGGTTTAACTCTGTGTTAGATCGCTGAATATGGATGAAACTAAACCAATGCATGTATTGTTCATTGATGATGATCAGGAGTTATTGGATGGAATACGAAGACGACTAAAACAAATACGACCATCGTGGATAACACATTATGAGTATTTACCCAGGATCGGTCTTGAGACTTACGCCAAATACGTCTCTGATCTGGATGTGGTCGTGTGCGACCTTAATATGGCATTAATATCCGGTGTTCAAATCATGGAAGCCATCAACAAGAGATCGCCTCATATCGGTATTATAGCGCTTTCCGGTCAACTGGACACGAGATCCCTATTGGGTTGCGATAGGTACTCAGACTTGCATCTCTGTAAGCCGATTGATCTAGAGATTCTCTGTCAGAAGATCGAGATGGTTGTTCAGGCTAAGAGGAAGACGTAGGGTGCGATCTAACTAGTCGGTACGGGGAGCGCGTGACATGTGGTTATGACTCAGGCTGCCTTGGCTCTCCACATAGGGTCGCCACCACGTTCCAGGCAAGTGGGTGTCGCTGCGGTCAAGAATTCGCGGCGGCCAGGACTACTTAACAGGTAGAGTTGCCACCGCCGCTCAGTTCTTGACGCTCCGCTTAATCCAAATTGGTTCCACTTATATGGGCTGCGATGATCCGGATGGTCCGGGTCACGCGCCCCGGTACCTCGATGTTAGCGCTATAATTATGCCTGGAACCTGGAAATCATCGTACTTACTCAATTTGGTTTTGGTCGCCAAGGCCAACGGAGAGGTGAAACCAATTGAAGTTTTGTATCTTTCTAGATGTCGCAGCAAGGTTGATGGCAATCACCAAACTTTGGCAGATTCAATAATGCGATCATACTGGGAAAATGAAACCAGAACTGGATCATTGATCAGTGATGAGGCTACGCTGAAGGATATGGTCATAATGGCAATGTCTGATGGTGAAATGACAAAGGATGAAAAAGATGTCGTGTTTAGGTTTGTTGACGTAGCTCAAATATGTGCGCAAAGAGTTGAAATGTTGATGCGTGAGGCGGTGATGAGATTCAATGATGAAATGAAAGCTGTAAATCATGAGAATGAAATCAGGATGGGACGCATAGGTATGTGATTATTTATGGTGATTAGGAATAGCGCTAACCAGTCGGTACGGGGAGCGCGTGACTTGTGGTCATGGCTCACATGGATCTTGGTCGCCACATAGAATTCGCCTCGCGTTCCAGACAAGTGGGTGTCGCTGCGGTCAAGAATTCGCGGCGGCCAGGACTGCCTATCAGATAAGGTTGCCACCGCCGCTCAGTTCTTGACGCTCCGCTTAGTCGTAAGTATCGCCACTGAAGTTATTTGCGATGATCCGGATGGTCTGGGTCACGCGCCCCGGTACCTCGATGTTAGGTTGCAAATGAAAATATACGCCATTACTATTACTGCACTTTCATTAGTTGCGGTTGTTTGGCTATGGGTTCTTGTTGTGAATGAACGGAATCAGAAGGAGAAGTGGCAAACTAAGAGTAAAGAGATTGCTCAGCGGTTAGTTCTGACTCAGAGTGATCTACAGAGTTTGTGCGATTCTATTATGAAAGAGCGCAAGAATGTTGATTCCGGTGTAATTGAATTGTCTAAAGCGGTGCAAGATCGCTTGAACAAGGATAGGGTCCAATCAGTAACCGGTGACCTACCTCAGTGATGGGGATGCAACCTAACTAGTCGGTACGGGGAGCGCGTGACTTGTGGTCATGGCTAAGATTAATCTTGGTTGCCACATGGAATCTCCTCGCGTTCTATGCAAGTGGGTGTCGCTGCGGTCAAGAATTCGCGGCGGCCAGGATTACTTAACAGATATGGGGCGCCACCGCCGCTCAGTTCTTGACGCTCCGCTTAATCCTAATCGGTTCCACTAACATGGGTTGCGATGATTCGGATGGTCCGGGTCACGCGCCCCGGTACCTCGATGTTAGCTGCAATATGAAAAGATGGGTAATCATCGTAGGGATGGTGATACTATTTATAGCTGTGATATTGTTATGCCCGATTATCAAAACACGGAATTATATCATAGACTGGTATTCTAAGAATATTCACGGTATTAAGTCCGTTTATCTAATGCCAACTGGTTTCTCTCAATCTCGATATTACGGAGGAGTTAGTAGGTTAGTGTACTTAACGTTTAGCGCAAAAGTAACATTGGGTAATGGCGTTTCGTACAATGATAGTTATTACTATTGCATCTATGCATCACAAGACCTTGGCGGATATAAAATCATAGGCCGTATTCACCAGCAGTAAATGCAGCTAACGAATCGTTGAAACCGAGCCCATTACGTGTGGTTTTCCAGGTGCCCGGCTCCGGTCAAGAATTCGCGGACTGAAGTTGCTGGCGACCCTGATGTTTTCCCCCGCTCAGTTCTTGACGCTCCGCCTCTGTTC
>JALHRW010000304.1 GCA_022841245.1 Planctomycetota bacterium
GATGCCCGCGGCATCGAGGCCGTGGTCGGCGAGCTGCTGCTCGCGCGTGGCGTGCGGCACCAGTTCGTCGCGGATGCCGGCGCGGTGCACGCGCAGGCGCAAACCGCGGTCAGCCACCGTCTCGGCGACCACCGAGCCGAGCCCGCCAGGCAGGCAGTGGTCCTCGACCACCAGGACTTCGGCGTGGTCGAAGGCCAGATCGGCGAGCAGCTCGCCGTCGAGCGGCTTGGCGAAGCGCGCGTCGACCAGGGTGATGCCGCGGCCGGCCTCGCCGAGCAGGGCGAGCGCGTCGTGGCAACTCTTCACCGTCGCACCGTAGGCCCACACCATCAGCGGACTGCCGCCCAGGCGCAGAACCTCGGCCTTGCCCAGGACGATGGGCGCCGGCTCGACGCCCCATGCAACCTGCGGCACCTCGTCCTTGGGGTAGCGGATGCAGTAGCCAGCGGGACGGCCAGGGCGTTGACGATGCTCGTGGCACCAGCGCATCATCGCCGCGAGCTGCCCGCCGTCGCGCGGCGCCAACAGCACCAGGCCGGGGAGGCAACGGGCCCAGGCAATGTCGTAGATGCCGTGGTGCGTCTCGCCGTCCTCACCGACCAGTCCGGCGCGGTCGAGGGTGATGATCACCCCGAGGTCGCGACTCAGGCAGATCTCCTGGAACAGCTGGTCATAGCCACGCTGGGCGAAGGTGCTGTAGTGCGCCAGGAACGGCTTGGCTCCGGCGATGGCCAGACCCTGGGCGAAGGCGAAGCTGTGCTGCTCGCAGATGCCGACGTCGTACATGCGCTCGGGGAAACGGCTGGCGAACTGGCGCAAGGCGGTGCCGCTGGGCATGGCGGCGGTGATCGCCACCACCGCCGGGTCGGCGACCGCCAGCTCGGTCAGGGTCTCGGCGAACACCGTCGAGTAGGTGCGCGCCGGCGGCTTCACCGTGAACACGCCGCTGGTGACGTTGAAGCCCTTGGGGCCGTGGTACTTCAGCGGGTCGGCGGCGGATGGCTCCCAGCCGCCCCCCTTCTTGGTCATCACGTGCAGCAGGATCGGGCCGCGCAGCTTGGCGACGTTGTGCAGCGATTCCTCGACCAGGGCAAGGTCGTGGCCGTCGACCGGACCGAAGTAGCGGAAGCCGAGGTCCTCGAAGATGTAGCCCGGGGAGATCGCCTTGTGCGCGGCGAGTTCGAGCTGCTCGGCGATCTTCTCGATGTGCGCGCCAGAGGGCAGCTTCTTCAGCGTCTCCAGGAAGCGCTGGCGCAGGTGCTGGTACATCGAGCCGGTGCGGATCCGGTCGAGATGATGGTGCAGCGAGCCGGTCGGCGCGTCGATGAACTGGCCGTTGTCGTTGAGCACGACGATGAGGTCGCTCTTGAGCTGGCCGGCGTTGATCAGGCCCTCGTAGGCCATGCCGCCGGTCAGGGCGCCGTCGCCGATGACCACGATGGTCGAGCGGCGGTGCTCGGAGCGGCGATACCCTTCCGACACTCCGACGCCGGTCGAGATGGCGGTGCTGCTGTGCCCGACTTTGGCCAGATCGAAGGGGCTCTCCTTCGGATCGGGGAAGCCGCTGATGCCGCCCTGCTGGCGGTTGGTGTGAAAGCGCGCGGCACGGCCGGTGAGCAGCTTGTGCGGATAGGCCTGGTGCCCGACGTCCCACAGCAGGCGGTCGCTGGTGAAGTCGAAGACGCGATGCAGCGCGATGGTCAGCTCGACCGTGCCGAGATTGCTGGCGAGGTGGCCGCCGTGCGCCGAGACGACCTCCTTGATGCGCATGCGGATCTCGCTGGCGAGCAGAGCCAGCTCGTCACGCGACAGCTTGCGCAGGTCGGCAGGGCTGATCAGGGCATCGAGGAGGGGCGCTGGGGTCACAGGGGCATCCTAACGCAACGGCCGTCTGCGGAAGCGCAGACGGCCGCGGGTTGATCGGCAGGCTAGACGCGCCTCACTCGAGGACGACGTCCTTGACCTCGGTCTGGATGGTGAAGGTCTCGGCCGCCACCACTTCGCCGACGTTGCCGGCGGCATCGGCCGCCGTCACCTTGATGCGCGCGGTCTTGGTCTCGGGGGCGTCGTTCGGGATCTGGAAGCGGAAGGCCTGGTCGGTGGGCAGGCCCTTGCCCAGTTCGACCCACGGCTTGTTGGCGTCGGTCTGCCACAGCACGGTGACCGAGTTCTGCACCAGGTTGGCGTCCTTGGCGGTGAACACCACCTGGACGCGGTCGGTCGGCTTGAAGTCGCGGCGCTGGGCCGGACCGGCCACCGCGGCATCGTTGATGCCGATGGCGGCGGCGAGCAGCACGGTCGGGGCGGCGCTGTCGACGGTGAGGATGTCGCCGACCTTGGCCTGCGGCGCGGTCGAGACGTTGCCGGCGCCATCGGTGGCGACGACGTAGAGGCGGTAACGGCCGTCCTGCGGCGCCTTGAAGGCGACGGCCTTGAACGGGGCTTCGATCGCCGGGCCCTCGGTCCAGCTGGTGCCATCGTCCTGGCTGACCCACAGGCGGGCCGCGGTCAGGCCGGCCGGACCGGTGTCCGCCACCTCGAGGTCGACCGCGGTCTCGGTCTTGGCGCTGATCGCCGGGCCGACCACCTTGCCCTTGGGCTTGATCGAGTCGACCAGCAGGTTGGTGCTGTCGGCGGCGCCGACATTGCCGGCCTTGTCGGCGGCCTCGATGCGCAGCACGCCGGTCTGGGTCATGTCGCGCGGCACCGTCCACTCGAACGAGCCGCTGTTGGGCAGGTTGTCGGCGACGGTGGCGAAGGCGCCGCTGCCGTCGAGCGACCACTTGATGCTGATCGGGGCGTTGCGCAGGTACGGGTCAGCGGCGGTCCAGGTGACGGTGTACTTGTCGCCGCCGCGCAGCTTGGCCTTGGCCGCCGGGTAGGTCACCGCGACCTGCGGCGAGCTGCGGTCGATGATGAACTCCTTCTGCGGCTTGACCGCCTCGGGGTTCTTGCCCGGGTCGGTGCTGGCGATGCCGGAGGTCTTGACCACGCGCAGGTAGACCTGCCAGCGGCCTTCGGGCGGGGCCCACACCACCGGCGTGCCCTTGGGGAACACCTGGCTGTGCTTCTGCCACGTGCCCCACTTCGCGCCGTCGAAGCTCTGGTACCACAGCTCGTAGTGGAGCAGGCCGTCGGGGTCGGCCTTGGGCGACAGCGGCATGTCCTTGGCGGCGGTGACCGGGATGTCCTTCATCCCGTCCTTGAACGCCTCGGGCGGCACGACGGCCTCGCCGGCGCAGAGGACGGTGGCGAGCAGGGTCGGGACCAGGATGCGCATGGGACCTCGCGGGTGCGGGTTAGTTGAGCTTGGCGACGGCGGCGCGGAAGAAGCGCACGCCATCGCCTTCCGGACGGCGCGGTTCGCGCGTCCAGCGGGGATGGTTCTCCCAGCGCAGGAAGCGCTCGGGATGCGGCATGAGGCCGAAGACGCGGCCGGTGGGATCGCAGATCCCGGCGACGTCGCGGGCGCTGCCGTTGTGGCAGGTGCCGGAGGTGTAGCGCAGGCACAGCTGGCCGGCGGCCTGCAGGCGGTCGAGGACGGCATCGCTGGCGGCGAAGCGGCCCTCGGCGTGGGCCACCGGCAGCTCGACCTCGACGCCATCGGGGATCCAGGCGCAGCGTCCGCTGGAGCCGGTGCAGCGCACCCAGCGGTCCTGGTAGACGCCGCTGGTGTTGTCGGTGAGGGTGGCCTGCTGCGCCGCCTGGCCGTCGAGGCGCGGCAGCAGGCCGGCCTTGACCAGCACCTGGAAGCCGTTGCAGATGCCGATGGCGAAGCCGCCGCGGTCGACGAAGGCGAGCAGCTCGTCGCGCAGGCTGGTCATCAGCTCGTTGGCGAAGATGCGCCCGCTGGCCACGTCGTCGCCGTAGCTGAAGCCGCCGGGCACGGCGAGGATCTGGAAGTCGCGCAGGCGGCCGGGCGCCTCGCGCAGACGGTTGACGTGCAGGGTCTCGGCGTCGGCCCCGACCAGGCGGAAGGCATGGGCGGTTTCAGCGTCGCAATTGGTCCCCGCAGCGCGGAGCACGCAGACTTTGGGCTTCATCGGATCGGCGGATTAGAGGGGCCGAGCCGTGGGCGTCAATGCATCCATTGCCCCTGGGCCAGGGACGATCCCTATTCCCCGAGCACGTCCCGCGCCGCCCGTCCCGCCTGCAGGTTGATCAGGGCCTCGAAGCGCAGTTCGATGCGTGGCTTGTTGGGGTGGTTGGTGCGCAGCACCACCGTCTCCTTGAAGTCGCCCTCGGCCAGCGGCCCCTGCTGATC
>JALHRW010000305.1 GCA_022841245.1 Planctomycetota bacterium
GGCGGCGTCGACCGCGCCCAGCCGCAGCAGTTCGTGGCCGAGCGCCAGGTGCAGCGCGACGTCGCTGCCGGGGCGGAGGGCGAGGTGCAGGTCGGCGACCGCGGCGGTGTCGGTGCGGCGGGGGTCGACGACGATCAGCCGGCGGCCCGGATTGGCGGTCTTGGCCGCCTCGATGCGGCGGAACAGCACCGGATGGGCGAAGGCCATGTTGGCGCCGCACACCAGCCAGGTCTCGGCCAGATCGATGTCCTCGTAGCAACCAGGCACGCAGTCGCTGCCCAGGGTGGCCTTGTGTCCGGCGACGGCGCTGCTCATGCACAGCCGCGAATTGGTGTCGATGTTGTTGCTGCCGAGGAATCCCTTCATCAGCTTGTTGGCCAGGTAGTACTCCTCGGTCAGGCACTGGCCGCTGACGTAGAGCGCCACCGCGTCGCGTCCGTGCTCGGCCTGGATGGCCTTGAACCGCTCGGCGACCTGGCCGATGGCGTCGTTCCACGCGACGCGCCGACGCGGGCGGTCGCGGGCGAGACGGAGCTCGGGGTGCAGCAGCCTCGTGCCGGTCTGCCCGACGGCGTGCATCAGCGTGCGCCCCTTGCTGCACAGCTGGCCGCGGCTGCCGGGATGGCTCGCATCGCCGCGCAAGGCTTCGCCGTGCAGCACGATGCCGCAACCGACACCGCAGTAGGGACAGGCGGTATGGATCTCATCGTGGGGCACGTCGCATGGTGTTGCACATGCCATGCCAGCCCTGGGAGCCATCCGGCTGCGCAGAATTCGAGCGCTGTCGGACCCCCGACCGGTCCCTGGGGGCTTCCCCGATCCAGGCCTGATGCAGCGGGCAGCAACCACCGATTGGCACGCCTGCGCTAAGCATCTCCGCAGGAGCATCCGATGATCCGCACCGCCATCCTCTCCGTCACCCTCGCCGCCGCCGCCGTCGCCGCCGACTTCAAGCCCTACGAACGGGTCAACCCGACGCCGAACCTGAAGAAGGCCATGGCCGGCAAGCTGGAGGTGAAGCGGCCATTGAAGTTCGGCATGATCAAGCTGACCGACTGCGCCGCCATCGTCGTGGCCAAGGAACTCGGCTACTTCGCCGACGAGGGCATCGCGGCGGACATCATCGTCCAACCCAACTGGCAGGCGGTGCGCGACAACCTGGTCAACGGCGATCTCGACGGGACGCACATGCTGTACGGACATCCGATGGCGGCGGCGATCGGCATCGGCGTGCAGGCGGACATCATCGTGCCGTACAACATGAGCATCAACGGCATGGGCATCTCGGTGTCCAACGACGTGTGGAACCGCATGGCCGCCAAGGATCCCGCCTTGGCCAAGCCGGGCTACCCGATGCCGTTGTCGGCCGCACCGCTCAAGGAGATCGCCACCGCCTACCGGGCCGAGGGCAAGACCCTGACCATGTTCCAGACCTACCCGGCCGGCAGCCACAACTTCAACCTGCGCTACTGGCTCGCATCCGGCGGGGTCAATCCGGGCTTCTATGATGGGCCGCAGGACGCGAAGGGCATCACCGGCGCCGATGTCGTGCTGCAGGTCAATCCGCCGCCGCAGATGGTCTCGGCCATGAACCAGGGCAACTGCCAGGGGTTCTGCGTCGGCGAGCCGTGGAACATGAAGCTGACCATCGGCGAGAAGACCGGCCGGCTGGCCATCCCGAGCCAATACGTCTTCGATGGTTCGCCTGACAAGGTGTTCTGCATGACCAAGAAATTCGCCGACGCCAATCCCAACACCACCAAGGCGGTCCTGCGGGCTCTGATCCGCGCCGGCCGCTGGCTCGACGACAGCATGGACAACCGGCGCAAGCTGGCGGAGATGCTCGCCCACAAGGACTACATCGGTGCCGAGGCGGCGATCATCGCCGAATCGATCACCGGCACGCTGGTCTACGGCATCAGCGCCGATGGCACGCTCGATCGGCGGCCGGAGCCGCAGTTCAACGTCTTCTACAAGCGCTACGCCAGCTTCCCGCTGACCAGCCATGGCGTGTGGTGCCTGACCCAGATGCGCCGCTGGGGCATGATCGCCGAGGACAAGCCGGACGCCTGGTACCAGGAGGTCGCGGCGAAGACCTTCCGTGCCGACCTCTACCGCGCCGCCTTCGCCAGCCTGCAGGCCGATGGCCTGGTCAAGCCGGACGAGCTGCCGGAGAAGGATCAGCTCGCCTATCCGGCCGAGGCCTTCATCGACAAGATCGCCTTCGACCCGACCCAGCCGAACGCCTACGTGAAGCAGTTCGCCGTCCGCAAGCCCTGAGGATCAGGAGTATCCCGCATGCAACGCTTCGCCTCCGCCCTGGAAACCTGCGGTTTCGGCTGGTTCGCACCGCTGGTGCGCCTGCCTCGGTCGCCCGACCGCGGTCACGAACTGCGCCTGTTCGCCCTCCGCGTCGGCCTGCCGGTGCTCGCCCTCGCCGCCGTGCTGCTCGCCTGGCACGCCATCGCCCAGTCGGTGCATATCGGCGGGATGATGCTGCCCACGCCGGGACTGGTGTGGGAGAAGGGGGCGGAGCAGGTGCGCGAATGGCAGGCCGACGGCGTCGCCCGCAGCGTCCACACCGAACTGGTCGCCAAGACCGCGGTCGAGCAGGGCATGACCGTCGCCGAGGTCGAGCAGTTCATGCCCTACCAGGGCAAACGGCTGTTCATCGACCAGATCTGGCTGTCGATCGGCACGGTGTTCCTCGGCGTCGGCGGCGGCCTGCTGATCGCCATCCCGCTCGGCATCCTGTGCGGCTTCTCCAATGCGATCTTCGCCATGGCCAATCCGCTGATCCAGCTGTTCAAGCCGGTCAGTCCGCTGGCCTGGTTCCCGGTCGTCTACCTGATCATCAACAAGGCGGTCACGCAGCAGGATCCCCTGCTGTCGAAGAGCCTGCTCATCGCCGCCATCGTCGTCGGCCTGTGCAGCCTGTGGCCGGCCCTGGTCAACACCGCCAACGGCGTGGCCAACGTCGACAAGGACCATCGCAACGTCGCCCGCGTGCTGAACCTGGGCTGGTTCCGCACGGTCTGGTCGATCGTCCTGCCCAGTGCCATGCCTCATATATTTACCGGTATCCGCGTCTCGCTCGGGGTCGGCTGGATGGTGCTGATCGCCGCCGAGATGATGGCGGTCAGCCCAGGCATCGGCGGCTTCGTGTGGGATTGGTACCAGAGTTCGAACGACGTCGCCCTGGCCTATCTCGTCCTCGCCGTGGTGGTCATCGGCGCGATCGGCTTCCTGCTCGACCGCCTGTGCATCACCGTCCAGCTCCTCCTCTCCCGCGGCGCCACCGCCCAAGTGAGATAACCATGAAATTTCTCGAACTGATTAGCGTCGGCAAGACCTTCCGCAGCGGTGGGAAGCCGCCGGCCGAGATCCTCACCGGCATCGACCTGCACATCGAGAAAGGCGAGTTCGTCGCCGTCATCGGCCACAGCGGGTGCGGCAAGAGCACCCTGCTGTCGATGATCGCCGGGCTGGAGGATGCGACCGCCGGCTCGGTGTGCCTGCGCGAGCACGAGATCTCCGGACCAGGCCCCGAGCGCGCCGTGGTCTTCCAGCACCACAGCCTGCTGCCTTGGCGCACGGTGCTCGGCAACGTCATGTTGGCGGTTGACGCGGTGTTTGCGCGCGAAGCCAAGGCGGAGCGACGCGCCCGTGCCGAACGCTGGCTCGAGAAAGTCGGCCTGAAGGAGCACATGCTCAAGTACCCGCACGAGATCAGCGGCGGGATGAAGCAGCGTGCCGGCATCGCCCGCGCCCTCTCGATGGAGCCGGAGGTGCTGCTGCTCGACGAGCCGTTCGGCGCCCTCGACGCGCTGACCCGCGCCCAGCTCCAGGACGAGGTCGTGCGCCTGCACGCCGAGAACGGTCTCACCGTGTTCATGGTCACGCACGACATCGACGAGGCGGTCTACTGCTCGGATCGCATCGTCATGATGAACGTCGGTCCGCGCGCCAGCATCGGCCAGATCCTCGACGTGCCGTTCGCCAGGCCGCGGGAACGCATCAGCCTGATGGAGAGCGAAGGCTTCGCGCATCTGCGCGCCCGCTGCATCCGCTTCCTCTACGACCAGAAGGGGAAGCAGGTGCCGGTGGCGACGCCGATTCCTGTGCCTGACCCCGTGGTCGGCGAGCCGGCACTGGCGGGGTAGACGAGTCAGGAGCGCGGGCGCCCCCGCCCGACCGGAACGCGGGCGCCCCCGCCCGCGCCACGCCGGCGAG
>JALHRW010000306.1 GCA_022841245.1 Planctomycetota bacterium
TGGCCGCTGGCCGCTGGCCGCTGGCCGCTGGCCGCTGGCCGCTGGCCGCTGGCCGCTGGCCGCGTTAGCTGGGCACTGACGCTAGATTCCCCCCTGCCAGCTCGCCAGGCTCGGCAGGTCGGGACAGATCCAACGCTGGAATTTCGCCGGCAACTTGTCCCAGGCTGGCCGTCGCGCGCGCAGGTCGTGCGCGTCTGAGGATAGCACGCAGGCTTGCGGGAAGCGCGCCAGCAGGCGCCGGCTGCGCCAGCGCATCGCCCAACCATGCACGCCGGCGACATGCCCGACGGTGATCTGCAGCAGACCGCCATTGGCGATGAAGCCGGCGAGCCCCTCGTCATCGCCGCACAGGCCGCGGCAGCGCTCGGGATGGGCCAGCACCGGGCGCCGACCGCTGCGCACCAGGGCGAAACAACTTGCCCAGGCCCGCGCCGGCAGGTGGTCGTCAGGCAATTCAACGAGGACGCAGGGGCCGTCCCCCAGTGGTCGTGCTGCTTGGGCGAAGGCCTCGGGATCGAGCTGCCCGGAACAGTGATTTTCGGACCCAAGAAATACCTGCAGCCCAGCCGCCGCTGCCTGTTCCTGCAGCCGCGGCCAGGCTCTGGCGATCTTCGCCTCGACGCCATCGGCGAAGCGCGGACTGAGCAGGTGTGGTGTCGCAACCGCGTAATTCACGCCCTGATGGCGCAATTCGGCAACCAGGCTCAGCGCCTGGGCGAGGTCGGCCGGTCCATCGTCGACGGCAGCGAGCAGGTGGCAGTGCAGGTCGAGCACGCGGCGCATCGGACCGGCCACCCTGCTCGGGTGCAACTGCAATAACCCATCCAGCCTTGACTAGCGGGTTGAATGGACGATTAATGGCGGCTCAACTAACGGAAGACTCCATGCTTCGTCCTATCCGCATCGTTCCCGCCATCCTGCTGGTCGCCTCGGCGGTCCATTCCGGCGAAGCCGAAGCCCCCGTCCAGGTGCGCGACTTCAACATCCAGCCGATGGGCAACCTGGCTTACGCCAACGGCACCCTGACCGTCCATCCCAAAGCCATGCTGACGGTCGGCAGCGACAGCAACATCTACGCTACCGAGAAGAACGTCAAAGACGACCAGTACGTCGGCGGTCTGGTCGGCGTCGAGGCGCGCTACGCCGCCAGCGAGGCGCTGACTGCGGCCCTCGACCTGCAGCTCCGCGCTGACCATTACTTCAACGAGGACGACCGCGACATGGTCGGCGGCACCGGAGCGCTCAACGTCGACTGGAAGGGCGAGGTCGCTACGGCTGGCGTCGCGCTCGACTACGCCCGCTTCGACGACCCGCTGGTCCAGACCGGCGAGAAGGTGCTGCGCGAGAACCTCGACGGCGTCGGCTATGCCGGCTGGCAGGGTCCGAGCTACAACGGCCGCCTCGGTTTGGGCGGGCGCAGCGTGCAGTACCTCGAGGACGTCGGCGGCTTCGAGGCCGACCAGCGCAGCTACACCGGCGCTCTCGCCGACCTGCGCGTCGGCATGCTCGGCGGCGAGGAGACCGAGACCTACGGCACAGTGAAGTACTCGTCGTGGGCCTATGAGGATAACACCCTGCTCAACGACGGCTCGCAGGTCTCGGCAACCGTCGGCTGGCGCACCACCCTCGGCGGTCGCACCAAGCTGGTCCTCGAAGGCGGCGTCGACATGCGCAGCTACGACAAGGAGTCCGGCCCTGGCGCCGATGACAAGGACGTCGTGCTGCCCGTCGCCACCGTCCTCCTCGCCTGGCCGTGGAGCGAGCGCAGCGAGCTCAGCGGCCGGCTCTATGCCCAGGCCGACAACAGCCTGACCAGCAACGCCTACCAGCTGACCGGTGCCCAGGTCGGGGTGCGTTGGGGTGCCACCGACCAGACCATCGTCTTCGCCAGCGTCGACGGCATGCAGATCGCGGACACCGCGGCCGCCACCGGCCAGGACGAGGAGATCCGCACCACCGGCATCCTGTCCCTCGGCGCCGAATACACCGCAGTGCAAGGTCTGGCCTTCCGCCTGACCGGCCGTCAGACCATGAGCGACGCCAAGGTCGCGACCTCGTCGGACTACGACCGGACCGAGGTCATCCTCGATACCGTCTTCGCCTTTTAGCTCGTAGGGCTCTGCCCTACGTACCCGCCGGGGGACTTCTCCCCCGGATCCCCCGCTCGACACGCCGCGCATACGCGCGTCGATTCGCCAAGCGGGGGTTTTCGTTCCAGTCTCGCTGGTCGACTCGCCGCAGAGCCAACGTGCGGGGTCATCTCAGCGGCGGCTCGCTCCGGCGCTCGCTCGACGGTCGGTGTCCGGACTGCTGCCTTCCTGACCGCCCGCCGAGCGAGCGCCCGGGCGAGCGACGGGTGATCAGAGCGGCACCGTGTGGTAGATGTCGCGAGGCCGCAGCGAGACTGGAACGAATGACTTCGCTTGGCGAATCGACGCGCGTATGCGCGGCGTGTCGAGCGGGTCCAGGGCGAAGGGCCCTGGCGGGGGTTCGGGGGGTCAGCCCCCCGATGCGAAAGCTAGCCCCCCGCGGAGAAGGACGCTGGGCCCAAGGTCTTGTTGGACGGCACCAGCTCCGGCCGCACGGCCTGGCCGTTGATCCGCGTGTCGGCGAGGCGGGCGACGATGCCGGCTGCCTTCTGGTCCTGCACGCCCACCATGGTGTGGGTGTTGTTGATGTTGAATTTGCCCAGCGGCAGGGCGTCGGCGGCGGCTAGCACCTTGCGCAATTGGCCGAGGGTCAGGCCGTGGTTGCGCCCGACGTTCAGCTTCAGCCAGCGGAAGTTCCAGTCGGCCACGCGGGTCAGGCCAAGGGCCATGAGCCCGTCGCGGGCGCGCTGCACCATCGGGCTACGCACGTCGACCACGGCGTTGACCCCGGCGACCATGATCGGTCCGAGTTCGTCGGGATGGACGCCAGTGGCGCGCACCAGGTCGCCCGGCGTAGGCGGCGCGCCGGGCAGGCGGAAACGCACCTCGACGCGGACGTAGCCAGGGGCGAGCGGAGGCAGGGTCTCCATCGCGCCGGCTTACTTGACGGCGGGAGCGGTGGCCGGCTGGCCAGCCACCGGAGCCGGGCTGGCCGCTGGCTGCTGGCCGCTGGCCGCTGGCTGCTGGCCGCCGCTGGCCGTTGGCTGCTGGTCGCTGGCCGTTGGCGCCGCCGGCGCCGCTGCCGGAGCCTGGCTGGCCGTGGGCTTCTCCGCCGCGCGCTTCAGCCGCCAGTACATCGCTGTGGCCAGCTGCACCAGCTGTTCGGCGCCGCGCTCGGTGCGCGTGGTCAGCGGTTCGAGGCGGGCCATCGCCTCATCGGGCTTGCCCAGCTTCTCCAGGCACACGGCGGCGCCGAGGTCGCCGGCCAGCTTGCGCGCCGGGTGCTTGGCGCCGGCGCCGCGCGAGGCCTTCTCGTAGAGGTCGAGGGCGGCATTCGCGTCGCCGCTGTCGAGCAGCGCTGCCGCGTGCGACAAGCCGGCGGCCAACTGGAGGTCGTCGTCCTTGGCGTCGCGGGCGAAGCCTTCGGCCTGCTTGGCGCGGTCGCGCGCCTTGATCGCGTCGCCGCGGTCGAGCAGGATCTGGCTGAGTTCGATATTGGCGGCGGCGCGGAAGCCGATGTCGTGGCCGGCTCCGTCGGCGAGTTCGATCCAGGCAGCTTCGCGCTTGGCTGGGTCCTGCTCATCGCTGGCGCGGGCGGCGATGGCGCCACCGAGGGCGGCCGGTTCGCGGTGCAGCCACAAGCGCACGGCGATGGCGGCGAGAGCGATGATGATGACCGCGAGGACGACCAGCCACCACTGCTTGCGGACCTGCCGCGAGAGGGCGTCGAGCCGGTCGTAGATCGGATCGGAATAGCTGCTGAGCGGTGCGTCTTCGTCGGCCATGGAGGGAGGCAGGCTGGGCGACGGGCCGCAAAAACAAGCCGCAGGGTGACCAGCGACCAAGCGACCCGCGCGACCAGCAGCCAGCGACCAGCGACCAGCGACCAGCGACCAGCGGCCAGCAGCCAGCGACCAGCGGCCAGCGACCAGCGGCCAGCGACCAGCGATCACAGTCGTGAATTCGAATGGTGTTTTCTGGGGGCCAGCGGTCGGCGACTCAGAACGGTGGTTCGACGTCCGTTGGCGGCGCGGCGGCCACCGCACGGCGCTTCGGCGCCGGGGCCGAGGCCCGCGAGGCGGCTGGCGCG
>JALHRW010000307.1 GCA_022841245.1 Planctomycetota bacterium
GCTGGTCGCTGGTCGCTGGTCGCTGGTCGCTGGTCGCTGGTCGCTGGTCGCTGGTCGCTGGTCGCTGGTCGCTGGTCGCTGGTCGCTGGTCGCTGGTCGCTGGTCGCTGGTCGCTGGTCGCTGGCTCTAGGGAGCCGTACGGACCCTTGCGGTCCTCCCCTTGACGATATAATTCTGCCCCCTCCGATACCTGGACCACATGGCCAAGACCGCTCCGCCTCCCGCGCCCGCCCCGACCGAAGCCCCGGCCGAGTCCGATGCCCCGCCCGCCGGCGCCGCCCAGCCGGTGATGGCCGTCGCCGACATCGTCGCCGTCCTGGTCAAGCAGGCCAAGAAGGGCAAGGTCACCTACGACCAGCTCAACGCCATCCAGGAGGAGGCGGTCAACGATCCGCACAAGCTCGATGCGATCCTCGAGGAGTTGGAGAAGCGCGGTCTCGAACTGGTCGAAGACACCAGCGAGGACGGCGGCGAGGGTGGCGAAGAGGGTGGCGAAGAGGGCGGCACGTCCGCTTTCGAAAGCTACCAGGCGCCGGAGGAGAATGAGGCCGAGATCGGCGAGAAGATCGACGATCCGGTGCGCATGTACCTGTCGCAGATGGGCGAGATCCCGCTGCTCAACCGCGACCAGGAGATCGAACTCGCCCGCCGCATCGAGATCTATCGCGATGGCTTCCGCCGCAAGGTGATGACCACCCTGGACGCGGTACGCCGCGGCATCCAGTGGGTCGAGGAGCAGAAGGAGATCTGGGAGCAGCAGGAGAAGAACGCCAAGTCGCACGGCAGCAGCCCGGCCCGCGACGAGCGCATCGACCGCGCCGCCAACCATCTCAACACCCTGCACCGCGTCACCACCCACGCCCAGGCCCTGTCCGACGGCGTGCTGCTCAAGGATGCCTCGCGCGAGAACTCCGAGCAGGTCCGTGTGGAACGCGTGCTCAGGAACCGCCTGACCCGCGCCTACCGCCTGCTCGAGGAGATGGAGCTCGACGCCAAGACCGTGATCACGGTCAAGGACGACATGCTCGACATGCGTCGCCGGCTGCTCCGCCTCAAGCGTGAGATCGAGCAGAACAAGCGCCGCAAGTCGCAGGCCAAGGAGAAGGAAGGCGAGCTGGTCCAGATCGAGAAGACGATCGGCGAACCGATCGAACGCTTCATCGAGCGCTGCACCGCCGTCTCGCGCCGCTTCCGCCTCTACGAAGAGGCCAAGCAGAAGCTGTCGTGCGGCAACCTCCGCCTGGTGGTCTCGATCGCCAAGAAGTACCGCAACCGCGGTCTCTCGTTCCTCGACCTGATCCAGGAAGGCAACGCCGGCCTGATGAAGGCGGTCGAGAAGTACGAGTACAAGCGCGGCTACAAGTTCTCGACCTACGCCACGTGGTGGATCCGCCAGGGCATCACCCGCGCCATCGCCGACCAGGCCCGCACCATCCGCATCCCGGTCCACATGATCGAGACGATGGGCAAGCTGAGGAAGATCCAGAAGGACATCCTGCAGGACACCGGCCGCGAGCCGACCATCGAAGAGGTGGCCGAGCGCGCCGGCATCAGCGTCACCGAGTGCAAGCGCGTCATCCGCGTGTCGAAGCACCCGATCTCGCTCGACCGCCCGATCGGCGACAGCGACGACTGCTACTTCGGCGACTTCCTCGAAGACAAGAGCGCCGAGAATCCCGCGAACATCTCGTCCAACGAGCTGCTCAAGGAGAAGATCACCGAGGTGCTGGACACCCTCACCGATCGCGAGCGCGAGATCATCTGCCTGCGCTACGGCATCGGCGACGGCTACACCTACACCCTCGAAGAGGTCGGCCGCCGCTTCAATGTGACGCGCGAACGTGTGCGCCAGATCGAGGCCAAGGCGATCAAGAAGCTGCAGCACCCGATCCGCTCGCGGAAGCTCGAAGGCTTCATCGACACCAAGACGTACTGAACGACAGGACCGCGGGCTTCAGCCCGCGTCGAACGACATGCAGTGGAGAGTCCGAGGCGGCAGTTCAGCGACCCGCGCCATGCGCAAGGAGCAGCGTGATCGCTGGTCGCCCAAACCGCTGGTGAAGGGCAAGCCAGTGGCCCCGCCGGTGGCACCGGCCGAACCACCCCAGGCCCCGCCGCCCGCTCCCTGACGCCAGAGTGCTTCACGCCGGGGACTGAGCCGTTCCTTCGCCAGTTGCCGCCGCATCATCGCGGCATGAGCGATCCCCGACCTTTGCGTGCCGGCTCCTGGTCTCTGCTCTTCGACGATGGCGACCTGCGCGACCTGCGCGTCGATGGGGTCTGCGTGGTGCAGCGCATCTATGCCGCCGTGCGCGACGAACGCTGGCGCACCATCCCGGGCGTGCTGCGCGATCTGCAGGTCGAGGCCGGTGCCGATCGCTTCCGCATCACCTACCGCCGCGAGCACCGCCTCGACGGCATCGCCTTCGATGCCGACGTCGCCATCGATGGCGGCGCTGACGGGCGCATCACCGTCTCGTTCCGCGGCGCTGCGCTCAGCGCCTTCAGCCGCAACCGCATCGGCCTGTGCGTGCTGCACGACCACGGCCTGGCCGGCGCGTGGGTGCGGGTCGCGCACAACGATGGTCCAGCCGAGGAGTCGCGCTTCCCCACCCTGATCTCCCCGCACCAGCCCTTCTTCGATGTCGCCGCGATCACCGTGCGGCCGCGTCCCGGCCGCGAAGCGATGGTGCGCTTCATCGGCGAGGTCTTCGAGACCGAGGATCAGCGCAACTGGGGCGACGCCTCGTTCAAGACCTACAGCACCCCGCAGAGCCGGCCGAAGCCGGTCGCGGTCGCGGTGGGCGACACGGTCGAGCAGCGCGTCGAGCTGTCGCTGTCCGGACACGGCCTGGCCCTGGCCGCCGAATGGGAGCCTGCTGCCGACGCCGGGGTGCTCACCGCCTGGGGCGTGTCGCGGCTGCGCGCCGTGCTGGCGCCCGGCGCCGATCCGGCAGCGCTGCGCGCCGCGCACCTGCCGCTCGACCTGGTTCTGCAGGGTCCGCCCGAGTCGTGGCCCGATCTGGCAGGCCTGCGCCTGGCCAGCGTCGTGGCGGTGCCCACCGACCGCACCACGCCGACCGCGTGGGTCCAGCGTTTGAGCGAACTCCTGCCAGGCATTCCAGTCGGCGGCGGCCACACCAGGCAGTTCACCGAACTGAACCGCAGCCGTCCGGACGGTTCCGGCTGGGGCGTGCTCGACATCCCGGTCGATCCCTGGGTGCACGGCGAGGAGCCGTCCTCGCTGCTGCCCAACGTCCCGGGGCTCGCTGCCATCGCCGCCAGCGCCCAGGCGATCATGCCCGGCGCCGCGCTCCACCTCGGCCTGGCGCACGGCCGCCGGCCGCACCTTGCCGAGCGCCACCGCGGCGAGCTGGGCACGCGCTGGCTGCGCCGCGTCATCGACATGGCGGCGGCGGCCGGCGTGGCGACGTTGTCGCTCGGCCCGGCAGGCTGGCTCAGCTCAGCGCCATCTCCGGCCTGAGGATCCAGCACGAGCGGTGCTGGGCGAAGCCGATGCGCCCGTAGTACTCGTGCGCCTGCGGCGCGGCGAGCAGAACCACCGTCGCCCGCGGGGCCTCGGCCTGCACCATGCGGATGAGCTGCTTGCCGATGCCATGCTTCTGATGGCTTTCGCGCACCGCCAGATCGGCCAGGTAGGTGGCCTGCACGCGGTCGGTCATGGCCCGGGCCAGGCCGACGAGCAGGTCGCCATCCCAGGCCGAGAGGATGAGGTTGACGTTGGCCATCATCTCGGCGGCGGCGTCCAGCGGTCTGCGCGCGCCGAGGGTGCAGGCGCGGTACAGGTCGGTGAACTGCGCGACGGTGGGGACGGTGTGGTTGTAGACGATGGCCATGGCTGGCTGGCAAGGCTGGAGATGGCGGCACCAGTGGAAGGGTCCGTAACAGGCGGCTGCGGGATTCCCAAAGCGCTCGGACGGAGCATACTGGCGTCGCCGTGTCCCTGCCCGCCGACCATCTGCTGCGCTCGCTGGCCTGCGCCATGGCTGGGGCCGGTTGCGCCGCCGCCGGCCTGGTCGAGTTCGGGCCCTGGGCTGCGCTGGGTTGCGCTGCCGTCGCGGTGACTGGCTGGTGGCGGGTCGGCCTGCCGGCCCTGGCCGCCATCCTGCCGGCGGCGGCCCTGAC
>JALHRW010000308.1 GCA_022841245.1 Planctomycetota bacterium
GAAGATGTGGTCGGTGGCCCAGGCCTTGTCCTCAAGCGGGCGGCCGCTTCGCGCCAGCGCATCGTCCGGGTGGTAGAAGCCGCCGCGACCGGGTATGGCCATGTGCTGGGCACAAGCCAGGTTGCGCATCAGGCCGAGGGCGCCGAGGGCGTCGAGGCGGTCGGCATCCTGCAGCACGGCGCCGAGCGGGCCGGCAGGCGGCAGGCCGCGCGACCACGAACTGGTACGCACCGCGTCGGCGATCAGCGCGATCTCCGCTGCGTCGTAGCCGGCCGCGGCGAGGACCTCCGGCGCCGCAGCCGCGCTGCGTTCGCCACCTTCGGCGCGCTGCGCGCTGTCCTTGGGTACGAAGACGAGATCGTGGACCAGGGCCGCGGCGCCGGCCAGATCGGGATCGGCGCCGGCCTCGGCGGCGAGGCGCAGCGTCCAGGCATGGACACGCTGGATGTGGAAGCGGTCGTGGGCCAGCTCGCCAGGCGGCAGGCGCGGTTCGACCAGGGACCAGAGGGCGGCGTGGCGCGGATGCGCCCAGCTCACCGGAGTTCGACCCAGCTCGCCCCGGCGTGGCGCTTCAGCAGCTTGCCGGTGAAATCCAGCCATTGCGCCTTGTCCACGCCCTCGGGGCCGAAGACCAGCTGCACGCTGCCATTGACCCCCTCCTCGACCTCGAACAGCGACGGCCACGAGTTGCGCTTGGCGACATCGTTGAGGAATTCGCGCTCCTTGGCCAGACGGGCGCGGGCCTCGGGGCTGGCGCGCATCTCCGACTGGACGATCAGCTTCCACTTCGGCCGCGTCGCCGGCGCCTCGGCTGCCACCGCGGCGCGCGGGGCCGGCTCGCTGGCGGTGGAGGAACCTGGCTTGACCACCTGCTTGGTGATCAGGATGGCGGCGGCGATCGAGGCGATCCAGCACACCAGCAGCAGGCTGGCGAGGGTACCGGAGAGGACCACGCTATAGCGCTGATGCGCGCCGACGCCGGGCGGCAGGAGCGGCGGAGCGGCGGGCAGCGCCTCCTGCGGGCGGATCTGCGGGCCAGGCCGGATCGCCGGCAGCGGACCAGGGGTCGGCGTCCCGGAAGCGGGCGTCCGGTTGCTGGCGGGCGCGCTCATCCCGGCTGGGGTCGACACGGTGGAGGCCTGGCCTCCGCCCTGCTCGGTGATGCGGCGCTGCACCTGCTGCAGGGTCGCATAGACCTGATCGGTGCGGCGACGGGGGAACATGGCGGGATGATGGCCAGCCTGCGCCGGCGCACCAGTGCTTTGCGCTGGCCGCTTGCCGCCACACTGCCGCCGTGGAGCTGATCCTCGTCCTCGCTGCCCTGGCCCGCGATCCCGCGCGCATCGATGCGCGCGCGGCGTGGTTCGCCGGCCCGCTCGGTCCGCTGGTCGTCCCGGTCGAGGTGCTGCCGCCGGTGGCACGGGCCGAGCGCCTCCTCGCCGAGCGGCGCCTGCCATTGGGTGAACGCGTCGCCGCCGCGCTGTCCTGGGGCGCCGACGTTGCCGCGCTGCGCGCAGCTGCCGGCCAGGCCGGACCGCTGAACGCCGACCGCGTGCTCGACGCTGCCCTCGAACGCTGGGCTGCGGCAACGGCCGAGCGCCTGGGCCTGCCGCGCGAGGGGACCATCGTCGTCGTGGGATCCGACGGGCGGGCGCGCCAAGGCGGCGCGGAGGAGCGCGGCGCCTTGGCCGACGTGCAGGAACTACTCGCTCCGCTGGCCTGGCCGCGCTGGCGCGGGCCGCTGCTGCTGGTGCCGTTTGGCACCGACCATGCGGCCATCGCCCCCGGCGCCGCGCGCGTGGTACGACCCGCCTTGCCGGTGCTGCGCATCCCGCCCGGCGGGCGGGCCGGCCTGTCGGTGGCCATCGCCGAGCTGACCCTGGCCCTGGCGGCGCCGCCGGCCACAGGCTGGCCGGAATGGCTGTCCGCCGGCGTCACCGGCTGCGCCCGGGCACGGGCCGACGGCAGCGGGCTGCCCGAGCGGAGACTCGCCGAAATACGTGCGGCGGCCGGAGCCGGAGCGGTGACGCAGCTGCTGGCCGGAACGGGGCCGGTCGATGCCGCCCTCGCCACCGCAGTGGTCGGCGGCCTGCTGCAGCCGCGCCGGCGTGCCCGGATGCCCGATCTGCTCGAACTGCTGCGCCATGGCGCGGGCGGGGTCGGGGCGGTCGCTACCGCCTACGGGCTCAGCCCGGAGCAACTGGCGACGGCGCCAGGAGACGCGCCAGCAGCTCGATGAGCCGGCTGGGCGGGAACGGCTTCTGCAGCACCTCGTCGGCGCCGAGCACCCGCGCCATCTGCAAATACCGCATCGGCTCGATGCTGCCGCCGCCGCTGATGATCACCAGGCGCGGGCGCGGCTGCCGGCCGCGCATGGCGGCCATGACCTCGGCGCCGTCGGCCTCGGGCATGATCATGTCGGAGACGACGGCAGCGAAGGAGCGCTCGCGCAGCAGGCGGATGGCGGTGCGTCCGTCGCCGGCCTGGGTCACCCGGTGGCCGGCATCGGCCAGGGCCTCGGCCAGCAGTTCGCGCAGTTGCACGTTGTCGTCAACCAGGAGGAGCTCGGCCATGGATCGCCTATCGCAGGGTGTTGCCGCCGTCGTCGGCGGGTTTGGCGGCATCGCGCAAGGTGTCGGCCCCGCCAGCGTCGGCAGCGACCGCGGCTGCGGCGGCGGCAGTCAGGGGATGGCCGGGATGGGACTGCTGCAGGGCGGCGAGCGCGGCGGTGGCCCCGGCCTGGTCGCCCAGGCGTAGCCGGGCGAGGATGGCGGCCTGGCGCAGACGCGGTCCGGCATCGGGCCGCGCTCCGACCGCGGCGATCAGCCCCTTCCAGTCGCCCTGCTCGGCGAAGCCGGCGATGAAGGCGATGTCGGTGCGGTCGGCAGCCAGAGCGGGATCATGCGCCGCATCGCGCAGCAGCCGGCGGGCACCTTCGGCCGCCGATGGCACCGGGTCGCCCTCCTTGCCGGACACCGCCGACATACGGTCGTGGCGACCACCGGACCACAGCTCGACCTCGACGATGCGGTCGCTGCCGGTGTCGCGACGCTCGACCCGGACGATGACCAGGCGCAGGTCCTTGGCTGTCGCCAGCAGGACCTTCTCCGATCGGCCGACCAGATCGGCGTCGTGCAGCCCGCGCTCGGCCAGGCGCTTCGCCGCATCAGGCGGCAGGACGACCTGAGCCTTGGCGTCGTGCTGCTGCAGGGCGGCAGCGACGGCCTGGGCGGCGGTCAGCGAAGCCGGATCGCCGGCTGAGAGGACGAGGATGAGGAGGACGGCTTCCACGGGGGGGAGTGTGTGCGGTGCAACGCGCCGAGACAAGCGGATAGAGACGTCGGTGGAACGGTTATCTGAACCGCTCGCGCACCAGCCGGCGCAAGCCGTCGAGGTCGCGGATCTGCTGCACCGCCGAGCGGAACTCGGCGAACCACGGCGCGTCTTTGGCGAAATAGCAGGCGGTGCGCGGCAGCCGGCGCAGCGCCAGGCCGGGGCCGTACCAGCGCCATTCCGCCTCGGCCAGGGCGATCAGTTCACGGCCGCGAGCCTGGAGGTCCGGCACGGCGGGCAGGGCGCTGCCAGCGAACAGGGCGCGGGCACGGGCGAAGATCCACGGGTTGCCGAGACAGCCACGGGCGATGGCGACGCCGTCGCAGCCGGTGGCCTTCAGGCAGGCGATGGCGTCCTCGGCGGTACGGATGCCGCCGCTGGCGACCACCGGGATGCCCACCGCCGCCTTCACTCGGGCGCAGATCGCCCAGTCGGCCGGTCCGGCATAGCCCTTGGCCACCGAGCGGGCGTGGACCATGACCAGGGCGGCGCCGGCATCGGCGGCGGCACGGGCGCAATCGGCGGCGTTCTCGGTCGCGTCATCGGGACCGCTGCGCAGCTTGACCGTCACCGGAATGCCGGCCCCGGCATGCATCGCCGCGACCACCGCGCCGATCAGCGCCGGGTCGCTCATCATCGCCCCGCCGGCGCCCTTGCCCAGCACGCGCTTCACCGGGCATTCGCAGTTGAGGTCGACGGCGGCGAAGCCGCGCTCGGCGCACACCCGCCCGGCCTCGGCCGCCGCCGT
>JALHRW010000309.1 GCA_022841245.1 Planctomycetota bacterium
GGCCGCTGGCCGCTGGTTGCTGGCCGCTGGCCGCTGGTTGCTGGCCGCTAGCCGCTGGCTGCTGGCCGCTGGCCGCTGGCTGCTGGCCGCTAGCCGCTGGTTGCTGGCCGCTGGTCGCTGGCTGCTGGCCGCTGGCCGCTGGCTGCTGGCCGCTGGTCGCTGGCTGCTGGCCGCTGGCCGCTGGCTGGTTTTCTGCTGCCTTCTTCGCCGCCGCGTCCTTGGCCGCCTTCGCTGCCGCCGCCTTGGCAGCAGCCTCCGCCTTCTTCTTCTCACGCTCGGCGTCGGCCACCGCCTTCTGCTCCGGCGTGTAGTAGCCCATGCCGTACATGCCGATGAGGTTGTGGCCGGCGGGATCGATGATGCCGTCGAGCCAGGCGCGGTCCTCGGGCGTCAGCGCGCTGCGCGGCTGGTTCGCCAGGCGCGCCATGCGCACGACGTCTGGCTCGTCGAGTCGGCGGTCGAGCTGGCTCTCGCTGCGGTTGAACAGGTAGCGCGCGCCGGCGTGGTGCGGATCCATCTCGAAGCCGCTGGTCATCGACAGCGATCCGGTCGGGCAGGCGCGCACGCACAGGCCGCAGTAGATGCACTTCGACAGGTCGATGTCGAAGCGCGAGGCGCGCGGCTTGTTCTCGCCGGTGCGCTCCATGTCCATGACGAAGCAGTCGACCGGGCAGGCCTTGTCGCAGGCGTGGCAGACGATGCAGCGCGGCGCGTCGTTGAACAGGTGGCCGCGCACGCGACCGCCGACGATGACCGCGGGTTCCTGCGGGTACTGCCGTGTGACCGCGGTTGCCCCGCCGCGGTTGCGCACGTTCTCGCCGAAGAAGCGCGCCGTCGTGCGCATGCCGACCAGGAACGAGGTGACGCCTTCGTAGATGCCGTTGACCCAGGCAAGGATCATGCGGCCCCCGTCAGCTGCTTGAGCGCAGGATGCTGCTGGCCGTACTTGCGCCGCGCCAGGAGGACCAGCACAGCGGCGATCAGCACCGGAATGACCCAGGCCAGCGCATGGCCGAGGACGCCCAGCTTGAGGTGCAGCATGGCCGGCAGACGGCCGTAAGCGGCGCCGAGGAAGGTCGCATCCTCGGGCTTCGCTGCGGCGAGTCCGCCGACGACCATGGTCAAAGCCAGACCGAACAGCGCGACCAGGCACAGCGGCACCAGCGTCAGCCAGCACAGGCGCATCACCTGATCGACGCGGAAGCGGGGCAGGGTCCAACGGATCCACACCATGACCACCAGCACGGCGGTGAACTTCGCCAGCAGGATGCCGACGTGGATGACGGTCTCCAGCCACACCGGCAGGGTGATGATCCAGTTCTCGGCGATCGGCGACTGGTAGCCGCCAAGGAACAGGGTGGCGAGGATGGCGCCGACCAGGCACATCTCGCTGTACTCGGCCATGGCGAACATGCCCCAGCGCAGGCCCGAATACTCGGTGTTGAAGCCGCTGACCAGCTCGCTCTCGGCCTCGGCCATGTCGAATGGGGTGCGCTGGCACTCGGCCAGGCCGGCGAAGAACAGGATGCAGGCGAGCAGGAACAGGAACGGGCTCTGGAAGATGTTCCAGCCGAGGAAGCTGTACCATTCCGCATTGTACTGGTGCGCGACGATGCGGTGCAGATCCATCGTTCCGCACCACAGCACCACGCCAGCGATGGCCAGGCCGACCGGGATCTCGTACGACACCACCTGGGCCACGGCGCGCATGCCGCCGAGCAGCGAGAACTTGTTGCCGCTGCCCCAGCCGGCCATGAGCAGGGCCATGACGGTGATGCCGCCGACCGCGGCGACGTAGAGCGAGGCGACCGGCACCTCCAGCGCGACCACGTTCTGGGCGAAGGGGATGGCGGCGAAGGGCAGGAAGGCGCCCATCAGCGCGAGATACGGCGCCAGGCGGAAGACCAAGCCGTCGGCGCCGGCCGGGACGAAGTCCTCCTTGCCGAGCATCTTCACGCCATCGGCGGCGAGCTGGCCGAGGCCGAGGGTGCGGGCGAGAGCCATGCCGGGCAGGGCGCCGAGGCGCGTGATCAGCCGGTCCTGGCTGGCGCGGCTGATGAATGGCAGAGCGAGACGGACGACCAGGCGCAGCACGCCGTCGAGTCCGACGGTGTTGGGGCCATGGCGGCGCTGCATCGCCGCCGCGACCTTGCGCTCGATGATCTGGCCGAGGCCGGCGATGGGCAGCACCACGGCGGCGACCGGCAGCACCCAGATGGCGATGACGCTGATCGCCACTGCCCACCACGCCTGCTCGGCAGACAGCCACAGCGACAGCGCATCGACGGCGGGGCCCAGATTCATCGATCGATTTCCGGGACTACGATGTCGAACGAGCCGATGACCGTCACCACGTCGCCGATGAAGATGCCCTTCATCAGCTTGTTGAAGATGCCGCAGGCGGTGAACGAGCCGGTGCGGCAGCGCACGCGGTACGGCACCTTGGTGCCGTCGCTGACGATGACGTAGCCCATCTCGCCGCGCGGCGCCTCGGTGCGGCAGCGCACCTCGCCCTTGGGCGGCTTGCGCAGCTGCTTGGCGACGTCGGCCTGGAAGCCGCCGACCGGATCGTTCTCCTTCTCGGCCTTGGGCGGCAGCAGCTTCAGCGCCTCGCGCACCAGCCGCACCGACTCCTGGATCTCGAGCAGGCGGACGATGTAGCGGTCGTAGCTGTCGCCGACCACGCCGGTGCGGCCGGCATAGCCCTGACCGGTCGGCACGCGCACGCCGAGCTGGCCGTAGATGCCGTAGGGCTCGTCGCGGCGCAGGTCCCAGTCGACGCCGCTGCCGCGCAGGTTCGGGCCGACCAGGCCGTAGGCGACCGCGTCGGCGGCGCTGACCACGGCGACGCCGGCGCAGCGGTCGCGGAAGATGGTGTTGCCGGTGAGCAGCTGGTTGAAGCGCAGCATCTCGCGCTCGAACACCGCCAGGAACGCGGTGATTTCGTCGACCGCCGTGTCGTGCAGGTCGAAGCCCACGCCGCCGATGGTGATGTAGTTGTAGGTCAGACGCTGGCCGCACAGCTTCTCGAAGATGTCGTTCACGCCCTCGCGCTGCGCGATGCCGTGCAGGAAGGGGGTGTAGGCGCCGAGGTCCATGGCCATGGCGCCGACCGCGACGAGGTGCGAGGAGATGCGGTTCAGCTCGGCGACGATGACGCGGATGCACTCGGCGCGCAGCGGCACCACCACAGCGGTGGCCTTGTCGGTGTTCAGGAGCTTCTCGACCGCGACGCAGTAGGCGAGATTGGCGTTCATCGCGCAGACATAGTCGACGCGGTCGGTGTAGGGCACGAACATCGGCCACTCGACGCACTCGCCGATCTTCTCGATCGAGCGGTGCAGATAGCCGTGGTCGGGCGTGCAGTTGGCCACCACCTCGCCGTCAGTCTCGACGATCAGGCGCAGCACACCGTGGGTCGCGGGATGGTGCGGCCCCATGTTCAGGCGCATGCGCTCGCCGCCCAGCGTCTCGATGGCGAGATCGCTGCTCATGCCGCACCGCCGCGCGCCGGGGGCGCTTCGAACTTCTGGCCCTCGCGCAGGCACGGCACGTCGTTGTAGGCCGACGGGTAGACGTAGTCCTTGCGCAGCGGGTGGCCGATCCAGTCGTCCGGGCACATGATGCGCTTCAATGACGGATGGCCGGCGAAGACCACGCCGAGCAAATCGAAGACCTCGCGCTCGAAGTAGACCGCCACCGGCCAGATGCCGCCGACGCTCGGCACGGTGCAGGCGTCGCGCGGCGCCATGACTTTGAGCGTCAGGTGGTGACGGTGATTCAGGCTGTGCAGGTAGTAGACGACGGCGATGTCGGTGGACGGCGTCGTCGCCGGGTATTTCGACAGATCCCAGCCAGTGAGGTCGGCCAGGGAATCGAAGCGCAGCGCGGGATCGTCGCGCAGCAGTTGCGCTACACGCAACAGCTCGGCGGCCGGAACCAGCAGCCAGGGCTGGCCGTTGTCGCTGGTGCGGGTCTCGGTGCCGGGGATCAGCGCGGCGATGGCGGCGAAGTCGAGCGCGCTCATGACGGCGGCACCTGGTCGCTGGCTGCTGGCCGCT
>JALHRW010000310.1 GCA_022841245.1 Planctomycetota bacterium
GCAGCGACACCCACTTGCCTGGAACGTGGTGGCGACCCTATGTGGAGAACCAGGGCAGCCTGAGCCATAACCACATGTCACGCGCTCCCCGTACCGATTTGTTAGACCATCGGAATTGCGACCGCATTGCCCCATGACCTGTTTAACCGAATACGCGCAATGTCGATTCCATTTCAACGGAACCGAATCGGGAAACATACCGTAAGTAGGAACGAAACATCAACGACAAATACATCTCATCATTAAAGGGGGCCGTAAACCCGAATCGCTGATCGCGCAGGATCACCATCACCACTACCTTTTCTAAGTCGGGAAGCCTAGAAGGTGCAAACTGCTGATGTGTATCATTCGTATGTCTTGGACTTTAAATCTAAGTGTAGGTCTAACACAGAGTTAAACCGGCCCATTTGCCGACGGCTGGGCAAGATGGAACGGACGGGGTGGTGGGCAATTGGAACGAGAACAGAGGCGGAGCGTCAAGAACTGAGCGGGGGAAGACTTCAGGGTCGCCAACCACTTCAGTCCGCGAATTCTTGACCGGAGCCGGAGGACTGGAAAACCACACGTAATGGGCTCGGTTTCAACGATTCGTTAGCCGAAATTCCCATTCAGTGGGTATTTATAAAGTTTTCCCACTCAATGAGAGCCTTAATTACTATATCTGGCGGAAGATGGTTTTCTTGCAAATGCTGCCCATCAAGTGAAACGTCAATCGTAACCCCCTCCCATGACACAGGCAGAACAGTCAAATCATACTGATTGAATTGGAAATGAAAGTTATGTGAAACAGAATTTCTTATAATTCTGCAAAACTGATACCAACTCTGTGACTTGAAAGATGCTTTTGCCCCTACGGAATCCGCGTATGCCTTTGTTATTTCAAAGGACTCTTTAAAAACAAGCCTCCTCTGTGCCTTAAAAAACTCCTTAAGTGTTTCATTAAAACGAGTATTATGATGAGTGTACTCCTGTGCCATTTGGTCTAGATCGATCTCATACCTCTTCCCAATTCTATCGCTATCATTTGCCGAGAATATAGTATTCCCATCCTTACAAACTACCACCACCCTACTTAGCATCTTTGTCGCATCACTTCTCAGTACATGACAGGCCCCAAGGGAAAAAATAAATGTGTTCCTATTATGCCTTATTTGGTTCAGTGCCCATTTCTTGTCAATCGTCATGCTATAAACTTTCGGCTAACATAGAGTTAAACCGGACCATTTGCCGACGGGTGGGCACGATGGAACGGAAAGGGTGGAGGGCAATTGGAACGGAAACAGAGGCGGAGCGTCAAGAACTGAGCGGGGGAAGACATCTGGGTCACCAGCCACTTCTGTCCGCGAATTCTTGACCGGAGCCGGGCGCCTGGAAAACCACACGAAATGGGCTCGGTTTCAACGATTCGTTAGCCCAATATCATATCCCACTTAATACCAAGTCTTATAAGCCCTATATTCCCACTGAACCTTAGCATTAGTCCTGAAATACGCCTCCATCGATCCAATAGGCGTGAACGCATCAAACATAGTATCGCTGCTGACTGTTACATACTTTGTATGGTCATCGCGGATATACACTTGTCTATAAAACAATGCGTACGCTGCGCAATACAATGATACAACCGAAATAATCAACACTGATATCTTACGTTTCATAATGATTGGGCTAACATCGAGGTACCGGGGCGCGTGACCCGGGCCATCCGAGTCATATCAGCCCATATGAGTGGAACCGGTTGGGATTCAGCGGAGCGTCAAGAACTGAGCGGCGGTGGCGACCCTATCTGTTAAGTAGGCCTGGCCGCCGCGAATTCTTGACCGCAGCGACACCCACTTGTCTGGAACGCGAGGCAAATTCAATGTGGCGACCAAGAACCATCTGAGCCATGACCACAAGTCACGCGCTCCCTGTACCGACTAGTTAGGACAATCCCTTTATGGCAACTGAAGACATGATTATCAGTCCGCCAATCAACAGATAAACCATGCATCCAGTTTTCTTGATTTGTTGATTCTCCGGTAGTCCCCTATCGTGGCTATCAACCAACGATTCGACAAAATCCTTAGACTCCTTGAGCCCTAATCCAGTTTCTTCTCGCACTAATTTTATAGCTTCAATCTTATTGCCATTTTTTAAATGAACCATTACCCTGGCGCGTACTTCATCACTGAGTTTAATGTCCATATGTATTGTCCTAACATAGAGGTACCGGGGCGCGTGACCCGGACCATCCGAATCATCGCAGCCCATATGAGTGGAACCAATTGGGAATAAGCGGAGCGTCAAGAACTGAGCGGCGGGGGCAACCCTAACTGTTCAGGTATCCGAGCCGCCGCGAATTCTTGACCGCAGCGACACCCACTTGCCTAGAACGTGGTGGCGACCCCATATGGAGAACTAGGGCAGCCTAAGTCATAACCACATGTCACGCGCTCCCCGTACCGATTCGTTAGTCCTATTTTATAGTGTCCAAGTAGCTGACATACTCTTTACACGAAGTTCTTTATATAGAGTATTTCTATCAATTAATTCAATGATACTTTGATCTATCTCTGAAGCAGCCTGCATAATTGCAATTCTATCAACCGCTGGAACACCAAATCCAATAAATATTTTGTTATACTTAACCGATCTCATCCTAGATAAACCATCAATTAGTGTCTCAGCTACATCAACTTGAATATGCAAACGACTAAGTACATCAACGTACTTTGAAACTACAGAAGCAAGTCGGGCATGAAGAAGCACTTTCATCGTTCCCCCTAATGACATTTGTCCAAAATAAATAGTGCCATATCGTTACTCATTATCCATATATATTACAACCTATTAGTGTTAAAAGTCTTGTGGGAGTCCCATCATATATGATAGGACTAACATCGAGGTACCGGGGCGCGTGACCCGGACCATCCGAATCATCGCAACCCATATGAGTGGAACCGATTGGGATGAAGCGGAGCGTCAAGAACTGAGCGGCGGTGGCAACCTTATCTGATAAGTAGTCCTGGCCGCCGCGAATTCTTGACCGCAGCGACACCCACTTGTCTGGAGCGCGAGGCTGATTCTATGTGGCGACCAAGAACTGTCTGAGCCATGACCACAAGTCACGCGCTCCCCGTACCGACTAGTTAGCGCCAATCTAGATCCATAAGTAATTAACATTGATAGTCTTATGTGTTATCCAACGCAGAGCGATGGTCGCCTGGGAAATTCCCAGGACCAGCAATCTCCCTATATATCACGGATTTGACCTTCAACCCCCTACATTTGTTCAATTTCCGAGACACCCCATCACGAATCCAACCCAAAACCAACCCTGGCGACATCAGCCAACGATAGATTCTATAGATTACCACATTAAAGAATGATATAATATCGGTTTGGCGCTAACGCAGAGTTAAACCGGCCCATTTGCCGACGGGTGGGCACGATGGAACGGTAGGGGTGGTGGGCAATTGGAACGAGAACAGAGGCGGAGCGTCAAGAACTGAGCGGGGAAAGACATCAGGGTCGCCAGCAACTTCAGTCCGCGAATTCTTGACCGGAGCCGGGCAACTGGAAAGCCACACGTAATGGGCTCGGTTTCAACGACTAGTTAGGCGCAGGAGACCCAATACGCATCAAGGCGTTATTAATTGAATTGAACAATCCTTTAGTCCAACCTGGTCTAGTGATATGAGGACTGAGTCTACGCCCCGAGATATTCCAAAACAGCCTCTCTTGATCACCATTATTCCCTTTGGCAATCAATACAACAAATGACGATGTTTGCTTTTCCATTTTAGGATCGTAGTTACCAAGACCGTCATTGTAGTTTATGTTTTCCGCTATTACCTCGGGAGATAGAATATTGACCTTCTCAACCTCTAGAACCCAATCAGTTCCACTTGCCCTAAATCTCAATACTTCCATTCCAACTTTGAATGTGGTCATTTTGCGCCTAACATAGAGGTACCGGGGCGCGTGACCCGGACCACCCGGATCATCGCGAATAACTTCAGTGGCAACACTTACGACTAAGCGGAGCGTCAAGAACTGAGCGGCGGTGGCGGCCTTA
>JALHRW010000311.1 GCA_022841245.1 Planctomycetota bacterium
TGCTCGACGTCGACGGCCTGGGCGACCGCGACACGGCGCGCGACGCCTTCCAGGCCGCCGCCAGCGGCCGGCGCGTCCTCGCCAGCTTCATGTGGGAGGATGCCGCCGACTCGATCGCCGGCCTGCTGATGATGGGGCTCGACCAGCGCGTCCTCGCCCGCTCGCTGCGCGGCATCGTCTCGCCGCGCCTGGTGCGCCTGACCTGCCCGGCCTGCCGCGAACCGTACCGCGCCGCGCCGGCCGACCTCGCCCGCCTCGGACTCGCCAACGACCCCGGGCCGTTCTACCGCAGCCGCGGCTGCGAGCGCTGCGCCACCAGCGGCGGCCGGCGCCGCACCGTGGCCTACGAGTCCTTCACCCCGACCTCCGATTTCTGGAGCGACCTGGGTGAAGAGCGCGAGGAACGCACCATCGCCGCGATCGCCGCCCGGCACGGCCTGGTCTCGATGCGGGAGATGCTGGTTCCGCGGGTGAAAAAGGGTTATATTGATCCCGCCGCCGCCGCCGCCGCAGTCCCAAACACCTATAGCTGAAGCTGCTTCGTCTGCCGGCGAGACGCCGGCACGAGTTCGGGTCCCCGCTACCGCGCGACCAGCAGCCTCAGTTCGGATTCTCCATCAGCCTGCCAGGGTCCGGCCACGGCCGGGACCAGGCAGGTCTGCATCGGCTTGAGGCGGATCGAACCTGCCGCGGTCGACAGGGTTCCGCTGCCGCGCAGGCAGGTGACGATGCTGAAGCCGCCGTGGCCGCCACCGCTGGTGCTCGTGGCCAGACGCTCCTCGACGGAGAAATAGCGGCAATTCGCCAGCTCGCGCCAGGTGCCGCCCGCACGATGGGCGACGAACGGCGGATTGATGATGCCGCCGCCGGTGGCGCCGCTGAAGTCGATCGTCGCCAGCGACTGCGTGACATGCATCGGCCGCGGCTTGCCGTCGAGCCCGACCCGGCCCCAGTCGTCGACCCGGAAGGTGAGATCGCAGGTCTGCTGCACCTCGCAGATCAGCGTGCCGGCGCCCAGCGCATGCACCGTCCGCGCCGGCAGGAAGGCGAAGTCGCCATCACGCACCGCCTGACGGTTCAGGCAGTCGGCGACCCGGCCGGCGGCCAGCGCCATCTCGAAGTCCTGACGCGAAACCCCGGGTTTCAGGCCGACGTACAGTTCGCCGCCGTCCTCCAGCACCAGCCAGCACTCGGTCTTGCCACGCGTGCCCACGCCCAGGCTCTTGGCCAGGTCGTCATCGGGATGGACCTGGACCGAGAGGCGGTCGTTGGCGTCGATGACCTTGACCAGCAGCGGGAATTCGCCGCCGTCCCAGTTCGCGCCGACCAGTTCGCGGCCGTGCAAGCGGGTCAACTCGCCGAGCTTCCGACCGGCCAGCGGCCCCTCTGAGACCACGCTGTCGCCGCGCTTGTGGTCGGTCAGATCCCAGCTTTCGCCGACCGGACCCTCGGGCAGGTCGGCGCGCCAGCGCGCCATGCGCCGCCCTCCCCAGACCAGCACGTGGTAGACCGGAGCGAAGGCGAGCGGCAGGGCGAGCGGATTCATGTCGGGGGCGGAGCCTGCTCCTCTGGGGCGGCAGGGGAAGAGGCTGGCGGCGCAGCCGGGGGATCCGACGTCCGGGCAGCCTGGGCCTTGCTCTCGGCCAGACGATGGCGGTTGGCGCGCACCGCGGCGACCTGCCCGCGGATGCGCCGGCCGGCATCCTTCACTTCGCCGCGCCACCAGATGATGCCGACGATGAGCAGGATCGAGCACAGGATGACGATGCTCCAGCCTGGAACGCCCATGCCGTAGCGCTGATGCACCGGGACCACCTCCCACGGCGCGGTGACGAACAGCCAGGTGTAGATGCGGTCGCTGTGCCGCTGCACACCGTTGGCCTTGTCGCGCATCTCCTCGATCTTCACCGGGATGGCGCGCTTCTTGAGGAAGCGGCCATGCGCGGTGACGAGGACGCCGCGCTCGGGCAGCGGCTGGTCGGTGATGACCGCCAGTTCGTAGAGCCGGAGGACCTGTTTGACCTCGCGCGACTCCTTGCCATCGATCGTCTCGGTCACCGGCGCGACATCGCGGCGGTAGATCAGCAGGCGCACGACCCGGCCGACGCCGAAGGGCTGGTCGCGGGCGACCTCCTGGTCCTCCCACGATTCGTAGACGTAGCCGGTGATCACATAGGGCTTGGCGCGGAAGTCGGCCGGCCGCAGGTGCAGGTCGTCCGCAGCCTGGTTGCCGTCCTCGGCGCCATCCCATGCCCCGGCAGTGGTCTGGTCGCGCAGCACCTGGCCGAGCAGGTAGTAGTAGGGCCGCGTCTCGGTCCACAGGCGGAAGTCGTCGACCTCGCCGAACAGTTCGCTGGGCATCGAGAACGGCCGGTGGAACTCGGCCAGGGCATCGTCCGGTTCCGGCTGCGCCGCGGAGACCGCGAGGACGCGACCGAGGATCACCGGCAGCTGGAGCTTGGCCGCGCCGGCGGCGGCAGGACGCTCGTCGTAGGTCAGCAGCCGGCCGGTGATGCGCACCTGGGTGCCGAGGGGGATCTCGGCAGCAGCGCGGGCCTCAGACAGGACCTCGACGTACTGACCCTCGTCGATGGCCAGCAGCAGGCGCTGCCACGGCCGCTCGGAACCCTCGACTGGGCCGGGCAGACGGTCCTCAAGCAAGCCTTCGAGGATCATCGGCGTGCCCAGGCGGACGTGGTCGGCGAGCAGCAGGTCGCGGGCCGCGAGGCGCTGCGGCAGCGGCGGCGTGATGCGGTCGGCGGCAAGGCGCGCCTCGGCCCAGGCCAGGGTGATGCCGTCGAGACCGCTGGCGGTCAACGGCACGCCGGCATTGACCTCGACCAGGGCGGTGGCGGACGCGCGCGCTTCCTCGATCTCAGCCATCGCGGGCATGGCCGGCAGGACATCCCAGGACGGGCGCTGCATCGGCGACAGCTTGGCGGTGACCGGCAGCTGCTCGCCCATGCCGCTGAGGGTGGAGGCGATGCGCTCCTTCCAGTCCCACATGGTCCAGGCGAGCAGTCCGAGCAGAATCGGCAGGAACACGACCATGCGCCACTCGGTGCGCGAGAGTTCGCGGCGCTGCTTGGCGCGGGCGAGATCCTTGCGGTCGAGGCTGAACGGCGGTGGCGCCGATCGACGCGGATCGGGACCGGTTGGGAACATGGTTGGCTCCTGCCAGGGGATGAACGACGCCGCCAGTCAACGGTTCGCGGCAGAGTCAGCGCAAGCCGACCGCGCTGCCGCCACCGGCCAGCCACGCCGTGCCATCAGGCGACATGGCCATGGCGCTGGCGCCGCGCAGCAGCTCGGCGGTCGGCCGCGCCGCCACCGGCAGCAGCGACTGGCCGCGGAAGTCGACCACCTGCCAGTCGCCCCGGCTGGTGTCGAGCACGTGCAGCAGGCCCTGGCGATCGGCCTGCATGGCGACGGCGCCGCGGAACTGCCCGGGGTTGGAACCCTTCCCGCCGCCGGTCGCAGCGTGCCGCCCGCTCTTCGCCGCCTGGTCGAGGGTGTACTTCTTCACCTCGTAGCGGTCCTCGTCGAAGATGTAGGCCGCGTCGCCGGATGGCGAGACCGCCACCAGGATCGGCTCGTCCAGCTGATTGGGGGCGCCGCCCTTCTCACCGAAGGCGAAGAGGAACTGGCCACCGGCATCGAACACCGAGACGCGGTAGAGATCCTCGTCGAGCACGTAGGTGCGACCGGCCTCGTCGGCCGCGATCGCGATCGGGGCCTTGAACTGGCCGTTGTTGCTGCCCTCGCCGCCGAAGACCAGCGGCGCCTTGCGCAGGTCGCGGCCGTCGAAACGCACCACCGTGCACTTGTCGACATCGAGCACGGCGACCGCCGAGCCGTCCGGCACCACGGCCAGGGCTCCGGCCTCGGCGAAAGGTCCGCCATTGCGCGTGGTGCCGCCGATGCGGGCGGAGCGCCAGCCTTCGGCGTCATGCACCGCCAGCAACCCGGTGTCGACGTCGAGGGCGAAGATCCGGCCGAGCCCGTCCGCCGCCCAGCGCGTGGCGCTGGCC
>JALHRW010000312.1 GCA_022841245.1 Planctomycetota bacterium
GTGGCGGTGGTGTGCAGCCGGTCGATCGCCTCGGAGGCGATGTCGAGGGCGGTATCGAAGCCGAAGGTGATGTCGGTGTTCCAGATGTCGTTGTCGATGGTCTTGGGCAGGGTGACGACGTTGAGGCCGGCCACGCTCAGGCGGTTGGCGTTCTTCTGCGTGCCGGCGCCGCCCAGGCAGACCAGGCAGTCGATCTGCATGCGCTTGGCGTTCTCGACCGCGACCGCGGTCATGTCGCAGACCTTGCCGCCCATCGGCATCTTGTGCGGCTTGTCGCGGCTGGTGCCCAGGATGGTGCCGCCCATGGTCAGCACGCCGCTGACCGCGCGGTCGTCGAGGGCGATGGTGCGGTTCTCGACCAGGCCGCGGAAGCCGTCGAGGATGCCGACGCACTTGATGCCATAGCTGCCGATCGCCGCCTTGACCACGCCGCGGATCGCCGCGTTGAGGCCGGGGCAGTCGCCACCGGAGGTGAGCACGCCGATGCAGCGGGTCTTGGATTTGGGCATGGCTGATTTGTGCCGTGGTATGGATCCAAGCCAAGCCCGGCTTGCGTTTGGGCCGAACGGCCCGGATCGGGGCCGATGGAGCGGACCTGCCCGGCTAGGATGGCCGCCAGGGCGGATCTGCCCCGTTCGGAACCGAAACTCCGGCACGGCATGTGCAGAGCATGAGCGGAGGGACAGGCCATGCGCACAAGAACGGGCATGACGATACTGGAGGTCATGGTCGCCTCGGCCATGTTGGTGACGGGAATCTTCTCGGTCTTCGGCGCCATGGGCACCTCCAGCCAGGTCCGTCATCGCGCCAAGGCCCAGGGTCAGGCGGTCGAGGCCATCCAAGGCCAGATCGAACGCCTTCAGGCGATGAGCTTCACCAATGTCGGCAGCTTGGTGCCAGTTGCAGGGGCGATGGCCTTCGACGTACCGGGAATCGCTCCCCCCAAGGGCCAGGTCGATGCCGGCAGCATCCAGCGCGAAGCCGATTCGACCTCGTCGCGTCTGCACCTGCGTTTCACGGTCGACTGGATCGATTCCAGCGGTCCGGCCTCGGTTGTCGTCCATTACCACCATGTCAATCGGGGGGGCTGAGTCATGCGCAACACCATCCGGGCCGGCCTGACTCTCGTCGAGCTTGCCATAGCTGTCGCCATCTTCGGCACCGTCGCCAGCATCGCTGGGCAGAGCATGATCTCGGGCACGCGCATGTCGGAGGAGGTTTCGGTCTCCACCCGGGTCACCGACGACACCAACCGCGTGCTGCAGCGCATAGCCGGCCAGCTTCGCTCGGCCGACTACAGCTGGATCTACATGAACGTCGGCGAGGTCTCGACCTACACCTTCAAGGTGTGCACCGGCCTTGGGGTCAGCGAAACAGGCGAGATCGGGCCGCAGTTCGACCACACCTACACCATTGCTTTCGACAGCGTCAACGGCGTGCTCACCGCCACCCTGGCCGATCAGAGGACCGGACTGCTGCTCAACCAGGAGATCGCCCGCGACCTGCGCACCCCGGACGGCTTCCGCGTCAACCAGCTTGGCACCGATGTGCTGGTCAAGGGCAACCAGCTGCAGCTGGCCATGGCGCGCCGCGGTCAGCTCGGAGACGGTACCGAAGTGATGCGCGAGGCGACGACCACCATCTTCCTGCGCTCGACCATCTACGCCAACACCAACCTGACTACTTCACCCGGCAGCACGCCCGAACCGCCTCCGAGCGACCCCGACACGGCGATCGTCCCGATCGTCCTGCTCGGTTCCGACACCGACACGACCCAGAAGGTGATCGACCGGCGGTCGGGGATCTACGCCAACAACCTGCTGATCAAAGGCACGGTGCAGATGCCGTCCGGCACGTCCGACGTGATCGACTACAACACCTTCGACCTGCGCATGAGCAAGGTGACCGATGGCATCGAGGCCTATGCCACGCTCACGCGCGGCTGGGTCGCTTCGGAGAACAGGGGCAACAAGCTGGCGGCCAACGAATTCCTCATCGAGGGCTGGGTGCTGGGCTCCATGACCATCAGCGTGGTGGTCTCCTCGACTGGTGGAGCCGACGGCACCGCCACCAAGACCTACTGATCACTCGGGCAGGAGACGAGCCATGAACCATCACAGCCGTCGCGGCAGCGCCCTGGTCATCGCCACCATGCTGGTGGTGATCCTCGGAGGCCTCGCCATCTCACTGACCGAAACGACGGTCAGCGGCCTGAAAGGCGAGCACCGCCGAACCGAAGAGCTCGCCCTGGCCATGGCCGCTGAGTCGGCGGCCAACATCGCCCTCGACCACCTGCAGCGCAACAGCGCGCTGCTCAAGACCGAGCTGAGCACGGCGCAGAAGGTGATCGAGCTGCCGACCAAGGCCGACATCGACGCCGGCAGGAGCAACTGCGACATTTCGGCCACCATGGGCATCGCCCGCGTGCATGGCATGCCGGTGGGTGCGCGCTGGTGCTACATCGGCCAGCGTGCGGTGGTGAAGAAGTACGTCGACGGCCTGCCGCGGCTGGAGGTCGTGCCGATCGGCACGCCCGACAGCATGACTCAGGACGTCTACTACATCCGCGCCTGGTCGACCCAGGGCGGTGACCAGGACGTTTCGACCTGGCGCACCCGCCGGGTCGAACTGTTGTTCGTGCCATATCCGCAGGAGGTCTTCGTTCGCGCCATGTTCGCGCACAATGGCTACGATTTCCAGGGTGACGCCGACACCGACAGTTGGGACAGTTCGCTCGGGACGTATGACCCGACCAACCCCGGGTCCAATGGCGACCTTGGCTCGGAGGGCGACATCTATGTGCAGAAGCCGACCAACGTCAACGGTACCATCGACGACTTCATCAACTATCCGCTACCTCCGGTGGAGTTCGATGAATCCCTGCCGCTCGAGAGCCCGTCCATTCTCAGCGGCAACGTCACTCTGGCGGCCGGCACCTACCGCTACGAGGCGGTCAACATCCAGGAGCCCGACCAGTTGACGCTCAACGGCGCGGTCACGCTCTATGTCGATGGGCCGGTGTCGATCTCCGGCGGCAGGCGATTCAACCCGATCGTCTACGGGAGCTCGTCGGCGCAGCTGACCATCATCCAGAACGATTACGACCCGGCCGCCCATCCCGAATGGAGCGCGATCGACAACGAGATCGACACGGTCAATGGTTCCGAGGCGATCGGCGACATCAGCAACCCCAGCCGCTTCATCTACATCTCCGCCTATGACGGCGAGCTGTCCTTCAACGGGAACGGGCAGTTCGGCGGGGTGCTCTTCTTCCCCAACGCCACACTGAAGCTCAATGGTACCTTCGAGTTCTATGGCTCGATCATCGCTGACACCTTTGCCAGCAAGGACCTGACCGGTGCCGATCAGCAGGGCAGGGTCAACGGGACCTTCTCATTCCACTACGACGAGAATCTGTCGAAACTGAAGCTGCCGCTGCCGGCGCGCATCGGCGTGGTCGGCTGGTTCACCACGAACCCAGTGGCAGGTGGACCGTGAGGCTGTCCATCCTACCTGCCCTGCTGCTGGCGGCGACGCTGACCGCCGCTGACACCGATCCGCTGGCCATCGCGTTGAAGGACCAGGCCCCCTTCGCCGTCGACCGTATCCAGGGGGTGCTCATCCTGGCGCCACGCGCCCAGCGTGCAGCGATCGTCCGGCGCATCGCGGACAGCGGGCGTGAGGACGTGTATGGCATTCTGAGCCGGCTCATCCTGGACGACGATCCGGCCAGTACCGAGATCGCGATCGACGCCTTGGCCAAACGCTGGCCGACCGCCATGCAGGACGTCGAGTCGATCCGGACGCTGCTGCTGCGCGAAGGCCGGGTTGGTGGCGCCGCCTCCCGCTACGCGGCCGTGGTCGGCGACGACGAAGCGCTGCCGGCCTTGGCCGAACGCATCACCCGGTTTCCGGCCGATGCTGACGCCGAAGCCGCCCTGCGCCGGCTGACCGCCCTGCCGAGCGGCTGCGGCCCAGAGGGCTGGCCAGCCGTGGTCGAGGCGCGCCAGGCGCGCCAGGAGGCGGC
>JALHRW010000313.1 GCA_022841245.1 Planctomycetota bacterium
GCGGGCGCGCAGCGGTGCGGCAGCATCGCGTTCGGCCAGGGCGAGGTCGATGCACTCGGTGGCCTCAGCGGTGCGGCCGAGCGCGGCCAGGGCGGCGGCGAGTGCGAGGCGGGTGCTGAGCCGGTCGTCAGCCGGGGCATCGTCGGCCAGGCGCAGGCTCTCGCGGAGATCGTCGCAGCCCGCCGCCAGCTCGCCGGCAGCGATCAGCGACAGGCCGCGGTTGTGCAGGTCGCGCGCCAGGCTGTCGTGGTCGTCGCGTGCGCCGCTGCTTTCGGCAGCGGCGGAGAAGCGAGCCACCGCGGTGCGCGGGCGTCCAGCCGCCAACGCGTCGGCGCCCGCGGCGTTGAGCCGGTCGGCCTGGCTCGGCCGCGGTTCAGAGCTGCAGGCGGCAAGGAGGATGATGCAGCAGGCGATGCCTAAGGCCCCGGGAGCGCCGCACACCTGTGCGTCTGCCTTGGCAGCGATGGATGGCATTGCCGGCGCTTCCAGGAAAGACCTCACGGCTTGGCCTCCGGCGCGTCGATGATGCCTGGCGGCACGATGCGCGCTCCGTCACCCGGCTCGGTGTAGGACTTGAGCAGCCAGTGGCGGTTGAGCCCGTCGACCATGCGCTGCACCTCGTCGAGCAGCGTGCCGGCGCCTTCGGCCAGGGCCGGCGCGGCGGGCGCGGCCTTGCGCAGCTCGGCGGTGATGGCGCGCAGGTCGGCGGCCAGCTTGGTCAGATCCTCGGCCAGCTGCTGATCGGTCAGCGCCTTGCCGGCGATGCCCTTGCCGTCGGCCAGGCCGCCGCTGATGCGCTTGGCATCGGTGGCGATGGCTTCGCCCTGCTGGACGAGCCGCTCGACGCTGGCGGAAAGCACCTCGATGCGCGCCAGCAGGGCGTCGAGCCGCTGCGGCACTTGGCGCTCGCGCAGTCCGGCGACCAGCTCGCCGGCCTGCTGCGGCAGGCGCTGGGCGCGGATCTCGACCACCAGCTTGTGGCTTTCATCGACCAGGCCGGTGATCGCCGCCATCATCGGACCGAGATTGGCCTTCACGTCGCGCAGCAGGGCGGTGGCCATGGCGGTGGTGTCGCGGTCTGGGATGAGCGTGAGGGCGTTGCCCTTGTACCAGTCATCCTTCATCCAGCCCTTCTCGCCCGCGCCGCCCGGCTTCAGCACGATGCGCGGCTGACCCATGAAGGCGGCGATCGGAGCCTTGATCTGCGCCTTGGCGTCGCGTTGGTGGAGTTGCTCCAGGGCGCGGTCGGCGATCAGCAGTTTCAGGCTGATCATCCCGCCCTGCGGATGGGATGCGGTCACCGTACCGACCACCTGGCCGGCCAGCTCGACTGGCGTTCCTGGCCTGAGGTTGCCGGCCAGCTCCTCGAAGAATTCGACGTCCTCCGGCTTGGCGATCGAGGTTCGCGCATCGATCTCGGTCTTGCGGGTGAACCACTGCTTGGCCGAGCCGATCAGGGCCAGGGCGATGATGACGATGGCGACGGCAGCGAGGACGAAGGCTCCGACGATGCTGTCGAGATGGCGGAACTTGAACGGCTGCTGGGTGCTCATGGTTGCTTCCGCGCGATGATGTCCGGATGGACCGACACCGGCTGGCCGGGATGGACGGTGGGGACCAGGGCCGAGCGGCGCTGCGCCGGCGAGAAGCGCCGGGTCAGCGGCACCGCGGTGCCGGACAGGGCGACGATGCGCGCCTGCGGCAGCCGCGGCGGCTCGGTGGCGGCGGCGAGCACGGTCATCTCCTGGGCGGTGGCGATGTCGGCGAGATGGCGCCACACCTCCTCGGCCGATTCGCTGTCGAAGTCGTCGGCCGGGTCGTCGAGCACCAGCAGGCTGGGCGAGAGGATCATCGCCCGCGCCAGCGCCACCAGGCGGCGCAGGTTGGTCGGCGCGTAGGCCGGGGCCACCGGCGGCAGCGCGTCGATGCCGAACAGGGCGAGGGCCTCGCGCGCCCGGCGTTCGACCTCGGCGGCGGGCGGATCGCGCAGCCAGCGCAGCGGCAGCACCAGGTTGTCCCACAGCGAGAGGTTGGCGAGCAGGGCGCCTTCGCCGCCGACGTAGCCGATGCGGCCGCGCATCTGCGCCGGCGGGGCGCCGCACACCGCCACCGTGCCGGTACTGGGCGTCTCCAGGCCGACGGCCAGGCGCAGGGCGCTGCTCTTGCCGCCGCCGAGCCCGGAGGTCAGCACGGCCAGCTCGCCCGGCGCCAGTTCGAGGTCGAGGCCGGTGAACACCGGCGTGTCGCGTCCGGGCGGGGCCCACGAGACGCCGCTGAAGGAGAGTGTTCCGCTCATCCCAGGTACACCAGGGCGCTGACGCCAGCGTCCCACACGAACACCGCCGAGAGCGAGCGCACCACGCTGCGGGTGGCGGCGCGCGGCACGTCGGTGGATGAGGACGCAGCGGTGAGGCCCTCGAGGCAGGCGATGGCGGCGATGAGCAGGCCCGGCACCACGGTCTTGGCCAGCAGCACGGCGACATCCATGCCGCTGAGCTGCACCGCGAGCAGGGCGGCGTAGTCGGTCAGCGCCGGCGGCGTCGCCGCCACCACCTGGAGGAAGAGCCAGCCCGAGAGCAGCGACATGGTGACGAAGGCCATCGACAGGCCGATCAGCGCCATGACCACGCCGGCCATGCGCGGCACCACCAGGTAGTCGAAGGGGTCGATGCCCATCGCCTCCAGGCTGTCGATCTCGCGGTGGACACGCATGCCCGCCAGCTCGGCGGCGATGGCGGCGCCGCTGCGGCCGATGACGATGAAGGCGACGATCAGCGGGCCGAGTTCGCGCACCAGCACGGTGACCAGCAGGGTGCCGAGCAGGTCGCGGCCGGCGGCGCCGGACAGCAGGCTGGACTGCAGTGCCACCACGCCGCCGGTGAGCAGCGCGATCAGCGCGGTGAAGGGCAGGGCCTCGACGCCGGTGAAGAGGATCTGCCGCTTGACCACTTCGCGCGCGACCCGCGGCACCACGCTGCGCCCCCGGCGCAGCCGGGCGAGGGCGTAGCCGATGAACGTGGCGACGCTCAGGACGTAGGATCCCGCGGCGATGGTGGCACGACCGGTGGCGGCGATGAGCATCCGCCGGGGATGCTAGGTGCGAGCGCGGCCCGCTCCAGCACCGGCGATGCGGAAGGGCCGGCCTTCCGGGAAACCCGGAAGCTGCGGCAGGTCGGCGCCGAGCTCCGGTCCGTCGACCGGCTTGCTGCCAGGGCAGGCCTCGCGCAGCGCTTCGCGCAGCGGGAACGGCTTGCCGACGCTGTTGCTCACCGCCAGCAGCAGGCCGCCGGGGGCGACGTGGCGCCAGGCCAGGCGCAGCAGCTCCGGGTAGTCGCGCCGCGCAACCCAGCCGTCGCCGCCCTGGGCCGAGGTCGGCGGATCGATGATCACGCGGTCGTAGAGCCCACTGTCGCCGTTGAGGAAGGCGCGGGCGTCGCGCTTCACCGTGCGGTGGCCGGCGAGCTTGTTCAGCGCCGCGGTCTCGGCGGCGCGGTCGAGCGCGGGCTGCGACAGGTCGACGTCGGTGGCCTCGGCGGCGCCAGCCGCCAGCAGCGACAGTGAGAAGGCCCCGGTGTAGGCGAAGAGGTTGAGCACGCGCAGCCCGGCGGCGCGGCGGCGCAGCCAGGCGCGGGTGGCGCGCTGGTCGACGTAGAGGCCGCAGGCCAGGCCGGCGGCGGGGCGCAGCGGGTAGGTCACGCCGAGTTCGCGGCCGGGGATGACTTCCGCCGGGTCGAGCTGGCCGTCTGGCCAGGCCCGCGTGCGCACGCCTTCGCGGCGCAAGTCGGCGAGGTGCTCGTGGACGATGATGCGGCCGTGCTGGGCCAGCGCGCCGAGCGCAGCGTCGAGATGCGGCAGGATACAGGCGGCGGTGACGATGGCGTTCAGGCTCGCGCCGAGGCGTTCGACGCGCAGGCCGGGCAGGCCGTCGGCCTCGCCGTGCACCACGCGGTAGCAGTCGGTCTCGGGATCGGCGTGCAGCGTGGCGCGCCTGGCCCAGGCCGCCCGCGCCGCCGCG
>JALHRW010000314.1 GCA_022841245.1 Planctomycetota bacterium
CCGCTGGCCGCTGGTCGCTGGCCGCTGGCCGCTGGCCGCTGGCCGCTGGCCGCTGGTCGCTGGCCGCTGGTCGCTGGTCGCTGGCCACTGGCCGCCGTTCAGCCCTGCGGGCGCATCGTGGGGAACAGGATCACATCGCGGATGTTGGTCCGCCCGGTGAACAGCATCACCAATCTATCGATGCCGATGCCCTGGCCGCCGCAGGCGGGCAGACCGTGGTCGAGGGCGGTGCAGTAGTCCTCGTCGATCTTGCCGTCGACGATGCCCGACTCCTTGTCCTTGGCCGCGGTCGCCTCGGCGACCTGGGCGCCGAAGCGCGCGCGCTGCACGTCGGGGTCGTTCAGCTCGGTGTAGGCGTTGCCCACCTCCATGCGGCACATGAACAGCTCGAAGCGCAGGGTCTTGGCCGGATCCTCGGGGTGCGCCTTGCACAGCGGGGTCAGCCAGGTCGGCTGGTCGGTGATGAAGGTCGGCTCGGTCAGGTGCGGCTCGACCAGGTGCTCCCACACTTCATTCGCCATGCGGTCGTAGGTGGGGAAATCCTTGGGATCGCGGCCCATCTTCCGGCACACCGCTTCAACCGCAGTCTTGTCGTCGTAGTCGACGCCGCCGAGGGTCTTCATCGCCTCGTGGTAGCTGAAGCGGCGGAACGGCTGGTCGAGGTCGATCGAGAACTCGCCCCACGTCAGCTTGCGCGTGCCCAGCACCTTGTCGGCGAGGACGCGGAACAGCTCTTCAGAGAGGTCCATGAGCTGGCGGTGGTCGCCGTAGGCCATGTACCACTCGATCATGGTGAATTCGGGATTGTGCCGCGGGCTGATGCCTTCGTTGCGGAAGTTGCGGTTCAGCTCGAAGACGCGTTCGAGGCCGCCGACCAGCAGGCGCTTGAGGTACATCTCCGGCGCGATGCGCAGGTAGAGGTCCATGTCGAGCGCGTTGTGATGCGTGACGAAGGGCCGGGCCGCCGCGCCGCCGGGGATCGGCTGCATCATCGGCGTCTCGACTTCGAGGAAGTCGCGGTCGGTGAAGAAGCGGCGGATCTCGCTGACCAGGCGGCTGCGCGTGACGAAGACGTCGAGCGAGGCGTCGCTCTGCATCAGGTCGAGGTAGCGCTGGCGCGAACGCACCTCTTCCGACAGCTCGCCGGCATCGGCGCCGGCCTGGTGCGGCGGCGGCAGCATGGCCTTGCCCAGCACGGTCAGGCTGGTGACGAAGAGCGAGATCTCGCCGCGGCGGGTGCGCCCGACCTTGCCCTCGACGCCGATCCAGTCGGCCAGGTCGAGCGTTTCGACGATCTTCCAGCCGGCCTCGCCGACGCTCTTGAGATCGACGAAGAGCTGGATGCCGCGCTCCTTCTTGCCCTCGGCGCCGTCGATGTCGGCGCGGCCGGCGAGCGATTGCTGGCGGTAGGCGTCGGCACGCGAGCGGTCGTACAGCGTGGCGAAGAGCAGCTTGCCGGAGTTGCGCAGGTTGCCGATGCGGCCGGCGAGGCGGACCGGCTCGGAGTGCGGGCTGTCGGGCGCCGGTCCCGCCAGGGCGCGGGCGGCGACGCAGCTGTGGGTGGTCGCGAAGCGGCTGCCGTAGGGGTCTTGGCCGAGGGCGCGCAGCTTTCCGGCGTTGGCGGTGCGTGCGGCGCGGTATTCGTTCTGGTCGGGCGTCGTCGTCATGGGGCGGGCAGCCTAGGAGGCAGGGCGGGCCGGCAATCGCCGAGGGGTTGGTGGAAAGCCCCTGGAAGCGGCTAGACCCGGACGAAGGCGCGGGTGCCGGAGGTGGAGCGGGCCCAGGGGACTTCGACCGGTTGGATGCCATGGCTCGGGCAGAGGACGCGGGGCACGCGGGCGGTGATGAAGGCCTGGTACTGGAAGAAGTCGAGGTGGCGCCAGGTCTTCTCGGCGCTGTCGTGCACGGCGCAGGCGGCGCCGCACTGCGGGCAGGCGAAGGCGCTGCCCTCCGGCGCGGTCAGGCTGATGTCGAGGCGGTGCTGGCGGGCCTCGAACTGGAAACGCGCGATCTCCCACGGCGGGGCCAGCGACAGCGCCTTGTGGAACAGGTCCTCGGTCCGCATGCCCGAGCCTAGGCCGCGCCCGGCATTTCACCAGCCGCTCGCCATTGTGCCGTTTGCTCGGCCGATAGCCTGCGCCCCCTCGCGAGGTATCCCATGCCCCTGTCCGACGCCCCCAAGGCCCACCCGGCCGACGTGATGAAGAAGCTGGTCGCGCTGTGCAAGAGCCGCGGCTTCGTCTTCCAGTCGTCCGAGATCTACGGCGGCCTCAAGAGCGCCTATGACTACGGCCCGCTCGGCGCCGAGCTGAAGCGCAACCTGATGGGCGAGTGGTGGCGCGACATGGTGACCACGCGTGAGAACGTGGTCGGCATCGACGCCTCGATCATCATGCACCCGAACGTGTGGCGCGCCTCCGGCCACGCCGCCGGCTTCGCCGACCCGCTGGTCGACTGCAAGGTGTCGAAGGAGCGCTTCCGCGCCGACAAGGCCCCGCGTCCGAATCCCGGCGACGCCCTGCCCATCACCTGCGCCGACAAGGGCGTGGCCAAGGACTGGGCCGAGCGCATCGCCAAGGACTTCGAGGTCGAGCTGGAGCGCGACGCGAACGTGCTGCACGGCCTCAAGGCGATCTCGGCCACCGAGTTCGGCTTCTTCCCCAAGGGCGCCACCGCGCCGACCAAGACCTGGACCTACCGCGGCTACGTCGGTCCGACCTTCGGCTGCCCGTTCCTGACTGACGAGAAGCAGTTCAACCTGATGTTCCGCACCAGCCTCGGGCCGGTCGACCAGATGGGCGACATCGCGACGGTGATCAGCGAGCTGACCTCGGCGCCGGACATGGCCGCCGCAGTGCGCGCACGCTTCGGCAAGGCCGCCGACGAGGGCATCCTGGCCAAGGCCTTGGCCGAGGGCGACCGCGCCCGCATCATCCGCGCGGTGATGGAGCACCTCTCGCAGGGCAGCCTGGCCTACCTGCGTCCGGAGACGGCGCAGGCGATGTTCGTGCAGTTCAAGAACGTGCTCGAGTCCTCGGGCATGAAGCCGCCCTTCGGCATCGCTCAGATGGGCAAGAGCTTCCGCAACGAGGTCACGGTCGAGCACTTCATCTTCCGCTCCTGCGAGTTCGAGCAGATGGAGATGGAGTTCTTCTGCGAGCCCGGCACGCAGAAGGAGTGGATGGCGTTCTGGAAGGAGGCGCGCATGTCCTGGTGGACGCGCTTCGCCAACTACCCCGCCGACTTCAAGTTCCGCCAGCACGCCAAGGACGAGATGGCGTTCTATGCCGACGACTGCTACGACGTCGAGTATCGGTACCCGTGGGGCTGGGGCGAGCTGGAGGGCATCGCCAGCCGCACCGACTACGACCTCTCGCAGCATGAGAAGCACAGCGGCGTGACGCTGCAGTACGTCGACCAGGAGAAGGCCGGCCCCGACGGCAAGAAGCCGTGGAAGTACAAGCCGTTCGTCATCGAGCCGGCCGCCGGCGCGACCCGCGCGCTGCTCTGCTTCCTGCTCGACGCCTACCACGAGGAGGAGCGCACCACCGCCACCGGCGAGAAGGAGACGCGCACGGTGCTGAAGCTGCACCCGCGCCTCGCCCCGATCAAGTGCGCCGTCCTGCCGCTGGTCAAGAAGGACGGCATGCCGGAGAAGGCGCGCGAGATCATCGCCGCGCTGCTCAAGGCGGGGGTCAACGCCAAGTACGACGAGAAGGCCTCGATCGGCAAGCGCTACGCCAAGCACGACGAGATCGGCACGCCGTACTGCCTGACCGTCGACGGCCAGACCCTCACCGACGGCACCGTCACCCTGCGTGACCGCGACACCACGGAGCAGGTCCGCCTGCCCATCGCCGAGGTCGTCGCGCAGGTCAAGGCGCGGCTGGAGGCCTGAAGTACCCTGGGCCGCTGGGCGCTGGGCGCTGGGCGCTGGGCGCTGGGCGCTGGCCGCTGGCCGCTGGCCGCTGGGCGCTGGGCGCTGGCCGCTGGCCG
>JALHRW010000315.1 GCA_022841245.1 Planctomycetota bacterium
CGCCGGGCCGATCGCCACCGCCGTGGCGGCCTCGGGCGGCAGCTGCGGCAGCACAGCGTCGAGGCATGCCGCCGTGGCGGAGAGCGTGGTGACCACGCCGCCGGCGACGCGGAACAGGCCGTGGAAGGTGGTGTCGCGCTTGAGCGGCAGCAGCACCAGCCAGCAGCCGTCGCCCTGCTGCGCGGCGCAGGCGGCGAGGCTGTCGACGGCATGCACCGGCAGCCGGTCGATCCAGGCGATGGTGCGGGCGGCCAGCGCGGCGACGCGCAGGCCGGTGAACGAGCCCGGCCCGGCCGCCACCGCCAGCGCCGATATCGGCGCGTGCGCGCGCATCAGGCGGTCGAGCAGCGGCACGAGGTCCGCCTCGGCGTGGCCGGTGCAGCGCTCGAAGGCCAGCACCGACCCGTCCCAGACGCAGGCCGAGCCGGTGCGCTCGACGGCCTCGAATGCGATCAGCATGCCCGGATGCTGGTCAGCTGCGGCGGGTTGCCAGTCAGCAGTACTGGGTGAACGCCTGCTTGAACAGCTCGGCGACCTGCTGCGCCTGGCGCCCTTCGATCTGGTGGCGATGCAGCATCCACACCACCTCGCCGTCCTTGAGCAGCGCGGCGCTCGGCGAACTCGGCGGGTACTCGGCGAAATGCGCGCGAGCAGCCTGCACCGCTTCGCGATCGACGCCGGCGAACACGGTGACGACTTCGGGTTTCTTGGCGGCGGCGGCCAACGCCTGGGACAGGCCGGGACGGGCCCCGGCGGCGGCGCAGCCGCACACGCTGTTGACGAATACCAGCACGGGGCCGGGCTTGGCCAGTGCAGCCTCGACCTGGGCGGCAGTCGTCGCCTCGCTCAGGCCCATGGCCTTGATCTCGTCGCGGATGGGGTCGGTCAGTTCTGGGGGGTACATGGGGTCCATTGCCACGGTTCGTGGTTCGTCGTTCGTGGTTCGTCGTTCCGCAGCGCCCGCGCATGTTCCAAGCGAGATGCTGCCACCCAAATGAAAACGGCGAAACCTCAATCGCACCCACGAACCACGAACCACGAACCCCGAACCGGGGCAATGCGCTCAGGCCGGCTGGGCGGCGACGTCGTCCGTCGCCTCGACCACCGGGCGGACCATCTTGGCGGCCCGGGCGCGGCGCTCGCGGATGCAGTGGATGCTCATCCAGGCGAAGCCCGACAGGTAGATGGCGAGCAGCGGGGTGATCCAGGTGTGCGCGCCGATGAAGCCGACGGTCATGCCGACGATGGCCCAGATGGCGCAGAACGCCTCGGGGATGCCGCTGTGCGCCTTGGCGCGGTAGCTGCCGGTGCCGGACGCGCCGGCCTTCGGGGTGCGGACGAACGCGCTCTGCTGGCCGCGAACGGCCTGCCATACGGCTTGGCCGTTGCTGATGGCGATGCCGGTGCCGATGGCGGCGAGGATCGGCAGCGAGCGCAGGTTGCGCCAGCCCTTCGAGCCGTGCAGGGTCAGCTGGCTGACGATGTAGACCAGGATCGGCGCGCTGGCGCCGACCGCGAAGCTGAACACGCCGAGCAGCAGCACGAACCACGGGATCACACCGGTGCCGACCAGCAGCAGGGCGAGCGGGGCGCAGAACAGCGACAGCAGGATCAGCGGATGGACCAGGTAGTGGGTCATGTGCAGCGAGCTGCACACCTTGGCGTGCAGGCTCCACGGGCCGCGCCAGATGCGCGGCAGCAGCTTGATGGCGGTCTGGATCGAGCCCTTGGCCCAGCGGAACTGCTGGCTGCGCCAGGCGTTGACGTCGGCCGGCACCTCGCCGGGGACGCCCAGGCCGATGCGGTAGGTGCAGCGCCAGCCGACCAGCTGCGCGCGGTAGGACAGGTCCATGTCCTCGGTCAGGGTGTCGTGCTCCCAGCCGCCGGCGTCGGTGATGGCGGTGCGGCGCCACAGCCCGCAGGTGCCATTGAAGTTCATCGGCAGGCCGGACCAGCCACGCGCGCCCTGCTCGACCGCGAAGTGGCCGTCGATGCCGACCGCCTGGGCCTGGGTCAGGATGTTGTCGTCGCGGTTGAGGTGCTCCCAGCGGCCCTGAACCAGGGCCAGGCCGGGGTCGGCGAGCAGCGGTTTGATCGCGATGCGCAGGAAGTCGGGATTGGGGGTGAAGTCGGCGTCGAAGATGGCGATGAACGGCGCATCGCACACCTGCATGCCGTTCTCAAGCGCGCCAGCCTTGTACCCGGTACGGTCGGTGCGGTGGATCGATACCGCGTCGATGCCGGTGGTGCGCAGCTTGGCCACCGCCTTGCGGCCGATCTCGACGCTGTCGTCGGTCGAGTCGTCGAGCAGCTGGATGTGCAGGCGGTCCTTGGGCCAGTCGAGGCGGCTGATCGAATCCAGCACGCGCACGACCACATCGCGCTCGTTGAACACCGGCAGCTGGACCAGCACGTGCGGCAGCTCGGCATCGGGAGGCAGCGGGGTCGCGGCTTCGCGCTCGGCCTGGGCCTTGGCGCCCTTGCGGTGGCGCAGGAACAGGGCCAGCAGCCACAGGCTGTGCAGGCCGTAGAGCGCCAGGGCGGCGACCGCCAGGACGTACAGGCCGCCGGCCAGCCAGGTCAGCGGGGCGATCGCGTCGGCAATCGACTGCGGGAGGATGGAGTCGCCAGTGGCACCGGCGATGGGCTGGACATGCGAAGGGTCGAACATGAAGCGCGGCAGTGTGTCAAACAACAGGCGTTTCGCAAGGTAGTAGACCTACGCAGACCAGCGTATAGCTGGCCGGTCTGCGCTGGCTGTCCCAGCGCAGACCGCGCGCGGCCGCCAGGTGCGGCAACTCGGGTTCCAGATGCGTGCGCGGATCAACCAGCCAGGCCTTCGCCGCTGGCGCGGTCAGCGCGCTGGCCACCGAATCGAGCAGCGCCGGAAAGTGGTCGGCGCGGTAGAGGATGTCACCGCCCAGCAGCACGTCGCAGGGTGGTAGCGGGTCGCCCCAGGCATGGACCAGGCGGCGCGCTCCCGGCAGGTCGGGGATGAGGTCGAGCGCCTCGGCCGAGTGGTCGGCGAAGAGCACCTCGGCAGCGCCGGCCTGCAGCGCCCAGCGCCCGAGCCGACCCTGGCCGCAGCCAAGATCGATCACCCGCTTGCCGGCTACCGGCACCAGGTCGGAGATCTCTGCCAGGAAACGGGATCCGGCCGGCCACTGGTAGCGCCAGGTGCCGTCGACGGGTCCCGGGAGCGCCGCACGCCTGTGCGGCTCGAGGCCGGAGTGCCCCAAGACAGCCGCACGGGAGTGCGGCGCTCCCGGGTCATCCATCGCACCACGCCTGCAGGGTGGCGAGTTCGCGCTGCGTACCCGCCAGGCGCGCCTCCTCGTCTGCGGCGAGCAGCGGCCAAGTGTAGGTCTCGACGGCGATGTGGGCGCAGCCTTCCGCCAGGCAGGCGGCCAGTCCGGCCCGGCTGTCGGCGGCGGTGGTGGCCAGACCGTTGCCCAGGCGCGCAGCGTCGATCGGAACGTGGAAGTGGCTGCGCACCGACTGTGCCGATGGCAGCCGGCCGAGGCAGGCGGCCAACCCATCGAGATCGACGCAGCGGGCCAGGCCGCCACGCCCATCGCTGGCCGCCGACTGGTGGAGGAAGCGCTGTTCTGCCATGCCAGCGAGGGCCGCGACCTGCTTCGCCTCGGCCGCCTCGGCCTGCGGCGCGGCCGAGACCTGGATCTTGGCGATGCGCGCCCCGACAGCGTGCAGCCGGGCCACCGCCTCGGCCTGGGCCTCGAAGGCGAGCGAGACATGGCAGGTGTCGAAGCACACCGCCAGCTGGCCCGCGACGGCGGCACGGCCGGCCGCGGCATCGCCATCGAGATCGGCCGTCGCTGCCGCGACGCCCTCGGTCGCCAGCGCCCCGCTCCAGAAGGCGGCAACGTCCCAGCTCGTCTCCAGCTGGCACCACGGTTCGGGCTCGGGGCACAGCACCACGCTGCGGCCCGT
>JALHRW010000316.1 GCA_022841245.1 Planctomycetota bacterium
GGGATCAGGTTCTGCAGATAGGAGACCGAGAGGACCGGCGGATCCGCCGGAGGCGGCGTCGCCTCTTCGCCAGGCAAGGCCGCCGTGGTGCACAACAGCACGGCAGCCCACGAGGCGCGGATGGAACGGATGCGGTTCATGGCTGGACTCCGGGAACGGGTTCTGCCTCGTGGCTGCAGGCACCGAGCACGAGGACGATGGCGGACACGGGCGTGCATCCATGGGAGAACGTCATATGTCGCGATATCCTGAAGTTTTCGTCTGTGATGAGCGCATTGCACTCCAGAGCCGATGTCGCATGGGGAATGAGATTACAATTGAATAGGTGCTTCCTGGTGTCTTACAAGCACTACGTATGCCCAGGTACTATCATGCCGCCGATCAACCGTGGCGCGCCTATGGCCTGCGGCGCGATGACCTCACCCGGTCGGGGTTGACCGCCGGATCCGGTCGGACCGTGTCGCAGCCGCTGACACCTCTACCGGCATGCGCGATACAGACCCGGCGTGGCGAACCCAACTGCCTGCGGGCCAATAGGTCGCGGCAGGGATCGATATCGTTAAAGCGATTCTCGCATTCTCTTGCGATGTGAACTGTCGTTGGGCGTCCGTATTGAATGACGCCCGTCACTTGAATTAGCGGTAGTTCGCCTTGATCCCCATCAGCGAGGGCTCGATGCCGGCGCGGTTGAGGTGGGTGATGTCGCCGACCCACAGGGCGCGCGGGGTGGCGGTGCCCGGGTCACGCTCGTCGAATAGGATGGTCGTCACCGAGGTGGTGTGGAGATGGAAGCTGCACCACGCCAGCGGAGCGGGCATGGCGAGGAGGTGCGCCAGCCAGGTCAGGCCGAAGCCCATGTGGCAGAACACCGCGATGCTGCGGCAGTCGCATGGCGTCACGCGGTAGACCCCGCCGTCGCGAGCGAGGCCGTGGCGGGCGAGGAAAGCGTCCGAAGCGGCGGCGACGCGCGGCAAGTTGGCGAGGAATTCCGGAGCATCCAGGCCAGGAACGTCCTCGATGCGACGGCTGGCGAGGAAGGTCGGATTGCGGATGCGGTGTCCGTGCTGGTCCCAGTAAGCGAGCTTCTCGCCGAGCAGCGGGCCCCACGGCGAGAGCTCGGCCGTCCATGGTTCGCAGGTCGCGGTCAGCCCGCTGCCGGCCAGAGCCAGTTCGGCGGTGAGACGGGCGCGGCCCATGGGCGAGTGGTAGGCGCGATCCGGCGCCTCGCGCGCGGTCCATTCGCGCAGCGCCTCCGCCTCGCGGCGGCCGCGCTCCGTCAGGGTGTCGGCCACGTAATCGGGATCGCCGTGACGGATGATGTGCAGTCGCATGCGCGGCAGTCTGTCCCGGCCAGGCAGCCGACAAGCCGCTGGCCTTGTCGCAGGCTGCCGAGCAAGGGCTTCCACGCGCACCAAGGAGATCGATCGTCCTGGCATGACTTCCGCCACCGCGCCCGTCCGCCTCACCCAGACCGTCTCCTGCGCCGGCTGCGCCGCCAAGCTAGCGCCGAGCATGCTCGCCGAGGCGCTGGCCGGGGTGACCTGGCCGACTGATCCGCGGGTCGTGGTCGGCTTCGACCAGTGCGACGACGCGGCGGTGTGGCGCATGGAGGACGGCACGCTGCTGGTCTCGACCACCGACTTCTTCACCCCGATCGTCGACGATCCGTTCCTCTACGGCCGGGTGGCGGCGACCAATGCCCTGTCCGACGTCTATGCCATGGGCGGCGAGCCGCTGTTCGCGCTGAACATCCTGCACTTTCCCGAGGCGCTGGGGCCGGACATCCTGCGCGCCGTGCTGCAGGGCGGGGCGGCGACCTGCGCCGAGGCCGGCTGCGCCATCGTCGGCGGCCATTCGGTGAAGAGCCCCGAGATGACCTACGGCCTGGCCATCACCGGCCGCATTCCGACCGGCAACCGCATCATCGCCAACGCCGGGGCGCAGGCCGGCGACCGACTGGTGCTGAGCAAGGCGCTCGGCACCGGCATGCTGGCGACCGCGCTCAAGAAAGGCCTGCTGGCGCCGGCAGACGGCCAGGCGCTGATCGCCTCGCTGACCCGACTGAACGCCGAGGCTGCGCGCGCCATGCAGCGCCACCGCGTCCACGCCGGCTGCGACATCACCGGCTTCGGCCTGGTCGGCCACGGGGCCGAGATCGCCAGCGCCAGCGGCGTGCGGCTGGCCATCGACACCGCCAGCCTGCCGCTGCTGCCCGGGGTCGCCGCCGCGATCGCCGCCAACTGCGTAACCCGTGGCGACGCCGGCAACCGCGCCTACGCCGGCCAGCGCCTGCATCTCGCCAGCGGCATCGACCGCGTGCGCGAACTCGCCTGCACCGACCCGCAGAGCAGCGGCGGGCTGCTGCTCGCGGTGCACGCGGCTGACGCCGATGCCCTGGTCGACGACCTGCGCAACCACGGCGACGCGCCGGCCTGCATCGTGGGCGAGGTGCTGCCCGGTCCGGCGGCCATCGAACTACGCTGATTACTCCCTGAGTCGCGAGTCGATGACGATGGTCACCGGCCCATCGTTGAGCAGCGACACCGCCATGTCGGCGGCGAAGACGCCGGTCGCCACCGGCCGGCCGAGCAGCTGGGAGAGGCGCTCGACGAACGCGAGGTAGAGCCGGTTCGCCTCGTCGGGCTTGGCCGCGCGCAGGAAGTCGGGGCGGTTGCCGTGTCCGGTCGAAGCGAGCAGCGTGAACTGGCTGACCACCAAAGCCTCGCCGGCGATGTCGCCCAGCGCCAGCGACATGCGCCCCTGGGGGTCGGGGAAGACGCGCAGGCGGTGGATCTTGCCGACCAGCCAGGCGAGGTCGGCTTCGCCGTCGCCGGCTTCGACCCCGAGCAGGATGAGGAAGCCCCGAGCGATGCGGCCGGTCTCGTGCCCGTCGACCACGACCGAGGCCGAGGCGACGCGCTGGACGACGGCGCGCATTATTCGCCGCGGAACAGGCGGTCAGCGAAGCGCGGATCGAGCTCGGGGACGGCGCGCAGACGCTTGGCCACCGCATCGACATCGTACTGCACGCGGCGGAAGTACACCGCGTCGCCGCTGAACAGGGTGTAGCACGCGCGCGGATCGCGATCGCGCGGCTGGCCGACCGAGCCGACATTGATCAGGTACTTGCCATCGGTGACGTCGTAGCCGTCGGGCAGCTCGCCGGCCGCGAGGAAGCAGCGGTCGGCGGTGAACACGCCCGGACGATGGGTGTGGCCGACGAAGCACAGGCGCGGGATGTGGTCGAATATCTCGTCCATCTTGGCCGGATCGGCGCCTTCCCACAGGTCGCTCTCCAGCACGTACTCCATCACCGGATCGCGCGGGCTGCCGTGGACCAGCAGGACGTCGTCGATCTCGTGGCGGATCGGCAGCGCCTTGAGCAGGTCCTGCACCGCCTTGCGCTTGGCCGCCGGCTCGAGCGCCTCGACCTGCTTGCGCGTCCAGTCGATCGCCCGTTTGGCCCCGGAATGGAAGCCGAAGGCGCCATGCAGCACGGCGTGCTCGTGGTTGCCCATGAGGAACAGCTTGCAACGGGCAGTCACCGCATCGATGCACCATTCGACATCGGGCCCGTAGCCGATGACGTCGCCGAGGCAGTAGATGCGCTCGACCGTGCCGAGGCGATCGATGTCCTCAAGCACCGCCTGCAGGGCGGAACGGTTGGCGTGGATGTCGGAGATGAAGGCTATCACGGGCTGTTCCGGTGCGGCGGGACTATGCAAGCCCGGTGCCGGCGTCCAGCAGCGGAATGCGCGTTCATGGCTTGACCGTGCGCTGGCGGTTTGATGTGCGGCGGCGCAGCCGCTCGGTGGTCAGGCGCTTCCACGTCGTCGCGCCGCCGGCCGAGGAGCCGCCGATGGCGGCGCGGTAGACCCCGAGCACGGCCTCGCCGACCAGGCCGATGTCGTGGCGGCGGGCGGAGGTGAAGGCGGCCGCGGCGCAGGTCG
>JALHRW010000317.1 GCA_022841245.1 Planctomycetota bacterium
GCGCGGGCCGCCGGGACCGCGTGGGCCGCCGGGACCGCCGGGGGTCTTGGTCCGGTCGATGGTGCGGAAGCCGGGGCGCTTGGCCGCAGCCTTCGCCTCCGCGACCTTCTTGGCCATCTCCATGTTGCGGGCGATGTTCGCCTGGATCAGGCGGCGGCGATCCTCAGCCGACAGCGGCTGGTCGCCAGGCGCAGGGACGCCGGGGACCGGAGCCACCGGCTTGGGCGCGGCCTTGATCGAGTGGTCGGCCTTCTCGTGCGTCGATTTGGCCAGGTTGGCCAGCTTCGAACCGACCCCGGCGACGGTCTTCATCACCGGCGGCGGCAGGACGGGCTTGGGCGGGGTCTTCGGAGCGAGGGCGGCGGTGCGCGGCGGTTCAGGCGTCGGCTTGAGCTCGACGACCGGATCGGCGACCGGGGCCTGGGCGACCGGTTCGCTGACGACCGGAGCGGCTTCGACGACTGCCGGCGTCGGCGTAGCGACAACCGGGGTCGGTACCGGAGCGGGGGCAGCCTCGGCGGCGCGGGCGGCGGCCTGGCTGTGCTTCAAGGCCGAGAGCTGCTCGGCGATGCTGCGCGCCTCGGACTCGCGGCGGCGCAGCTCCTCTTCGGCGACCAGGCGCTGGCGCTCGAGGTCGAGACGGACGCGCTCGTCCTCTTCCAGGCGGCGGCGCTCGGAGGCCTCGTCGGCGATGCGCTTGGCGTCGTCGTCGGCCTGGCGGCGGGCCAGCTCCTCGGCGTGCTTCTTGCGCTCGTCGATCAGCCGGCGCTCCTCGTCGGCCTTGAGCTTGGCGGCCTCCTCCTCGGCCTTCTTCTTGCGCGTCTCCAGACCCTTCTTGGCCTGGAGCTTCTTCTGGTGCTTCTCCTCGTACTCCTTGGCGATGATCGGCGTGAACGGCTTGCCGTCCGCCGTCTCCAGCCCGTCGCTGGCCAGGATGCGTGCGACCTCGGCCTCCTTGAGCACCGATTCCGCGCCCTTGGGGAGCTTGATCTTCAGATCGACCTCGACGACCTCGACCAGGAGGTCGAGTGCGAGGTTGTGGGTCTTGGCCAGCTCGGCGAGCTTCATGCAGTTTCCGTAGGGGCGAACACGATGGCGAGGTTCCGGGCGCGCTCAAGCGGGGGAATCCCCGCCGGAGGAGTCACCCGGCAGCCGTCTCCGGGGCAGGCTGGGCGGCGGCGGTGGCGGCGGCGGCGATGGCGCGCGCCTCCTCCTCCTGGGCCCGACGCTCGGCTTCGGCACGCTGCTCGAGCAGCTTGGTCTTGTCGGCGCGCTGCTCGGGGGTGAGCAGCTCCTCGGCCTTGGCGATGAGCTTCCCGGCCAGCTCGGCGTCGACCGGGGCGCCCTGCAGGCCTTCGACCAGGCGGTCGGGGGTCTGCGCGGCGAGCACCGAGAGGGCGTCGAGGTGGTTGTCGAGGAAGGTCTCGCGCAGGAAGTCGTCGAGCAGCTTGGCGTCGATCAGCAGCTGCAGCTCCTCGCTGCCCTTCTGCCGCTTCTCCTTCTGCGCCTCCTCGCTCATCACGTCGATCTTGTAGCGGGTCAGGCGGGCCGAGAGGCGCACGTTCTGGCCGGCCTTGCCGATCGCGAGCGGCAGCTGGTCCTGCGACACGACCACGCGGGCGCGGTCGCGGAAGTGGTCGTAGCTGATGCGCAGGATGCGCGCCGGCTTGAGCGAGTTCTCGATGTACTGCGCCGAATCCTCGGCCCACGGGATGATGTCGATCTTCTCGCCGCCGAGCTCGTCGGTGACCTTGGAGATGCGGCTGCCGCGCATGCCGACGCACGAACCCACGGGGTCGATGCGCGGGTCGTTGCTGGCGACCGCGATCTTGGTGCGGCGGCCGGGCTCGCGCACGATGCCCTTCACCTCGATCAGGCCGTCGGCGATCTCGGGGATCTCGGCGCGGAACAGCTCGCGGACGAAGTTGGCGTGGGTGCGCGACAGGACGATGCGCAGACGGCTGCCCTTCTTCTCGCACTTCAGCACGTAGGCGCGCACCACCGCGCCAGGGCGGTAGACCTCGCCGGGCAGCTGCTCCTCCTTGGGCATGATCGCCTCGGCGCGGCCGCCGAGCGAGATGATCGCCATGCCGTGCTCTTCACGCATGACCGTGCCGGAGACGACGGTGTGCAGGCGGGGCGAGAAGTCGTCGTAGAGGCGGTCGCGCTCGGTCTCGCGCAGACCCTGGACGAAGACCTGCTTGGCGACGTTGGCTACGATGCGCCCGAGCGTCTCCAGGTCGACCGGCTTGTCGTCTTCGAAGGCGCGGATCTCGCCGCTTTCGCGGTCGATCGTCACCGAGAGGTCGCCGGTGGCATCGAAACGCTTCTGGGCGGCCTGCTGCAGGGCCTTCTCGATGTGGTCGATGATGACGTTCTTGTCGACGCCACGCTCCTTGGCGAGGGCATCGACACGCTGCAGAAAGAGTGCGGCATTGAGCATCGGCATGCTTCCTAAGACGAAAAAAGCGCGGGCCTTGGGGCCCACGCTTCCGGTTGCCCGAAAGGTTGAGACGGGCGGAACGGTATCGCAGTGCAGCCGCGGTCAACCACGAGCGTCGCGGTTGTCCCGGGCCCGGCCGCATGCAGCATGCGACGGGGAGGCGCCATGGAGATCCGCTTCAAGCCGCGCACGGCGCTGATCATCTACGGCATCCTCGCCGCCGGCCTGGTCGGCATCCTGCTCGCCTGGCAACTGGTGCCCAAGCAGGCCGACAGCATCGTGGTCTATGGCCTGGACGGCAAGGCGTGCGGCACCTACCAGATCAAGGATCCGGGCGACACGCTGCGCTACGCCATGGATGACGAGAAGCTGCAGGTGTATTGGAAGGGGCGGATCGACATCTACCCGATGACCAACGTGCGCACGATCGAATTGCGCAAGTAGGGACTGGCTGGTAGCTGGCCGCTGGCCGGTCGCTTGACCAACGCTTTGAACCATCATCATTCAGTCGACCGACTGAATGACCGCCATGAACCAACCTGACCCCTCCTCGACTCGCGACCAGCTCATCCTTGCCGCAGGCAAGTTGTTTGCTGAACAGGGTTTCGATAGTGCCAGCACGCGTGCGATCGCGGAGGCCTGCGGCGCCAATCTGGCCGCCATCCACTACCACTTCGGCAGCAAGCAGGCGCTCTACCAAGCCGTGCTGGAGACGGTGTGCCGGCACCACGAGTCGGTCTTCCTGGCGGAGGACGATCCGGCCAGCCGGCCTGGGGTACTCGACACGCCAGCCGGCGCCGCGCACGCCATCCGCGCCCGCGTCCGCCTGCTCTTCGCCATGCTGATCGGGCCGGCCGCGATCCCGTGGCAAGCGCAGCTCATCTTCCGCGAGATGACCCAGCCCTCGTCGCAGCACAATCTGATCGTCGAGCACCTCGCCGCGCCGATGCACGCCCGCTGGCTCGCCATCCACCGCCACGTCCGGCCGCAGGCCTCCGAGGCCGAGGCCCAGGTCTGGGCCCTGCACCTGCCGGCGATGCTGCGCCTGCTGATGACCGCCCGGCCGACCATGCAGCTGATCATGGGCACCAAGCGGCTCGACGACGCCTTCTTCGCCGAGGCCGTCCGCCAGACCGCCGACGCGATGATCCTGCTGCTGCACCTGCCGCTGCCCGAGGAGGCCGCCCCATGAGTCCGTCCGCCCGCATCATCGCCATCGTGCTGCTGCTCGCCGTGGCCGCCGGCCTCGCCATCGCCGTGATCCGCGCCCGGCGCGCCCCGGCGCCGACGCCGGCGCATGCCGCCCTGACCGTGTCGCTGATCCGTCCCGAACAGGCCGCCTGGCCGCGCAGCGTGCCGGCGAATGGTCCGCTGGCGGCGTGGCAGGAGGCGGTGGTCGCGGCCGAGACCGGCGGCCTGCGCATCAGCGAACTGCTGGTCGACGTCGGGGCCACGGTGGCGCGCGGCCAGGAGCTG
>JALHRW010000318.1 GCA_022841245.1 Planctomycetota bacterium
AAGCGTGCGACTGAAAATGGATGTTGTCGCATAGTCCGCTTGCGTGCCTTGCCGAGCGCCGAGCGCCGCAAACAAGCAACGCATGACGGACGGCAGGGGCAATGAAGCCAGAAGCGACCAGCGACCAGCGACCAGCGACCAGCAACCAGCGACCAGCGACCAGCTACCAGCGACCAGCAACCAGCGACCAGCGACCAGCGACCAGCAACCAGCGACCAGCGGCCAGCGACCAGCGGCCAGCACGTAGCCCGCCAGCCCCTCGGCAATCCCGCGTGACCGCCCCGGCCACCCCCATAGGCTGCCGCGACCCCGGGATACCTATGCGCCTGCTCCTCGCCCTTCTCCTTCTCGTACCCCTCGTGCCGGTCTCGGCCGGTGATAGCGGCGACGCGCCCAAGGTGGCGGTGCTGCGCCTGGTCGATGCGATCAACGGCAGCAAGAGCTACCAGGCCCGGATGGAGCTGTTCAAGCAGGAGAAGGCGCAGATCGATGCCCGGGTCAAGGAGTTCGACGACCAGATCCAGAAGCTGACCACCTCGATCGAGGCGATCCCGGCCGGCAACGAGAAGCTCGGCCAGCTGCAGGAGGAGCTCGAGGCGACCAAGGCGCGGCGCGACGCCTACGGCCGCCGCGTCTCCGGCGAGTTCGAACGCCGGCAGATCGCCATCATCCGGGAGCAGTACCAGGTCGCGATCGTGCTGCTCGGCGAGTTCTGCAAGAGCCGCGGGATCAAGATCGTGGTTCAGGCGGCGGAGAAGGAGATCGGCGCTCGCGACCTCATGCTGATGAACCTGCGCGTCGAGATGCAGACTGCGCTCTACTACGACACCGATCAGGACATCACCGACGCCTACATCGGCTTCGCCAACCAGAAGTTCACCGAGAAGGTCGGCGAGAAGCCCGTCGAGCCCGCCGGCGGAGGCAAGTGATGGCTGGGGCGATGAGCGCGACCGTCGGCCAGCTCGCCGGCGCGACCGGGGGGCGTATCGTCCCGGCGCAGGGCCTCGACGAGGCCGCGTCCGCCGCCCGCCTGCTCACCGGCGTGGCCGGATTGGGCGATGCGCAGGTCAGCGACCTCAGCTTCCTGGCCAATCCCAAGTACATGGGTCTGCTGCCGACGACGCGCGCCGGCTGCGTGCTGATCGGCGCGGCGCAAGCGCCGCTGCCGCACGCCGTGCAGGTGGTGGTGGCCAATCCCGACCACACCCTGGCGCAGCTGGTCGAAGCCTTCGGCCCCAAGCCGGTGCACCCCGAGGTCGGGATCCATCCGACCGCCGTGTTCGGCGCCCGCGTCACCATCGGCGCCCGCTGCCGCATCGGCGCCTACGTGGTCATCGGCGACGACTGCCGCCTGGGCGACGACGTCGTGCTGCATCCGCATGTGGTGCTCGGCGCCGAGGTCGCGGTCGGCGACGCCAGTGTGCTCTATCCCCACGTCAGCGTGCGCGAACGCTGCACCCTCGGGGCACGCGTCGTCATCCACAACGGCACGGTGATCGGCTCCGACGGCTTCGGCTACGCCACGGTCGACGGCGTGCATCGCAAGATCCCGCAGATCGGCACGGTGGTGATCGAGGACGACGTCGAGATCGGCGCCAACACCGCCATCGACCGCGCCCGCTTCGGCCGCACGCGCATCGGCGCCGGCACCAAGCTCGACAACCTGGTGCAGATCGCCCACAACGTCGAGGTCGGTCCGCACGGCATCATCGTGGCGCAGGCCGGCATCGCGGGTTCGACGCGCATCGGCCACCACGTGATCATGGGCGGGCAGACCGGCCTCGCCGGGCACCTCAACATGGGCAACCACGTCACCATCACCGCGCAGAGCGGGGTGGGCAAGAACCTCTCCGACGGCGCGGTGGTGCGCGGCTCGCCGGCCCAGGAATTCAAGACCGAGATGGCCCAGGAGGTCGCCCGGCGCAAGCTGCCCGAGGCGCTCGAACGCCTGCGCAAGCTCGAGGCGCGCATCGCCGAACTGGAGAAGAAGCCGTGAATGTCCAACGGACGATCGCCGCCGACGTCACCGTCACCGGCATCGGGCTGCACAGCGGCGAGAGCTGCACGGTCACCTTCCGGCCGGCGCCGCCCGATACCGGCATCGTCTTCGTGCGCATCGACCTGCCCGGCGAGCCGAGCATCCCCTCGCATCCCGACCATCTGTGCCAGCGTCAGCGCCGCACCGCCCTCGCCATCGGCGAGGTCGAGGTCCACACCTGCGAGCACTTCCTTGCCGCCGCCTACGGCCTGGGCATCGACAATCTGCGCGTCGAACTGAATGCGGTCGAGTTCCCCGGTCTCGACGGCTCGGCCAAGGACTTCGTCGAGCTGCTGCGCGGCGCCGGCATCCTCGAGCAGGGCGACGAGCGCCGGCTGTTCGAGGTCACCGAGCCGATCTCGGTCAGCGATGGCCGGACCACGCTGATCGCCCTGCCGTGGAAGGGCGGGCTGAAGATCACCTACACGCTCGACGATCACGGCGGCGCCCTCGGGGGGGCCCAGGTCGTCGAGGTCGAGCTGACCGAGCAGGCCTTCGCCGAGCAGATCGCGCCGGCCCGCACCTTCTGCCTGAAGAAGGAGGTCGACATGCTGCGCGCCGCCGGCCTGGGCAAGGGCGCGAACTACGAGAACACCTGCGTCTACGACGGCACCCAGGTGGTCGGCACGACCCTGCGCTTCCCCGACGAGGCGGCGCGGCACAAGGTCCTCGACCTGATCGGCGACCTCGCCCACGCCCACCGCCGCCTGCATGCCCACATCATCGCCGTGCGCTCGGGCCACCGCGAGAACATGCTGCTGGTGCAGGAGCTCAACCGCCGCATCACCGTTGCCGAGCGCCCCAAGGTGGTGCTCGACGTCAAGAAGATCCTCGCCCTGCTGCCGCACCGCTTCCCCATGCTGCTGGTCGATCGCGTGGTCGAATACGAACCGGGCAAGCGCATCGTCGGATTGAAGGCGGTGACGGTGAACGAGCCCTTCTTCCAGGGCCACTTCCCCGGCACCCCGGTGCTGCCCGGCGTGCTGCAGTTGGAGGCGATGGCGCAGACCGGCGCCATCATGCTGATGCTCAACGAGGAGGCGGGCAGCAAACGCCTGCCCTACTTCATGAGCATGGACCGGGTCAAGTTCCGCCGCGCGGTCGAGCCTGGCGACATGATGCGCATCGAGATCGATGTGCTGCGCCTGCGCAGCCGCATGAGCGCCTGCATGGCCAAGACCTTCGTCGATGGTCAGCTGTGCTGCGAGGCCGAGATCCGTTCGGTGATGCTGGAGCCGTGAAGCCGCTCGCCGGGACCTTCCTGGTCGCCGCGACCACCCTCGGCGACCCCAACTTCATGCGTTCGGTGGTCTACCTGCTCGAGCACAACGATGCGGGCAGCATGGGCCTGATCGTCAACCGTCCGCTCGACGTGCCGCTGTCCTCGATCTGGGACGGCGTCCCCGCCGGTCTGGCCGAATCCCTGGTCGCGGCCGAGGGCGGTCCGGTCGAGCGCGACCGCGGCCTGCTGCTGCACGCCCTCACTGACCTGCCCGGCTGCCAGCGCATCAGCGTCGGTCTGGCCATCGGTGGCGAGGTCGCCGCCCTGGCGGAACGCTTCGCCGAGGGCGCCGACCACAGCGGTCCGCGCCTGTTCCTCGGCCACGCCGGTTGGGGCCAGGGCCAGCTCGAGCACGAGCTGGAGCAGGGCGCCTGGCTGGTGCGTCCCGGCCAGCTCGATCATCTGCTGGTGGCGCCGCCTGCCGAGCTGTGGCGCCGGCTGCTCGATGGCGGGCAGGGATTGCCGGAACCGTCAGTAAATTAGCTGGCCGCTGGCCGCTGGCCGCTGGCCGCTGGCCGCTGGCCGCTGGCCGCTGGCCGCTGGCCGCTGG
>JALHRW010000319.1 GCA_022841245.1 Planctomycetota bacterium
ATTCTTGACCGGAGCCGGGCAACTGGAAAGCCACACGTAATGGGCTCGGTTTCAACGACTAGTTAGGCATTTTTCTTGTCTGTGAGTTGTGTTTCCAGGCTAGCAACCACCGTCTTTAACGACCCTAGCAAATCTTTCGTTATCCACCTTGCATATTCCATTAGTACTTCATTTGCCCACTTAGGTCCACTTTGCATGTCATTTACCAGCGCATTTGTGTCGAATGACGACTTGGGCGTTCCAGAATCAACAGATTGACCTTCTGCAGATGCGATAGCATTTTTACCTGCCGTTATCAAATGATCCACTTTTACCTTACGCTTACTCGTCTTCTCCCTTGTTTCGTATATACTTGTAGTGGCCCATTTTTCGCCTTTAAAATACCTGTTAACCTCACTTAAATTGAATTTACGTTTATTAAAATGAACAGTAGAAAATCCAGAGTAGTGATATGCATCAACTATCTCACTTTGCGCTACGATGTTCGGGAATTTTCCATCTATGCCAGATAGACGAAAGGCCAAAACAACCGACCTTCCCATTATATCCTGAATATTTGTCCCCTTGCCAGTTATCTTCATTATGAGCGCGTCGTGTTCGACGGATAATCCATGGCGCAAATTGAGCTTTTTCCCCATCCTTACGCCCATCTGAGTCACATTAACCATAACAGAAATATGCCATGCTGCGGTGATTATCCTTTCAGCTATTACGCCTAAGTCCCGATGCAACTCGAACGGATACCAAGCCAAAAATCCATCTCCTGTCCATTTTATAAATCTCCCGCCTGTAATCTCGACAACTTTCATAGACAACCAGTATAACCTCGGGATAAATTCCTCCATTCCATTAACATCCTTTTCGTCGTTTATAACCTTTGATGATCCCGATATGTCACATACCCAGACTACTCCTCGTGCCCTGGAGAATTCAAATTTTGTGTCAATGCTCATAGGATTAATGCCTAACATAGAGGTAGTGTGGGTGCGTGACCCGGACCTTCCGAATCACCGCAAATTTCTTCAGTGGCAACACTTATAACTAAGCGGAGCGTCAAGAACTGAGCGGCGGTGGCGACCCTATCTGTTAAGTAATCCTGGCCGCCGCGAATTCTTGACCGCAGCGACACCCACTTGCCTGGAACGTGGTGGCGACCCTATGTGGAGAGCCAGGGCAGTCTGAGCCATAACCACATGTCACGCGCTCCCACTACCGACTGGTTAGTCGCAATTGTCATTTCGCGCTATTCATCCATGCAATAAAACCGCGCTTACTATCCGGCTTACTATTATTAAGACATTCGTTGAGGTATCGTTTATGCTTAGTATATAAATCCATCGAACCACAAACGTGTCCCATCCTTGACCAGATAACCTGATTTCCATCTGCTATAACCATATTCCCACCCCATGGACTAGAGTGACTGTCATCGCATATTGACCGTAATTCACCATCACTGAATTTTAACACTGCAAATCCAACTACTTCTTTCTCTAATTCGTCGTTCGTTTTGCTTTCGAGTCCAACTTTGTATTTCAACATCCTACTCTCAGACCCAGTACCCATTGGCGCAAATAGCAAGTATCCTACTATAGATAAACATAATACGAGAAGAACTAAGGAGATTCTTTTCATATTTTGCGACTAACACAGAGTTAAACCGGCCCATTTGCCGACGGGTGGGCACAATGGAACGGACGGGGTGGAGGGCAATTGGAACGAGAACAGAGGCGGAGTGTCAAGAACTGAGCGGGGGAAGATATCAGGGTCGCCAGCCACTTCAGTCCGCGAATTCTTGACCGGAGCCGGGTGACTGGAAAACCACACGTAATGGGCTCGGTTTCAACGATTCGTTAGCCAAATTTCTCATTCTCACAAAAAGCATCCAACTTGGCTTGCCATTCATCATAATATTCAATAAACTTATCAGATAGGTCATCTACCATCATACCCAAGGCAAATTCGGAGAATATTTCATCATCAACTCGTTTTCCACCAATGCCTCCAATTCTATTTATCTCATGTAACAATTCATTAAATTCACCAGCCAAGGCCTTTGCCCCAATGGCCCTAAGCGAATTAATAAATTCAGGGAATTCAGCGTGATTATACCCAGTTATATATCCACCTAAACCCTCCATGCTTGTCCATGTGAACGCATTAGATATATAATACACTACCTTTTCATTTGGAGTCAACGAACCTAGGCCAAGGTCAAGTTCCTTCTGAAGTACCAAGCCTTGATCAATCATGTCGTTTCCGCATGGATTTGGCTAACATTGAGTTAAACCGGCCCATTTGCCGACGGGTGGGCACAATGGAACGGACGGGGTTGTGGGCAATTGGAACGAGAACTGAGGCGGAGCGTCAAGAACTGAGCGGGGGAAAACATCAGGGTCGCCAGCATCTTCAATCCGCGAATTCTTGACCGGAGCCGGGCGAATGGAAAACCACACGAAATGGGCTCGGTTTCAACGATTGGTTAGCCGAAAACCATTACTACAACATAACATTCAATCCACGGGGTATTTGAATACCCGATTCCATTAACTCTTGTAACCCAAATTGATTACCACCAACATTCAATTGTTTTAAACATGGCATTTTTACAGCCATCCTAATTACTTCTATAGTTGCGTTCGTATTGCCACATGAAATTCTTTGTATAGCACGCCTTCCTATAAATGATTGTACAGCGTGTTCATCCAGATTCGTATCGCTAAAATCTAGATTCGCTAGCTTATTTACTTGACCATCAAAAGGATTACCAATTTGAGTAAATGTCGCCCCGTTAATTGTTATTCCCTTTAACTGTTTCTTCCACAGCCCCATTGCATTTTCGCCGTTAACGGCGCACTTACTAATATGCACGGATTCATACCTAAGCGAATCACATAGTCTTTCTGCACTAGCCAACGAACATTTGAGTTCAGGCACAATCAATTGACCAACATCAGTACCACCAAAGTCTCTGATTATTTGATCTATACCGCTATCATCATATTCTACGGAAAATGCCATCATGATCATCTTGGTCATATGTTTCTTTCGGCTAACATCGAGGTACCGGGGCGCGTGACCCGGACCATCCGGATCATCGCAAATAACTTTAGTGGCAATACTTACAACTAAGCGGAGCGTCAAGAACTGAGCGGCGGTGCGAGCCTAATTGTTAAGTAGTCCTGGCCGCCGCGAATTCTTGACCGCAGCGACGCCCACTTGCCTGGTACGCGAGGAGCTTTTTAAGTGGCGACCAAGATAAATCTTAGCCATAACCTCAAGTCACGCGCTCCCCGTACCGACTGGTTAGCCAGGTTTCTTATCAGCAAATATCACTTTTTTCAACTCTGGTTTTGAATCAACATACTCCTTAATTTTACGATGTTGACGATAGTTAGCGCGGCAAGACCACCTAGCTGGACCGGCTATCGCCGAGTCACTATTTACTATATTAGATATCACCATATCAACCCACTTAAAATCACCAGTCGCAAAGAAGGCAGACCAATAGTAGTCTAGGTCACCACCGTACCCAACTGGGTGTTTTGTAAGTTTATCCGATGTCCATTGAATACCGTCCATATCCGCGTCCGGATATAAACCATAGTTGTATTTTTCATTGACTAGCGCAAAGAATATTGAGTCTGCTGTTATGGCGTGTTTGTATGCGGAAGCATCGCATTCACGGTACATGATTTTAATCGCGGGTCCCCTATAATCTATTGCCATTCTTAGTCTATCGATTGTAGGATCTTCGTAGTAATACATGATTTGATTACCATATAATTGTAATTCCTTCGGCATTTCGCCCCTGCTATTTCCAGAGCACGCAGCACAAATCATCAACATAGCGACTATGA
>JALHRW010000320.1 GCA_022841245.1 Planctomycetota bacterium
CCGACCACGCTGGCGGGCGCGGTGCGGCACCGCCGCGCAACGGCGCCGGCAGGGTCGACGGCAATGGCGCGACGATGCCCGGAGTGGCGATCGGGGCGCTCCGCCCGACCACGCCGAGATCGCGGTGGCGGCCGGGGATGACCTGCAAGCTCAGCGCCTGGCTGTCGGCGTGGCGGTAGCTGCGCGAAGCGGGATCGAAATAGGGCAGCGACACCACCGGGATGGTCACCGTGCCAGCGGCGGCCGGCACCACGTCCCAGGTGAAGATGCGTTTGCCGTCGGCGGTCTGATCGTCCTTGGGATAGAATTGCGCACCGGCGGCCTGCAGCACCGGCCGCTTGACCAGACCGGTCTGCCAGCCGGTCACGGCGAGGCTGAGCAGCGCGCCCTCGCCGCTCGAGACGCGCTCGCGATCGAGGGCGGCATGCACCGCCAGAGGACCGATCAGACCAGTGAAATCAGCAGGCCGGCCCTCCAACGGCATCGGCTCGACGGTTAGCGTGGCCGGAGCGACGGCGACCTGGCGGCTGGCCAGGCGCTGGCTGAACGCCCGCTCGCCGACGACGATCTGGAACTCCTGCTGGCCACGGACGGTGTAGGTGCCGGGCGTCGCATGCGTCAGCGGCCATGTCACCACGACCCCGTTCCACAGGCGGCCCTGAACGTCGTACGCCTTCTCTTCGGCCATGGTCCTCTCGCCCAGCGAGATGCCGCCGTCCGGCGGTCCGATCCCGAAGGTGCTGATCTGGCCACGGCGCACGTACATGCGGTAGACCAGCTTGGTCGGCTGGCCAGGCACGATGGTGGCCGGCTCGAAGGCGGCCGCCGCCACCGCATCGCCGACCAGCCGGGCATCGCCAGCGTCGACCTGCACGGTGCGGGCCGCACTTGCCAGGATCATGCCGTCGGTGCAGCGCACCGTCACCGGGGGCAGGACGAGCTGGCCGCGCTGCACCGCTCGCAGGCTCAGGCCGACGCTGAGTACAGCGGAGCGCCGGCCGTTATGGATCTCGATGCGGCTCTCGTTCTGGCCGGACATGCGCCATTCGAGGCCGACGACCGGCGGCAGCTCGACCCCCTGCACGTCAGCGGGCGGATCGCTGATGCGAAGCGTTCCGTCCATCACCGCGTTGCTGACCAGCTTGTCCGGCAGTTCCAACGTCACCTCGCCCGCAAGGCAGCAGGCGATGGTCAGCCAGGGCAGCAACGTGCGCAGGATCACCATGCCTTGCCGTGCTGGTTAGGCTTCTTCGCGCCGCCGTCCAGCAACTGGTAACGCAGGCTGTCGCGCCGCTCCTCGGGCAGCTCGTCGAGCCAGTGGTCGGCCGCGGTCTGGTTCATCGCCGCGGCCTGCTGCGCCTGCTGCTGTTCGGGCGTGCTGGCCTGTTCCTGACCCGACTTGCCATCCTGCTGCTGGTCCTGCTGGTCCTGCTTCTGCTGGCCCTGCCCGGCTTGCTGATCCTTCTGCTCGTCCTGCTTCTGTTCGTCCTCTTGCTGTTCGTCCTGCTTCTCGTCCTGCTTCTCGTCCTGCTTGGGCGGCGGATCCTCGGCCGGCTTGACCGTGATGGTCACCTCGGCCTGGGTCGAGGCCTTCCAGCGGTCGGCCACCGCGATCTTCACCTGGCTGGTGCCGGGATCCTTGGCCACGCCGCGCAGATGGCCGTCCGCATCGAGCCGGATGCCGCTGGGCAGCAGGCCCTCCGCCACCGACCAGGTGTAGGGCGGGGTGCCGCCAGTGACCTGCACCGCCTGGTCCGCCGGCCGGCCGACGCTCAGCTCGACCGGGGCCGTGCCGATCAACGGCAGCGGATTGACCGGCACGGTCAGCACGACCTGGCGCGAGCGTCCATCGGCGGCGCTGATCGTCGCCGGCAGCTTGAGCTCGCCGGCCTGCGCCGGCGTGCCGGCGACCGTGCCGTCGGCAGCGATGCGCATCGCCGTATCTCCGCCCGACCAGCGGTACGCCTGGGTCGGACCACGCACGGTGACGCGGTGCTGATAGGCAGCGGTGGCGGTGGCGGGCGGCAGCGGATCTTCAGCTGGGGCGAAGCCATCGCTGACCACCAGGTCGATGAGGCGGTTTGCAGACAGTTCGCCCTCGCTGGCGTGGACATGCACCCCGACAGTGCCGGCCTTCGTCGGCGTGCCGCTGATCACGCCGTCGGCGCTGCCGCTCAGGCCAGCGGGCAGGGCGGCGAATTCCCAGCGCACCGCCGAGCTGAAACCGACCGCGGCCAGCCGCGCGCTGTAGCTCTGCCCGACGATGGCCTCGGGCAGCTGCTCGGTGGTGATCGCCGGCCGCGGCAGGATGCGCAATTCGACCGAGCCGGTGGCCTTGCCGCCGGCTGCGTCCTGCAGCGCCACATCGAGCTTGGTCGTACCAGCAGCGCGTGGCGTGCCGCTGAAGGTGCCGTCGGGCGCGAGGTTGATGCCGTCGGGCAGCTTGGATTCGCCGGCCAACGCCGCAGTCGCGGGCGGCGTGCCGCCGGCGATCGGCAGCTTGCCCTGGTAGGGCGTGCCGACGCGGCCGACCGGCAACGGCAGCGGGTCGAGATGCAGCTTCTTCGCCTCCTCCTCCGCCTTGCGCCGGGCCTCGTCCTGGCGCGCGAGGATGACGCGGCGCAATTCGTCGCGCAGCGGTGCGGCGCGCGGGTCGAGGCCGGCGGCCTTCTCAGCGGCGGCCAACGCCTCTTCCAGCCGGCCCTGCTTGAACCGGGCGAGGGCGAGGTTGTGCCAGGCGTCGGCAGCGAGCGCGCTGTCGGTTGAAGCGGCGGCGAGGGTCAGCTGCTCGGCCGCCTTGGCCGGGTCGCTCTCGATCAGCAGCGTGCCGAGGTTGAAGCGCGCCGGCAGGAAACCCGGCTCCTGCAGCAACTGCGCTTCGAGCGCGGCACGCGCCTCGGCTGGCGGCTTGCGCGAGGCCTCGGCGAGACGGTCCCAGGAATCGACGGCGGAGAGCAGGGCGGTGAGCAGCAGGAGCGGGATGATGCGGATCATGCCTTCCTCCGCGTCGGCAGCAGCGCACCGAGCGCCAGCAGCAGGATCGAGGGCAACAGGAACCAGCGGAAACGCTCGCTGGCGACGACGCGCTGGCGCTCCTCCCACGGGCGCTGCGCCACCGTGCCGGCGAGGTGCGCGGCCAGGGCCGTCACGTCCTCGTCGGTGGTGGTGGCGTTGACGCTGATCGCCCCGGTGGCGGTGGCGAGGCTGTCGAGGGTGGTGCGGTCGGCATCCATCTGCTCGTTCCGGCCATCGATCAGCAGGCTGACCTTGCGCTCGGTGTCGCCGAGAAAGAGGCCGTAGACCGGCACGCCGGCAGCCTTGGCCGCATCGGCAGCCTTCTTCACCGCCTCCTTGTCGTCGTCCGAGCCGTCGCTCATCACCAGGATGGCCTGGCCGCGTTCGATCTCGCGACCGAGCACGCCGAGGCCCTCCTGCACCGCCGCGCCGATCGCCGTGCCCTGATAGCCGGCGTCGGCCGGGAACAGCTCGGGCGAGCAGTCGGCGAGCATCTCGCCCAGCGCCTGGTGGTCGCCGGTCAGCGGGCAGCGCAGCACCGGCAGCGCGGCGAAGGGCATCAGGGCGAGACGCAGTTCCGGCGCCACGCGCAGCAGGTCGAGGGCCTTGCGCCGCGCCGTCTCCATGCGGTCGGGATAGAGGTCGCTAGCCAGCATCGAACGACTGCAGTCGAGGGCGATGAGCACATCGGCGCCGGAGGCCGTGCGCGTCTGCTCGCCCGAGCCCCAGCGCGGACTGGCCAGCGCAACCACGCCCATGGCCAGTCCGGCCCACAGCAGCAGCGCGCGCAGGCGTTCGCGGCGGCGACCGACGCCGGGGGCGAGCCCCTCGACGCCGGCG
>JALHRW010000321.1 GCA_022841245.1 Planctomycetota bacterium
GCCGAGGCCCTGGCCTCGGTGCAGCCGGCTGGCGCGACCAACCTCGCCGACGGCCTCGCCCTGGCTTGCCAGGTCGCCGGCGAGATGGCCACGCCCGGCCGTACCTGCCGCGTGCTGCTGGCGACCGACGGCGCTGCCCTGGCCGGCGATGCCGCTCCGGCTGCCGAGGCGGCGGTGACGCGTTGGCGCGGCCGCGGCGTCTCGCTGCTGGTGGTCGGCTGCGCCGACGAGCAGTACGACGCTGCAGCCCTGGAACGCCTGGCGCAGAAGGGGGACGGCGAGCATCTCGTCGCCGCCAGCGACCAGCAGGCATGCGAGTTGTTCAGTGGCCGTCTGCTGCCCGCCCGCCTCGCCATCCTCGCCCGCGACGCCAAGGCGCAGGTGACGTGGAATCCCGAGCGCGTTGCCCACGCCCGCCTGATCGGCTTCGAGAAGCGCCGCCTGAGCCACGAGCAGTTCCGCGACAACACGGTCGACGCCGGCGAACTGGCGCAGGACGCCCAGGCCACCGCGCTGTTCGAGATCGTGCTGCACGACCGCGGCAGCGGTCCGCTCGGCACCGCCGCAGTGCGCTACCATGACACCCGCCTGGATCGCGTGGTCGAACTGTCGCGACAGCTGCCCGGCGGCCTCGTCGCCGCCACCGCCTCGCCGCGTCTGCGCCTGTTCGCCTGCGCCGCCGAGTTCGGCGAGCTCATGCAGGCCGGCTGGTGGCGCAACGTGCGCGGGCCATCCGACCGCTTGGCGGCCGAGCTCGCCCGGCTGGACGCGCCCTTCGCCCAGGTCCTCGCCGGTATGGAACGCCGCTTCCGCGATCTCGAACGCCAGGATGCCAAGCCATGATCGTACGTCTCCGCTCCCTCGCCGCCGCCCTGCTGTTGGCTGTCTTGGCCGTCGCCGGCGAGGCGCCGCGCGAACTGCCGCCGGTGGTCTACGCGCCGCTCGACAAGGATACGGCGATCGATCCGGCCGGGCACGGCGTGTGGCTGCCCTACGATCGCTTCCGCCAGTGGTGGGACCGCGCGAACCCCGACCAGCACCCACCGGCCCAGCCGCCGCTGTCGGCTGCGATCACCGAGCTGTCGTTCACCGGCCAGGCCGAGGGCGCCCGTGCACGCTTCGCCATCAAGTTGACCGCGGTGGCGGTGGCCGAGGGCTGGTCGACGGTCGAACTGCCCGGTGATCTGCCGCTGGCCCGACTGACCCCGGCCGACGCCCGCGTGGTGGTGCAGCGAGCCAGCTCCATCGGCTGGCTGGTCCGGCCCGGCGACACGCTGATGGGCATAGCCAAGGCGCGCCTCGGGGATGCGGGCAAGTGGCAGCAGATCGTCGCTGCCAACCCCGGTCTCGATCCGCAGAAGCTGGCGGTCGGCTGCCGCGTGCTGGTGCCGCTGCCGAGCGAGCGTGTGCTCATCCACCTGCCGGCGCCCGGCAGCTACGTGCTCGAGGGCGAGGTCGCCGTTGCGGTCGGGGGAGAGGCTGGCGCCCCGCGTAGTTTCAGCATGCCGTTGCCCGAGGCAGGTGCGCTGCGCGCCGAACTGCTCATCCCCGGCCCCGAGCCCACCATCACCCTGAGCAGCCCTGGCGCCTGGTCGGGTCGACGCGACGGTGACGCGACCCGCGTGCTGATCGCTCCGCGCGGCAACCACCTGGCGCTGTCGTGGCAGCCGGCGGTGACGGTCGGCGGCGAAGCCGTACTGACGGCGGCCACCGGCATCCAGGTGCACGTCGCGCCGCGCTCGCTGCGCTACGACTTGGTGGCCGAGGTGAACATTGCCCGCCGGCCGGTCGAACGTCTGCGCCTGCTGGTGCCGGCGGGTCTCCAAGTACTGGGCATCGAGGGCGAACTGGTCGCGCGTTGGGAGCCGGTCGACGGCGGTATCGACATCGTCCTGGTGCGGCCGGCCGACGGCATGGTGCAGATCAGCGCCCACCTCGAACGTCTGGTCGAGATCGCGGCGGCCGGTTCGCGCATCGACCTGCCATGGCCGCGCATCGGCGGCACCAGCCGGGCCACTGGCTCGGTGGCGGTGATCGCCCACGACGGCGTGCGCGCCGGCATCGCCACCGCGCCGGGCCTCGCCCGGGTCGATCCCGCCGACCTCGGCCTGGAGGCGACGGCTGCCTTCCGCTTCCACGCCGAGCCGCCGCCGGCTGCGCTCGACCTTGCCGTCCTTGCGCCCGAGCTGCGCGCCCAGTCGGCCACCCTGGTTCGCCTCGGAGGCGAGGAGAGCACGGTCTCTGCCCGCCTGCACGTCGAAGTGCGTCAGGCAGGCACCTTCACCTTGACGGTCGAGGCACCGGAGGGCTGGGACCTGCTCGACACCGCTGGGCTGGCAGTCGACGAGATCCGCCCGCTGCCCGGTTCGGGTGGGCTGCGTCGCTTCGAGCTGCAGTTGCGCTCGCGCCTGATCGGCGAGGGCGACCTGACCTGCCGCTTCCGCGCCCCGCCCGGTCTGGGCTCGACGCCATTCGCGCTCGCCCCGGTACGGCTGCTCGGCGTACGCGCCGGCCGCGGCACCATCGCCATCGCCGCGCCAGGCGCCTTCGCCCTGCAGGCCGGCGAGCGCAACGCCCTGGCCGGCCTCGACGTCGCCGAGGCGGTGCGTCAGCCGCTGCTCGCCGACCTCGCCCGCGAGCTCGGCCGCGACGAGGAGCTGGCACTCGCCTTCACCTGGCAGTCGACCGCCGCCGACGCCCCGCGTGCCCGTCTGGCTGCCGCGCCGCGTCCACGCGAGATCAGCGCCACGATCGAGGACCGCATCACGGTGAAGGACGGGCAGCTGGTCCGCTCCTCCGGCATCCGCGGCGAGGTGCGCTACAATCCGGCGGCCAGCCTGCTCCTGATCCTGCCAAGTGCCTGGGACGAGGTCGTGACCGTGCGCGGGGCCGGCCTCAGCGAACGGGTCAAGTCGACGGCCACGGTCGAGCCCGGCAACACCGCCTGGGAGCTGCGTTTCCAGCCGCCACTGATCGGCGGCTTCCAACTGTCGATCGAGGCAGTGGTGTCCAGTCCGCGCCTGGCCCCCGGCCAACCGGCGCAGATTCCGGTGCCGTCGCTGCGTCTGGATGGCGTCGGCCGCCTGACCTATGTCGCGGCGATCGCCCGCGACGGCGCGATCGACCTGACCGCCAGCGCCCCCGGCCTGGAGCCGGTCGCTCCTGCCGACCTGCCGGCCGCCATCGGCCAGGGCGCGGTCGCCGGCTTCCAGGGCAACCAGACGGTGGCTCTGGCTCTGACCGCGACACGTCAGGACCTGCTCGCCTTGGCCGATGCCGGCATCGCCACCGCCTCGTGGCTGGCGGTGGTCGGCGAGGACGGCGTCGTCCGCCTGCGCGGCCGCCTCGCCGTGGTCAGCCGCGGCCGGGCCCAGCTTGCCCTCGCCCTGCCTGAGGGCACCAGCCTGGTCGAAGCGGCCGTCGACGGCCGCCCGGCCCGCGCCAGCAAGCGCGAAGATGGCGCCGTCGTCCTGCCGTTGCCGGCCGATGGCGGCGAGCACCGCGTCGCGCTGGTTGCTGAAGGCCGTCTCGCCGGCGGCGCGCCCGGTTGGTGCGGCAGCGTGGCGGTGGATCTGCCACGGCTCGCCGTCACCGCCGGCTCGCCCGCTGTGCCGGTGGCGCGCAGCGAGGTCGAACTGCGCCTGCCCGCTCGCTGGCTGGTCACCGGCTGGAGCGGCGATCTCGCACCCGAAGGCCAACCCGGCGCCACGCTCGGCCTCGCCGATCGCGAGGACGGGCTGTTGGTGCCGGTGACGGCCAGCGGCGTGCCGCGCCTGGCCGGCCGGGTCGGCGACGGTGGCACGGTGGTCGTCGGCGTGCTGCACCAGCGCGCCCAACTGCTGCTGCTGGTGCTC
>JALHRW010000322.1 GCA_022841245.1 Planctomycetota bacterium
CACATTCCCAACACCAAGCTATTCCAATAAGGCGCCGCCGGCACGACCGTCCATCTGCTCCTGCCGCAGCCTTCGCCGGGCGGCATCGATATCGCCGAAGACGGCGTGCACGAGGGCCGTCGCACCCGTTGGCGCAAGCGCTGCCTCGAACAGCCCGACGCCAGTGGCGGCCGGCCGCGACCGATCGAACTGCTGGTACCCAACCTGCGACTTGCCCTCGATCACGAGGATCGCGACGGCTGCGCCACCCTGCCGGTGGCGCAGATCGCCCGTCCCGCCGCAGACCGTTTCGAGTGCGACCTGCGCATGGCCCCGCCCTGCCTGCGCATCGATGCCGCGCCGTACCTGGTCGAGACGCTCCGCCGCATCGAGGAGCAGATGGCCGCCCGCGCCTCCGAGCTGGCCGCGCATCGCCGCAGCCGCACCCGCGGGCTGGTCGAGTTCGCCGTCGCCGACGTCGGTGCAGTGCTGACGCAGCAGGCGCTGGGTGCGCATCTCGCCCTGCTGCGCGGCCGGATCGCTGCAGCCTGGGCGCACCCCGCCGATCTGCATGACCAGCTGGTGTCGCTGGGCGGCGAACTGGCTGCGCTCGACGGCGGCGATGACGCCGGGGTGTTCCCGGCCTACGACCACCTGCGTCCGCACCGCTCGTTCGCCGCTCTGGAGGAGCGCCTTCGCGGCCTGCTGCGCGCCGTCGTCCACACCCGCTACGTGCCGATCCCGGTGACGCGGGCTGGGGAACGGCTGCTTGCCGGCACCATCCCCGAGCAGGCCACCGCCGGGGCGCAGGTGTTCCTCGCCGTCGTCTCCGATGTGCCGGCCGAGCGCGTCATCCGCGATGTGCCGCTGCGCGCCCGCGTCGCCGCGCAGGGCCGCATCGACGCGCTGATCGCCGCTTCCATGCCGGGCGTGAAGCTGGCCTACGTGCCGGTGCCGCCAGCCGAGATCCCGGTGCAGCCGGGTGGCGCCTACTTCCGTCTCGAATGCAGTGGAGCCGAATGGGAGCAGGCAGCTCGCACGCGCAGCCTCGCCGTCTTCCTCCCGCCTGAGCTGGCCTCGGCCCGGGTCGAGTTCCTTGCGCTCAAGGATGCGTGATGCATCTCGTCGACCATGCCATCGAGGCCTTGCGCATCGCCACCACCCTGCCGGGCGGCACCGCTGATCCGATGGTGCTGCGCACGCGCTGCGAAGCAGCTCTCGCTGATTTCGCCGCTGGCGCCGCGCGCACCGGCCACGAGGCCGAGGGTATCGAGGCGGCGCGCTTCGCCCTGGTCGCGCTGATCGACGAGCGCGCGATGGCCCCGGGCTGTCCGGTGCGCCAGGCCTGGCTCGACCAGCCACTGCAACTGACGCTGTTCGCCTGCGCCTCGGCCGGCGAGGAGTTCTATCGTCGCCTCGAACGCTGGCGCCGTCCGCGCCGTCCGTCTGAGGCCGACGTCCTCGAGGTGTTCCAGACCTGTCTCGCGCTTGGCTTCCGCGGCATGATGGCCGGCGACGCGGTCGAGGCCGGTCGTCGCCAGCTCGCCGAGCAGACCGCCGCCGAGGTGCTGTCCACCCGCCAGCTGCCCGAACAGGGCTTGTCGCCGCGCTGGCTGCCGCAGGCACCGGCGGGAGACGCGGCCACGCCATCGGTAGGGGGACGCCGACTCTGGCTGGTGCCGTTGGCGGCGGCAGCCGGCTTGGCGGCGGTGTGGTGGCTGTCCTGGCTGTGGGTGTCGAACGCGGCCGGTGCTGTGCTGACGGAACTGCGATGAGCCCGCTGCTGCTGAGCATCCTGGCGATCATCGGTGGTCTCGCCGTACTCGGTCTGCTCGGTTGGCTGCTGTGGCGCTGGTGGAGCCGCCGTGCGCGACCGGCAGACCCGCCTGCGCTTGCCGCCTGGGACGAATTGCGGACCGCCTGCGAGGGACGTCCGTGCTGGCTCGTGGTCGGCGCAGGAGCCTCGGGCAAGAGCAGCCTGCTCGGTGAATCCGGTTTGGCCTGGAACCTGCGGCCGGCGAGCGGCAGCGCCGGCGGCGTGCCGCGCACCTGGCGGCATGACGGCGGCTGCCTGATCGAGCTGCCCGGCACCTGGAGCGACAGTGCGACCGCGCATCCAGCCTGGACTGCCTGGCTAGGGCTGCTGCGCAGCGGTCGCCGTCAGGTCGCGGTCAACGGCATCGTCGCCTGCGTGCCGCTGTCCGATCTGCTGCGCCGCGGTCCGGCGTGGATTGTCGCCACCGCCAGCGCCCTGCACGAACGTGGCGCTGAGCTGGCGCATGTGCTGGGGCGGAATCCGCCGCTCTATCTCGTCTTGACCAAGGCCGACCACGTTGGCGGCTACAAGGATTTCTTCGCCGGCCTGGCCGAGGTCGAACGCCAGCAGGTGCTCGGTACGACGCTGCCCTGGCCGCTGCCCGAGGCGCTGGCGCCGGCCTGGCAGGTCGAGCACGCCGCCCTGGTCACCGCCCTGCGCGACCGCCGTCCGCTTGGCCTGATGCGGGCGCGCGATGGCGAGGCGGCGCGCAAACTGTTCCAGTTCCCCGGCCAGCTCGAAGGTCTGAGCCCGCCAGTCGGCGATCTGCTCGCCCAGCTGGCCCGACCAGGGCGCGAGGGCTGCCTGCTGCGCGGGGTCTACCTCACCAGCTGCCACCGCTCGGTGCCGGCTGCACCGCCGCCGACCCAGCGCGGCGAGCGCACGGATCTTGAACGCAGCGTGTATCTCGGCCAGGGCCGCGCCGCGCCGTCGACCGGAGGCAACGGACATTTCGCCCACGCCTTGCTGTCGCGTGTGCTGCCCGCCGACCGTGATCTCGCCCGGCCGACCCGCGACCGCCGCCGTCTGCATCGCCGTCTGGGCTTCCTCGCTACGCGCCTGGTCCCGGCCGCCGCCATCATCGCCGCGGTCTGGCTTGCGCTCGGCTCCTGGCGCACCAGTAGCCAACTCACCGAACTGCGCACGGCCGCGTCCGACGTGCTGGCGGTCGAACGGCTGCATCCGCAGGACGCACCGCGCAATCTCGATGCCATCGATCGGCTCGGCGCCGTTACCGCCCGGCTCGCCGCCCGTGCATCCAGCGCGGCGCGGCCGGCGCTGAACGCCGCCGCCGGGCTCTACGCCCGCCGTCTTGGCGACATCTGCGCCGAACGCGCGGTGCATGAGCTGGGCGCCAGCATCGCGCAGCTGCGCGCCGCGCCGCAGGTCGACACCGACCGCCTCTACGACGCCTTCCGCGCCTATCAGATGCTCGCCGGGGCGGTGACGGCCGAGGCCGAGGTGCTCGACCGCGAACTGACCGCCGGCCGGCGCTGGTTCCTCGCCCTGGAGGGGGCCGGGGCACGGCTCGACTGGCCGACCGAGGTGCTGGCGCGGCGGCAACTCGAACGCCTCGCTCGCGACCTGCTGCCGTACGGCCTCGCCCGGCTGCCGGTCGATCGTCAGCTGGCCGAGGCGACCGCGCGCGATCTCGGCGAATCCTTGTGGATCCGCCAGGGCTGGGACGAGATCCTGCGCCAGGCCCGCGGGCAGACCATGGGTGGTGCCAGCGCGTCGATCGGCGTGATCGTGCCGGGGCCGCAGCCCGACGCCGTGCTCACCCGCCGGGCCTGGGACGAGGTCGTCGCCAGCCTGGTCGAGGAGAAGTCGGTCGCTCTCGAACGCACCCTCACGGGCCTGTCGATCAAGCTCGATCGCGCCGGGATCAGCCGTCGCTTGGGTGAACGCTTCCGCAGCGAGCACCGCCGCGCCTGGCTGGCGGTGATCGCCTCCAGCCGGGTGGTGCCGGCGACCGACCTGGCGGCACTGCCGGGGCGCATCACCGAGGCGGCCGGGCCGGCTTCGCCGTGGCCGATGCTGGTGCGGCGCGCGC
>JALHRW010000323.1 GCA_022841245.1 Planctomycetota bacterium
GAAGGCGCGCGACATGCCCGAGATGCCGAGCCCGGCCTCGCGCGCCATGCGCGCCAGGGTCCAGGCCTCGGCTGGTCGCTCCTCGAGGCGGCGACGCAGGCCCTCGATGCGCGGGTCGCCCGCAACCGTCTCCGCGACCCCGCTGCTCTCGCAGCGCCGGGCCGCCAGCAGCAGCAATAGGCGGGCGATCGCCACCGCCGCCGCCTGCCAGCCAGGTTCCTGCCATTGCTGCTCGTCGTGCAGGCGCTGCAGCAGATCGGCGAGATCAAGCTCGTGCAGCAGCAGGGGGCCAGAGACGCCCGGCAGCAGCCGCGGCAGGTGGCGAGCCAGCGGCCTGGGCAGCGCGGCCGGCAGGCGCTCGGGATCGAGCAGCACGTTCCACAAGACCGTCCGCTCCTGCACCACATAGTGGTGCACGTGCCCGCGCGGGACGAGCAGCAGGCTGCGCGGCGGTCCTGGGATGGGACGGCCATCAACGCGATGGTCGAGCCGTCCGCTCTCCACCCAGGCCAGTTCGACGACATCGTGGCCGTGTTCGTCGAGGGTTCCGCCCACCGCCAATTCGAGTCGCAGGACCGCCACGCCGGTCTCGCTCAGCGGGCGGTGCAGACCCGGCCGGGGGCGGAGATGGCGGCGTTGCGGCATGCGCTGATTCTGATCAATAATGAGGTTCCGGGAAGCCGATTCCGATCAATAGCCTGTCTTCGCAGACGTCCCGGCCGGCGGCCAGGCCTGCATGATCACAACCATGCTGACCCCAGGCATCCATCCCTTCTGGTTCTGGAACACGGCGATCGACGAGGCGCTGATACGTCGGCAGGTGCAGGCGCTGGCCGATGGCGGCTGCCGCGGCGCGCTGATCAGCGCCCGCCAGGGCTTCCCCGGCGCCTACCTCTCGCCGCGCTGGCGCGAACTGGTCGCCGTCGCCTGCCGCGAGGGCGCTGCCCTCGGACTGGAGATGGGCGTGGCCGACGAGTTCCCCTATCCCAGCGGCAACGCTGGCGGGCTCGCGGTACTCGGCCGGCCCGAGCGCTGGGCCACCGGGCTGACCCAGCGCAGTCGCACCTGCGACGGCGGTGTGGTGGCGTGGGACCTGCCCGCCGGCGCGGTGCTCGACTGCGCCGCATTCCCGCTTGCGGGCGAAGCGGTCGAGTGGTCCGCGCGCCGCGACCTGGGCGCCGAAGTCGGCGTCGCCTTCCGCCAGGAGACCTACCGCGAGACCGATCGCGACCTCTCGGCCTACAATGGCCGCCGCTACTTCGCCTGCGATCCGGCGCCGCGCCTGGAGACCGTCCTGCCGCCCGGACGCTGGCTGCTGGTCGCGTCGTTGCAGACCGTCGCTCTGCACCACAAGTACGTCGGTCCTTCGGCCGACACGCTCGACCCTGCGGCGATGGCGGCCTTCATCGCGGCAACCCACCGGCGCTATGAGGGCGTTCCCCTGCGCGCCCTGTTTGTCGACGAGATCTCCGCGGCGACGTGGAGCCGGCATCTGCCGGCGTGGTATCGCGAGCAGACCGGTACCGAGCTGGCCCCGCTGCTGCCCGCCCTGCTGCGCGACGATCATCCGCAGGCAGCGCCGCTGCGTACGGCGATCGAGTCGATCCGCGAGCAGCGCTTCCGTACCGCGTTCCTCGATCCGGTGCGTGCGTGGTGCCGCCTCCACCAGGTCACGCTGTGCGAGGAGCGCCCGACCCGTCGTCTGGCCGATGCCGGGGCTGATCTGCCTGGCTGCGATCCCGGCCACACCCGGGTCGGAGCGCCGCGTCACGATCTGCTCGGCACGGAACTGCGGCGCAACGCCCGCGCCGCCGCCTCGGCCGGCGCAGGCGCAGCGCTGTGCGAATGCGGCCACAGCCTGGGTTGGGGCGCGACGCTCGAGGACCTGCGCGCCATCGTCGACGGCCTGCTGCTGCACGGCATCACCCACCTCGTCCCGCACGCCGCCTTCGCCAGCACCGCCGCCCTGCGCAAGCACGACGCGCCGCCGTCCTTCTTCGTGCAGCAGTCGTGGTGGCACCTGCACCGTCTGCTGGCCACCCGCACCGACACCGTCCTCGCGGCGTTGGCCGGTTCGCCTGTGGAGACGGAACTGCTCGTCCCGCCTGGCACCAGCGAGGACGTCCAGCATCTGCTGATGGAGCGCGGCTACGAGTGGGCCTTCGCCGATGCCGCCCCGGTCTGCGATCCGGCATGTCTGCCGCCGCCGCGCCAGGCGCCCTGGTCGGGTCCGGCGGTGCACCGCCGTCTGCATCGCACCACCGCGCTGCTGATCAACCAGGGCCGCGCAGCCGAGACGGTCCGCCTACCCGCCGGCTGGCAGCCGCTGGCCCTCGACGGCGCGGCCCCAGAGGCGGTGGCCGGTGGCTGGTTGCTGGAGCCGGCCCAGGCCATGCTCGCTGCTGCTGGCGCCACAGTGCCGCCGCCGCTGCCGCATCACGATCTCGTCTGGCCGGAGCGCTGGCAGGTACGCACATCCGGCGGCAACCTGCTGCGGCTCGGCGGCTGGCGCTTGGAGATCGCCGGACAAGCCGCGGCGACGAATCACTTTCCCTTGTCCGAGCAGCTGCGCCGCACCGGCCTGCGCTTCGCTCCGGCCATCGATCCGGGCTTCGGCACGCCGACCGCGTTCGCCCTGCCGGCGCTGGTGTGCCGCTATGAGACGGACGTACAGCTGGCGCAAGCCATGCCGCTGCGGCTGCTGATGGAAGCGGAGACCCTGGTCGAACCGGGCTGGAGCATCACGGTCAACGATGGCCCCGCACTGTCGTCGAGCGACTTCACCGTCTGCTCCGGTCTGCCCGAGCCGGCTCTGGGCTGCGCCATCGGCGCGTGGCTGCGGCCCGGCGCCAACCGCATCGTCGTCACGGTGCCGGCCCGGCGCGCTGATGGCGGCTTGCGCAATCCGCTCTACCTGCACGGCGACATGGCGGTGCTGCCCGACCGCTCGTTGGTGCCGGCGATCAGCGAGGCGGGCTGGGGCGACCTCGCGGAAGCCGGCCTGCCGTTCGCCTGCGGCACGGTGGAATGGGAGGCCGACATCACGCTGGCGGCCGCGCCGGGCCCTGCCGCCCTGCGCCTGCCGCGTCTCGCTGTCGATGCCTATGAGGTCGCGCTCGACGATGGGCCATGGCTGGCGGTGCCGTGGGCGCCGCGCCGCGTCGTGCTGGCGGCGGGCTGGTCTGCCGGTCGCCATCGCCTGCGCGTGCGCCAGCACCTGCCACTGTCAGGCTGCTTCCACGGCGAGGGTTGGGACGCGGCGGCGCACCGCGTGGTGCCGTGCGCACCGCAGGATATGCGCTAGAACCTGGGCATGACCCGGCGGGAAACCCAGCTCTACCCCGGCCACAGCCTGGTCCTGGTCGAGCGCCCGGGCGGCGGCCGCGCCCTGCCACATGCGGTGCGCTTCCGCCATCTGCGCCTGCGCCGGGCCGAGCGCAGCCTGTCGGTCGCGGCGCATCGCCACGACATCTACGAAATCCTCATCATCCTGGCTGGCTCGTACCGCTGCCGCATCGATGGCCAGGCGCATGGCGCCGAAGCTGGCGAGGTGCTGGTCGTGCGCCCAGGCGAGGTGCACGAGGACGGTTCCCCCGGCCCGTTACGCCTGGCCGCGGTAGCCTGCGAGGTCGATCCGCCGCTGGTCTGGCCGGACGATCGTCGTCGCTTCCCGCTGCCCGGCGCCGCGGCGCTGGTCGAGGCCTTCCGTGACGAGCCTGACGACGCCTGGGCGGCGGAGATCCACGACCTGCGCTGCCGCGCGCTGCTCCTCGCGCTGCTGCGCCAGGCCGCGCCGCCCGAGCCCGAGGACGCCTTCCGCAGCGCGCTGCTGCGCCGGCT
>JALHRW010000324.1 GCA_022841245.1 Planctomycetota bacterium
CTGGCCGCTGGCCGCTGGCCGCTGGCCGCTGGCAGCTGGCCGCTGGCCGCTGGTCGCTGGCCCAGCCCGGCCCCCTTGCTAGCGTCCCCGCCCTCATGCCTCTCAACTGCGGTATCGTCGGCCTGCCGAATGTCGGCAAGAGCACCATCTTCAACGCGCTGACCCAGACCCAGGCGGCCCAGGCGGCGAACTATCCGTTCTGCACCATCGAGCCGAACACCGGCCTGGTGACGGTGCCGGATGCGCGCCTGTGGGTGCTCAAGGACATCGCCAAGACCAACAAGGTGGTGCCGCAGCGCCTGGAGATCGTCGACATCGCCGGCCTGGTCAAGGGCGCCAGCAAGGGCGAGGGCAAGGGCAACGAGTTCCTCTCGGCGATCAAGAACGTCGACGCCGTGCTGCACGTGGTGCGCTGCTTCGAGGACCCCGACGTGATCCACGTCGACGGCTCGATCGACCCGGTGCGCGACATCGAGATCATCGATCTCGAACTGCTGCTCAAGGACGAGGAGACGGCGAAGAACGCGCTCGACAAGGCGAAGAAGCGCTCGCAGCTCGACAAGGAGGCCGCCGCCCGCGTGCCGACGCTGGAGAAGGTCGTCGCCGCGTTCAAGGAGCTGAAGCCGGTCCGCGCCCTCGACCTCAGCGAGGAGCAGAAGGCGCACATCGCCGATCTGCACCTGATCACCGCCAAGGCCATGCTCTTCGTCTGCAACATCGGCGAGGGCGACATCCGCGCCGGCGGCAACAAGCACAGCGCCGCGGTCGAGGCCTTCGCCGGCAAGGTCGGCGCCAAGGCGATCCGCATCAGCGGCAAGATCGAGAGCGAGCTGGTCGGCCTGTCAGGCGACGAGCGCACCATGTTCATGCAGGATCTCGGCATCACCGAGGCGGGCGTCGATCTGCTGGTGCGCGCCGGCTACGACATCCTCGGCCTCAGCACCTACTTCACCGCGGGGGTGCAGGAGGTCCGCGCCTGGCAGTTCCAGAAGGGCTGGAAGGCCCCGCGCTGCGCCGGCGTCATCCACACCGACTTCGAGAAGGGCTTCATCCGCGCCGAGATCGCGTCCTACGACGAGTACGTCGCGCATAAGGGCGAGAAGGGCTGCCGCGAGGCCGGCAAGCTGCGCGCCGAGGGTAAGGACTACGAAATGAAAGATGGGGATGTGTGTCATTTCCTGTTTAATAAGGCGTAGGCCCCTAGTCTCGCCCAACCGCCCTTGATATAGAGTCATACGGACCGTATAAGGTCCGTATGAGCCTATCCCGCGACGACTTCCGCCTGGCCTCTAGCGGTACCTGCTACGGCGACGATCAGCCGGATCCGCAGCTTCCGGTTGAGCCGCAGTTGCTGCCGGCTCGAGCGGCGCTTCCGAGCCTGGCGCAGCTCGGCAACGCCATCGAGTCGGCTTGCCGGCTGCGGCACTATTCCCGGCGGACGATCGAGGCGTACGTCTCTTGGGCGCGGCGCTATGTCCGGCACAACGCCTGCCTGCATCCGGCCGAGCTCGGGCCGGCGGAGATCACCGGCTTCCTCTCCTACCTGGCGACCACCGAGCAGGTCGCGGCCTCGACCCAGAACCAGGCGTTCAACGCCCTGCTCTTCCTCTACCGCACGGTGCTGCAGATCGAGGTGCCGCATGCCGCGGTGCAGGCGACCAGGGCCAAGGCGCCGGTGCGCCTGCCGGTGGTGCTGGAGCGCAGCCAGGTCGCGGCGTTCTTCGGCACGATCAGCGGGGTTGCCCGCGTCGTCGCGCTGCTGCAGTACGGCGCCGGGCTGCGCATCCTCGAAGCGCTGCGGCTGCGCACCAAGGACCTCGACTTCACGCGCAAGACCATCCTCGTCCGCCACGGCAAGGGCGGGAAGGACCGCCTGGTGCCGATGCCCGAAGCCGCGATCACAGAACTGCGGTCGCATCTCCATGGCCGCTGGGTGATGCATCGCGCCGACCTCGCCGCTGGCCGCGGGTCCGTGCACCTGCCAGGGGCAATGGTCCGGCGCAACGCGGCGAGCGCCGAGAACTGGATGTGGCAGTACGTCTTCGTCAGCCAGCGCCTGACGCGCGATCCGGAAGATGGCCAGCTGAAGCGCCATCACCTGGACGAAACCCACATCCAGAACCTGTACCGCCAGGCCTACCATGCGGCCGGCATCCGCGTCGGCGCCAGCACTCACACCCTGCGGCACTCGTTCGCCACCCACCTGCTCGAACGCGGCACCGACCTGCGCATGATCCAGGAACTGCTCGGCCACTCCGACATCACCACGACTATGATCTACACCCACGTGTCGAAGCGCGGCGCGGCAGGGGTGATCAGCCCGATGGATGATCTGCCAGGCGTGTGATGACAGGACCGTGGGCTTCAGCCCGCGTCGAGGGGACCAGCGACCAGCCGCCAGCGACCAGCAACCAGCAACCAGCGACCAGCGGCCAGCGACCAGCGACCAGCGGCCAGCGACCAGCGGCCAGCGGCCAGCGACCAGCGACCAGCGACCAGCGGCCAGCAACCAGCAACCAGCAACCAGCGACCAGCAACCAGCGACCAGCCACTCCCGCCGCCAGTGGCATCGCCGCCCAGCGCCACAGCATGTCGGCATGACGACGCAGCCGCCCAACGCCATGCCGATCGCCCAGCGCCTCGAAGCCGCCCGCCGCGATCTCCTCGACCTGTCGCTGCGCAACCAGCTGCTCAACCACCGGCCGTCGAAGGCGCGCGGGGTCGCCATCACCGACGAACTGCCCGCCACCACCTACCGCCTGCTGTGGGACGAGGAGCGCAGCTTCACCTTCGCGCCCAGCGCCACGGCCGACGATGCAGGCGAGCAGGCCGATCCGCCCGCGCCGCCCGCGCCGGGCGAGGAGACGGCGCTCAAGCACCGCGACACGAAGCTGCAGACCGCGCATCCGGCGGAGCGTCTGCAGGCCCGCCTGCTGGCGACGGCGCGCGACGCGCGCTTCGTCGAGGAAGAGCAGGGCGTCAACGTGCTGTTCCTGGCCCTGGGCTTCCTGCGCTGGCGCGAGGAGGACGCGCCGGCCGACGGGCCGTGGCGCCTGGCGCCGCTCTGCCTGGTGCCGGTGCGGCTGGCGCGCAGCCGGGCCGACGCGCAGTTTAGCCTGTGCGCGGCCGACGCCGATCCGCTCGGCAACCTGACCCTGGCGGTGAAGCTGAAGGCCGATCTCGGCATCACCCTGCCCGAGCCGCCCGCGGTCGACGGGCTCGATCTCGAGGTGTGGTTCGCGCAGGTCGCGACCGCGGTATCGACGCGCACCGGCTGGACCGTCGAGCGGCGCATCGCCCTCGACCTGTTCGCCTTCGGCCGGCACCTGATGTGGCGCGATCTCGATCCGGCGGCGTGGCCGAGCGGGGCGGGGCCGGCGGAACGCCCGCTGGTCGCGCGGCTGTTCGGCGGCGGCTTCAAGCCGCTGCCGGCGGCGACCGGGAAGCTCGACGAGACGCGGCCGTGCGAACGCGTCGGCGAAGTGGTCGAGAGCGACGGCTCGCAGGGCGAGGCGCTGGCGGCGGTGGCGGCCGGCGCCGATCTGGTGATCCAGGGCCCGCCCGGCACCGGCAAGTCGCAGACCATTTGCAACCTCATCGCCGAGGCGGCGGCGGCCGGCAAGACCGTGCTGTTCGTGGCCGAGAAGATGGCCGCCCTGTCGGTGGTGCAGCGTCGTCTCGAGAAGGTTGGCCTCGGTGCGTTGTGCCTGGAGCTGCATAGCGACAAGGCGGCGAAACGCGCCGTGCTGGGCGAGATCGGCCGCACGCTGAAGGGCGAGGCGCCCGCCCCGGCGCCGGGCGGCGAGCTCGATCGCGGCTACGCCGCGGTGCGCGCCGAAC
>JALHRW010000325.1 GCA_022841245.1 Planctomycetota bacterium
ACGTCTTCCCCCGCTCAGTTCTTGACGCTCCGCCTCTGTTCTCGTTCCAATTGCCCTCCACCCGTTCCGTTCCATCGTGCCCACCCGTCGGCAAATGGGCCGGTTTAACTCTGTGTTAGCCCAAATTCTATGAAACGTGTATATTCAACGCGGAAAAGATGGCCATTCTGGGTTTTGGCAATTGGAATTGGCGGCTTGTGGGTGCTTGGTGGTGCGATTCAGTTTGTTTCATCTGGCTATCTATGGTCATCCTTGTTGCTTGTCGTTGGATTATTGTCGTTGTTATATATAGGGTGGAATAATAGAACTGAATTATGGATCAGAAATAAAGAAATGATTGTGATTAAGGTGGTAGATTGTAAACCACAGGAAGTCTATAGATGTAATTTCGACAAATTTGGTTCCATGAAGTTTGATGAAGCTGACGATGTAGCCTATTTTCACAGAACGATAGTATAATTGGATTTGGTGTTAGTATATCAGAAGGAAAAAATGATGGATATTGCTTCTCGTGAAATAAGGAAATTGGGCTAACCAGTCGGTACGGGGAGCGCGTGACTTGTGGTCATGGCTAAGATTTATCTTGGTCGCCACATAGAATTCTCATCGCGTTCTAGACAAGTCGGTTTCGCTTCGGTCAAGAATTCGCGGCGACCAGGACTACTTAACAGATAAGTGCGCCACCGCCACTCAGTTCTTGACGCTCCGCTTATTCCCAATCGGTTCCACTCATATGGGCTGCGATGATTCGGATGGTCCGGGTCACGCGCCCCGGTACCTCGATGTTAGGCGGTATTACCGATGCTTGACTTTCGTAATACCGGGCTATAGTCTTACCTATGAAAGTAACTACCAAGGGTCAAGTGACTATCCCGCAAGCGATTAGGGAATACTTGGGGATAACGGCGCATACGGAAGTTGATTTCGTAATGCAGGATGCCCATGTTCTCCTAGTTGCGAAGGGGGACACTGCAAAGAAGTCCAAATTTGCAAAGGTGGTTGGCATTTTGAATAAGAAGTGGACCACTGATGGTCTTATGAAGCTGACCAGGGAATAGCATGAAGAAGATTCTGGTCGATACCAACGTCATTCTTGACATCTTTACTCAAGATCCTGTTTGGTTCGCATGGTCCAACCAAAAGTTGGAAGAATTCACCAATGGTAGTATTCCATTGGTGATCAATCCGGTCGTATACGCAGAGACTTCGATTTCATTCCCTTCAATAGCAGAATTGGACAAGGCGCTACATGTGTTTGGGTTTGAGTACGAAGAACTATCTAAGTCGGCACTCTTCTCATCGGGGAAGGCCTTCTTGAAGTATAAGGCATCTAAAGGGACAAAACCCAATATCCTGCCTGATTTCTTTATTGGTGCACATGCAGATGCTATGGGTTACCGTCTGCTTACTCGGGATATTGGCAGGTATAAGACATATTTCCCGGGCGTCGAACTGATTCACCCATAAATTAGGAACCGCTTAGATTCAAGGTCTAAGTGCACCATTAGGCCACCCCCGCCCATGCCTTGATTGGTGTTTTGAATTGAAGTGTTTTTCGAGGCCTGGTGTTTAGGCGGTATGCGATATTGCTGCATGTATCCTGTGTTATGAATTTCATAGTAGCTCTTTTGGGCAGGTACTGCCTAATGAGGCCATTGGTGTTTTCATTGGTACCACGTTCCCATGCATGGTGTGGATGCGCAAAGTAGAACTTTGTGTCGGTGGCAGCCTCAATGTCCTTGTATCCATGAAACTCTGTCCCGTTATCAGAGGTAATTGATAAAACGGGGTACGATGTTGAATGAATAAACCGAATCACTGCGGCATTCAGGCAGGCCACTGTGCGTTCGGCAAGTTTTCCGATCCACAGATACCGGGTCCTTCGTTCAACCATCGTGACAATACAGTCCTTGCCTCCTTTACCCATGACGGTGTCGATTTCCCAATGCTCTTCCGTGCTTCGATCGTTGATGTCTTGGGGGCGTTCTTCAATCATGGTCTTCCCGCGTAGAACACCGCGTGAATCCTTGCTGCGATAGCGCTTCCGTTTCTTCCGGCATCGCAGTCGCAAGTGCATGTACAGCGATCCGCCACAGCGTTTATCCTTATAGATGTATTGGTAGATCGTTTCGTGGCACAGAAACAACAATCCTTTGATTCTTAAGAAATTTGAAGCCTGTTCAGGACTGTAGTCCTGACGAATGAGAGATTCCACATGGTTCCATTGCTCTTCGCTGTATTGAGACTTCTTGCGGGCCTTGCTACGTCGCCCCATGGCCTTCTCATGCGCTCTGGTGTAGGTGTAGTACTCGTGATCCCCATTGTGGTGCTTGTTGCGTTGCAGCTCTCTGGCAATGGTAGTGTGGGATCGGTTCAGGATCCGGCCAATCTCACGGTTCGATGTGCCGAGGGTGTGCAGGCGAATCATGGTTTGTCGTTCGCCGAGACCCAGGTGTACATATGAACTCTTTGGCATGGCTGCACCGTGATTTGCAGACGTATTTGGGGTGGTGCACTTACTTTTAGAATCCGGCGCACCTAACTAGTCGTTGAAACCGAGCCCATTACGTGTGGTTTTCCAGGTGCCCGGCTCCGGTCAAGAATTCGCGGACTCGAAGTGGCTGGCGACCCTGATATTTTCCCCCGCTCAGTTCTTGACACTCCGCCTCTGTTCTCGTTCCAGTTGCCCACCACCCCATCCGTTCCATCGTGCCCACCCGTCGGCAAATGGGCCGGTTTAACTCTATGTTAGGCTTACAACGGACCACTAAAATGAAAAACTTAGTCTTAATAGTAGTTCTCTGCCTGACTCAAGGAGGTTGTTTCTGGGGATTATTTGGCGATGAAGTAGCGGCTAAGGTAAACAATAAGACCGATGATACAATACGGGCATCGGTCGATGGCTATTATCCATCAGACATCTACAGTATACAAGATGAATACATAAGAAGTGGTAAATCCCATCAATTCTATTTTGACAATTTTGAAGTAGACCCGGAAGTAGAAGTTATCTATAAAGGGATACACAGGCTATATGAAGTAGAAGTGGACTTTTGGGGATACGACACAATTAATGTTGAAACATTTCATTTTGTTAATGCGAACGGGTAAGCCTAACTAGTCGGTACGGGGAGCGCGTGACATGCGGTTATGGCTCAGGTTGCCCTGGTTCTCCACATAGGGTCGCCACCACGTTCCAGGCAAGTGGGTGTCGCTGCGGTCAAGAATTCGCGGCGGCCAGGACTACTTACTGGGTAGGGTCGCCACCGCCGCTCAGTTCTTGACGCTCCGCTTAATTCCAATCGGTTCCACTCATATAGGCTGCGATGATTCGGATGGTCCGGGTCACGCGCCCCGGTACCTCTATGTTAGACGACAAACTATGAAAAAGCCTACTGATTTTGTCTCCTTTCTTACAAATTTGGTAAGCCACGGAAAGAGTCTCCACTATAAGGACAAATATGGGGCGGTGGTTAAGCTGGCGATTCAACCAATTGCTAAACTGGATAAGTTGAACTCTGATCCTAAAAACGCAAAAGTGTTAAGTGAATGTGGTATTAAACAAGCTGCCGTAATTGGCTCGGATGAGCATGGGGTACCTGTTCTGCTTGATTGCGAATCACTGAAAACGTATCTGCTTGATCCAGCCTCAGCCGGTCCTGACTGCATAAAGAATGCTATAACCATCTTTACAGAATAGGATGTCGTCTAACAAATCGGTACGGGGAGCGCGTGACATGTGGTTATGGCTCAGGCTGCCCTAGTTCTCCGCATAGGGTCGCCTCCGCGTTCCAGGCAAGTGGGTGTCGCTGCGGTC
>JALHRW010000326.1 GCA_022841245.1 Planctomycetota bacterium
TGACGGCCTCCTCGCGGCGGCGGCGCCGCCTGTCGCTGCGCAGGACGCGCAGGCAGGCGATGCGCACCAGCCGCCCGAGCCAGGCCCCGAACGGCACCGTGCCGTCGTACTGCGGCGCCGTGCGCACCAGTTGCAGGAATGCCTCCTGCACCGCGTCGTCAGCGTCGGCACCGTTGCCGAGGGTGTGCCGCGCCTGGGTGTAGGCGCGATCGGCGCAGGCGCGCAGGGCACGGTCGAGGGCGGCCGGCGCGCGGTCGCGCGCGAAGGCGAGGTAGTCCTCGGCGCCAGGGCAGGGATCGGCTGTATGCGGCATCGCTCATCACCTCCTTCCCGCCGCCAGGGTGGACCTGTCAGGCAGTCTCCGTGGCTCGTGGCGGACGCCATGACGCACCTCCAAGCCATTGCCCACCATGTGCTAACGAAGAACCCGGCAGCCCAGCTGCCGGGTTCCATGGAGCCCGCGGCTCGAGTTGCTGCAGTTCAGCCGTCCAACGTCCAGTCCGGCAGGTCGGCGCGCATCGGCGCCGGCCGCTCGCAGGTGCTGGTCAGGGTCACATACGTCCCCGTGGCCGAGGCATCGTGCACCGCCTGCATGACGTCGAGCGCGTGCATGGCGATGGCGTCGTTGGCGCGGTGCGGGCGGCCGGTGCGGATGGCTTGGGCCATGTCGGCGACGCCGACGCCGCGCGAACCGTCCTTGTAGGGATGGGTGCGCTCGTACTCGGTCCAGTCATGCAAGCCGCGGCGGCGGATCTTCACCGGCCCGTTGGTGCCGTTGGGATCGGCGACCTGGATCGAGCCGGCGGTGCCGTAGAGCTCGATGTTCGGCATCGTGTGCCCGCCCTTGATGTCGAAGCTGGTGGTCAGGGTGATGACCGCGCCAGCGCTGAACTCGAGCACGGTGACGATGTGCGTCGGCACCTCGACCTTGACCACCTTGCCGTGCTTCGGCTGGCTGGTGATGGTACGGGTCGGGAAGGTGGTGGACGTCACGCCGCACACCCGCTTCACCGGTCCGAGCAGGGTGATCAGCGCGTGCAGATAGTACGGCCCCATGTCGAACATCGGCCCGCCGCCGACCTCGTAGTAGAACTCCGGCGACGGGTGCCAGGTCTCGTGGCCGCCGCAGAGCATGAAGGCGCTGCCGCCGACGATCGGCCCGACCATGCCCTCGTCGATGTACGTGCGCGCCGACTGCACCGCGCAGCCGAGCACGGTGTCGGGCGCGCAGCCCAGGCGCAGGCCCTTGGCCTTGGCCTTGGCGACCATCGCTTCGCCCTCGGCGCGATTGAGCGCGAAGGGCTTCTCGCCGAAGACGTGCTTGCCGGCGTCCAGGGCCTTCAGCGCCACCGGGGCGTGGGCCTTGGGGATGGTCAGGTTGACCACCAGTTCGATCTCCTTGTCGGCGAGCATCTCGTCGACCGAGCAGGAGCGGGCAACGCCGTGCTCGGCCGCCTTGGCCTTGGCGCGCTCGAGGTCGATGTCGGCCGCCGCCGCCACCTGCAGGAAGGGGAACTTCTTGCAGGCGTTGAAGTAGGCGTTGGAGATCGATCCGCATCCGATGATGCCGATCTGCATGGGCTTGATGTCGGGCATGGGAGGGTCCTGGAGTCTGGTTGCTGGCTGCTGGTCGCTGGTCGCTGGTCGCTGGTCGCTGGTCGCTGGTCGCTGGTCGCTGGTCGCTGGTCGCTGCTCGCTGCTCGCTGCTCGCTGCTCGCTGCTCGCTGCTCGCTGGTCGCTGGTCGCTGCTCGCTGGTCGCTGGTGCTGGCTTACCGCGCTGCCCACAGCAGACCACGCTCGGTCATGATGCGGCACTCGGGCACATCGAAGTCGGCGAAGGTGTGGCCGAGGGCGTTGTAGAACACGCGGCCCTTGCCCCACTTCTTCTTCCACACCACCGGCATGACCACGTCGCGCGTCTCGGCAGCATGCTCGCCGGTGAAGCGAGTGGTCGCCAGGACGGTGTTGCCGGGATCGACGTGCAGGTAGTACTGCTCGGTCTTGGGCATGCGGAAGTCGCTCAGCCCGTCGGTGACGGCGTCGAACGGATTGCTGATGTGCACGTCGTAGGCGATGCAGTTGCCGGGATGGGCGACCCACTGCCCGCCGGTCATCCACTGGTACTCGGTGTTCTCGCGGAAGGAGTCGCACAGGCCGCCGTGCCAGCCGGCCAGGCCGCAGCCGGCCTTCACCGCTTCGCTCAGGCCCTTGAACTGCTCGCCGCTGATCTTCGACATGGTCACGCACTGGAGGATGAGGTCCTGCCTGGCCATGAGCGCGGCGTCGGCGTAGCTCGCCAGATCGTTGCTGACCGTGACGGCGAAGCCGTTGGCTTCGAGGAAGGGGATGAAGCGGTCGACCGACTGCTTCGGGGTATGGCCGTCCCAGCCACCCCAGACGACAAGTGCGTGCTTGCTCATGGAAGCGCTCCCATGGGCGAAAACATGCCGTGGAAGCGCTTTCAGTCAAGGGGTTCCCACCCTCAACCGATCAAACGACATTGAACCAGGCTCCATCCCGCCCCGTTTACCCCCGTGTCATGGGCGCAGCACTCCGTATCGTCCCGCCCGAGGAGGCCGTCCGCCGCATGGAAGCTGCACTCGATCTGGCCCAGGACCCGCAGGCGCAGGCCGAACTGGCGCTGATGGCGCGGGTGCGCGACGGCGACCGCGAGGCGGTCATCGGCATCGTCGACCGCTACCAGAACGAGCTCGTCGGCTTCTTCTTCCACCTCTGCTGGGACCAGCTGAGCAGCGAGGAGCTGGCCCAGGACGTCTTCGTCCGCCTGTACAACGCCCGCGAACGCTGGCAGCCGACCGCGCGCCTGCGCACCTGGCTCTACCGCATCGCCCATAACCTGTGGATCGACCACCTGCGGCGCAAGCGCAGCCTGGTCAGCCTCGACGCCGAGCGCGGCGAAGAGGGTTTGCGCCTGTCGGATGTGCTCGCCGCCGCTCCCTCTGCTGATCCCGACGCCGCTGAGCGCGACCTGCAGATCCGCGAACGCGTACGCGGCGCCCTCGCCGAGCTGCCCGAAGGCCAACGCGAGGTCTTCGTCCTGGCCAACGACCAGGGCATGAAATACCACGATATCGCCGCCATCCTCGGCATCCCCGAGGGTACGGTGAAGTCGCGCATGCACCACGCCGTGCGCTTCCTCCGCGACGAGCTGGCCGACCTGGTCGAGGAGCCGGCATGAGCTCCACCGACCCCCTGCTGAAGGCGATCCAGCGCGGCGACCGCAACTGCCCGGATGGCGCGAACCTCGCCCGGCTCGGCGAACTCGCCCGCGCCGCCGGTGCCACCGCCCCTGCCGATCTGCGCGATCGCGTGCTGCGCGCCATCGAGCACGACATCGCCGAGGACCTCGACGCCGACGCCGCGGTCGACCGCTGGGTCGAAGGCGCCGCCGATCCGCTGCTCGCACGCCTGCGCAACCTCACCCATGGGCAGCCACGTCCGGTGGATCTGCGCGACCGCGTCCGCCGCGCCATCGCCCCGGCCAGCCTGCGCCTGTCGCCGCAGCAGGCCGAGAAGACCGGCCGTCGCTGGCGCCTCATCGCCGCCATCGCCGCCGCCCACGTCGCTGCCGTCCTCATCTTCACCAGCATCGCCGACGACAAGCCGACCGGCACTGCGGTCAACACCACCGCAGCCACCACGCGCTCGCCGGACGCGACCATCACCGCCCCGGACTGGGAGCACCTGCGCGAGCGTGGCGGCGACGTGCTGGCCCCGCGGCGCAGCAACCTGGCCCGCGAGACGGCCCGCGCCGA
>JALHRW010000327.1 GCA_022841245.1 Planctomycetota bacterium
GGTCCTGCCACAGCGGGCCCAGCGCCGGGGCGGGGAAGGCGTGCGGCGCGCGAGCGAGGGCGGCGGCCAGCGCCGGGTCGGCGGGCGGGGCGAGCTGCAGCCAGTGCAGGTCGCAGGCTTCGAGGAAGCCGGAGAGCGAACCGTGCTCGTCGCCCGGCCGGGTCAGGTAGCACCAGCCGGCGGCGAGTTCATGGACCTCACCGCCCGTCCACCAGTCGGCCGCGCCGCGCGCCAGCCAGCACAGTTCCCAGACGTCGCGATGGCGGTGGCGCTCCAGACCGAGTTCAGCCGCGCCGCTCTGGCAGGTATGGCCGAGCAGGCGCAACTCGGGGATGCGCGTCGCCGGCGGCTCGAGCATGCGGCGGTCGAGGCGGGCAGCCATGTGCCGGATCGTCCGGGGCCGGGCAGGCACGCCAAGCTCCGGATGGTGCTAGGATGCAGGCATGACCCCCCGCGAACGCGTCCTCGCCAGCCTCAACTTCGCCACCCCCGACCGGCTGCCGCGCTGCGCCTGGGTCTCGCCGTGGGCGTGGATCCACATGCCCGAGGAGGTCAAGGCCTTCAACGCGCGCTGGGCGATGGATTTCGGCGGCGTGCCGCAGCCCTATCGCCCATCCTCGTGCCGTCAGGGCGACATGCATGCGGTCGGCACGTACATCGACGAATGGGGCTGCGTCTTCGAGAATCTCCAGGCCGGCGTCATCGGCGAGGTCAAGCAGCCGATCGTCCCCGAACTGGAGCGCTGGCGCGAGATCATGCGGCCGCCGTGGGAGACCCTGCCCAGCGATCGCGAAGCCGCCCGCCACCAGGTTGCCGAAGCGTACGGCAAGACCGACACATTCGTCATCATGAGCGCCTGTCCGCGGCCGTGGGAGCGCTACCAGTTCCTGCGCGGCAGCGCCGAGGCGATGGCCGATCTCGCCGAATCGCCCGACGAGGCGGCGGCGATGATCGCCGAGATCCACCGCTTCTACATGGCGGAGATGGAATTCTGGGCCTCGACCGCGGTCGACGGGCTGATGTTCATGGACGACTGGGGTGCGCAGAAGGGCCTCTTGATCAGCCCGCGCATGTGGCGGCGCTTCTTCAAGCCGCTCTACGCCGACTACTGCCGCGTCGCGCATGCCGCCGGCAAGAAGGTATTCATGCACAGCGACGGCGACATCGTCAGCATCCTGCCCGACCTGGTCGAGGTCGGCGTCGATGCGTTGAACTCGCAGCTCGGCTGCATGGACCTGGCCAAGGTCGCCGCTGCGGCGAAGGGCAAGCTGACCTTCTGGGGCGAGATCGACCGCCAGCACGCGCTGCCCTCCGGCGCCGCCGCGGTCCATGCCGAAGTGCGCGAGATAGCCGAGGCCCTCTACGATCCGCGCGGCGGCATCATCGCGCAGTTCGAATGGGGCGGTGCCTGCCGAGCCGACAGCGCCAACGCCGTGTTCGAGGCGTGGGACGAGGTGTGCTCGGCGCTGCCAGCGTGATCAGGCCGGGGCGCTGAAGCTCCAGCTGCCGGCCCCCACCGCGTAGACCGCGTGCGTTGCGGTGTCGCGCAGGTGCTTGGCGCCGTCGGCGGTGACCGCAGCGCCGCCCAGCTGGGTCGGCACGTGCACTTCGGCGGTGCAGTTGGGAGGTACGGCGACGCGCTGCTCGAAGCGCGCGCCGTCGATCCACCAGCGGCTCGACACGGTGCCGCGCAGCGAGCGGTACGAGCAGCTGGCCTGGCGGCAGTGGCCGCCCGGCACCGGGCGGATGACCAGCTTCTGGAAGCCGACGTCGTCGTCAGCGCGATCGAGACCGCCGATCGCGCTGTACATCCACTCGCCCACCGCGCCGAAGGCGTAGTGGTTGTAGCTGTTCATGTTGCCGACGTTGACCGGGCCGGTCTCCGGGCTGTAGGTGTTCCAGCGCTCCCACATGGTGGTGGCGCCGTTCTTCACCGTGTAGAGCCAGCCGGGGAAGGTCTCGGCGGTCAGTACGCGCCAGGCGACGTCGTCGCGGCCGGCCTGCGACAGCGCCGGCAGCAGGCAGTAGGTGCCGAGGAAGCCGGTGTTGAGGTGCCAGGCGTGGCGTTCGACGCCGCGCACCAGATGGCGCGCGGCCTCGGCCCCGTCCATCAGCCCGGCGCGCACGGCGCAGGCGTAGGCGGCCTGGGTGTCGCTGGTGATGCAGCGGCCGTCGGCGGCGAGGTGCTTCGCGCGCCATGCGGCCTTGATCCGCTCGAAGCGACCCTGGTGGTGCGCCTGGTCGGCGCCGTTGCCGATCGCTGCCGCCATCTCGGCCATCAGGCGATGCATCCAGGCGTGGTAGACCGGGCCGAGCACGTCGTTGGGCGTCTGCGGCGGCGGGCTGACCCAGTCGCCGAAGCTCCAGTCGAGGTTGAGGTCGCCGATCGCGGTACGGTCGCGCTGGTCGAGGTAGCGGCGCATGCCGGCCCACGCCTTGCGCACGGTGGCGAGGTCGCCGTAGAGGCGCCACTGCCACCACGGGATGACCACGCCGGCGTCGGCCCAGCCGTAACGGCCCTTCTCGACGAAGGCGCTGGTCGGGGCGTAGTCGGGGAAGCCGCCGCTCTCGGGGTGCTGCGCGTCCAGCAGGTCGTCGACGTATTTGCCGTAGAACGCCGCGCAGTCGGCGTTGTGCACCGCGGTGCGCACGAACACCTGGGTGTCGGCGGTCCAGCCGAGGCGCTCGTCGCGCTGCGGGCAGTCGGTCGGGATCGAGACGAAGTTGCCGCGCTGGCCCCAGCGCACGTTGGCCTGCAGGCGGTTGAGCAGCGGGTTGTCGCAGGTGAAGGTGCCGCGGTCGGGCGTGTCGCTGCCGAAGACCACCGCCGAGACCTGCTCCATGGTCAGGCCGCCGGGCAGGCCGCGGATCTCGGCGAAGCGGAAGCCGTGGAAGGTGAAGGTGGGCAGGAACTCGTCGTCGCCGCCGGAGCAGACGTGCTCGTCGATGGCCAGCGCGCTGCGCAGGTTCTCGGTCCACACCTCGCCCTGCAGGTCGAGGACCTCGGCGTGACGCACCACCAGGCGGGTGCCCTTGGGTGCGCGTAGGCGCAGGCGCACGGCGCCGACCAGGTTCTGGCCGAAGTCGATGACCACGCGGCCGGGGCCCTTCTCGGTCAGCGAACGGGCGGGCAGCTCCAGCACCTTGCGCACCGGCTCGTCGGGCTGGGCCTGCAGGCGGCCGGCTGGCGCGGCGGCGGCGACCGGTGCGCGCCACGGGCCATAGGCGCGAGTCAGGTCGGTGACCTGGCCTTCCATCAGGTCGGCGAGGCGCACCGGCCCGGTGCCGGCCTGCCAACCGGCGTCGACGGTGCTCACCACCTCGTGGCTCCCGTCGGCGTAGTCGAGGTGCAGCGCCAGCTTCAGCGCCTTGTCGGAACCATAGAAGCCGCAGCCGAACGGAGTGGCGAGATGGCCGCTCCACCAGCCGTCGCCGATCGTGGCGGTCAGCTCGTTGTCGCCCAGCGCCAGCTGCGCGGTGACGTCGTAGGTCTGGTAGTGGACGCGGGCGCGGTAGTCGGTCCAGCCCGGCGCCAGCACGCGGTCGCCGACCTGCCGGCCGCCGAGGGTCAGCTCGTACGTGCCACAGGCGGTGGCGTAGAGGCGGGCGCGGGCGAGCGGCTTGGCGACGCGCACGGCTCGGCGCAGCACCAGGGCGGCGAGCAGGCGGTCGGCGCGAT
>JALHRW010000328.1 GCA_022841245.1 Planctomycetota bacterium
CTCGACGCCGGCGATGCGGCGGCGGTGCAGGCCTGGCTGGCTGCCGGCCGCGCCGGGCGCGCGCGCTACGAGGCCGCGCGTGGCTGATATGACGCAGGGGTTCTGGACCTGGTCGCTGCCCTGCGGCCGCTGGTTCGGCATCGACGTGCGCCTGCACTGGTCGCTCCTCGCCTTCACCGTTTTCGAAGCCGCGTCCTTCGCCGCCGTCGGCGCGGCGTGGTACTGGTGGCCGGTGGTCATCCTCTCCGTCCCGCTGTGCGTGCTGCTGCACGAGTTCGGCCACAGCCTGACCACCCGCGCGGTCGGCGGCGAGAGCACCAGCATCACCCTGTGGGCCCTCGGTGGCGTCGCCTGGTGCCAGGTCCCGGGCCGGGCCCTGGCGCACTTCCTGGTCGCCGCCGCCGGTCCGGCGGTCAATCTGGTCCTGTGGGGGGCGTGCCTCGCCGCGCTGCACCTGACGCCCTGGCTGGATGGCGCTCCGCGCAACGTCGTCGGGTTCGTCGCGTCGGTCAACCTGGCGCTGCTGCTGTTCAACCTGCTGCCGTGCTATCCCCTCGATGGCGGTCGCATCGCCCGCGCCATCCTGTGGCCCCTGGTCGGCCGCCTTCGGGCGGTGCGCTGGACCATCATCCTGGCCTGGATCTGCCTTGCCGGGCTGGCCGCCTACGGGTTGTGGACGCAGCAGATCATGCTCTTCGCCATCGCGCTGGTCATGGCGATGGCGGTGTTCAACGAGCAGCGCGCCATCGCCTCCGGCTACGACCCCGAGGGTGTCGACGAGTACCGCCCGCATCCCGGCCTGCTCGCCGGCTGGCGCGCGCGCCGCGCCGCCGCCGCGGAGGAGCGCCGGGAGCGCGCCGACGCCGCCGAGCAGGCCGAACTCGACCGGCTGCTGGCCAAGGTCTCTGAACACGGCCTGCCGTCGCTGTCCGCCGGCGAGCGCCGCATGCTGCAACGGATCAGCGAGCGCGAGCGGGAGCGCAAGGACCGCGGGCTTTAGCCCGCGCTCTTCCCCAGCGCCTGGTAGCGCGCGTACAGCGCGTCGTAGGTCTTCTTCAGCATGGCATCCGGCTTGACCGTGCGCTCGATCTGCGAGGCCATCGCCGCCTGCGCCTTGGCCATGGTCGGGTGCGCGCCGCCGGCCACGGCTGCGGCGATCGCCGAGCCCAGCGCGCAGCACTGGTCGCTGGCGACGATGCTGATCGGGGTCTGCAGCACGTCGGCGCAGATCTGCATTGCCAACGGGCTCTTCCGGGCGATGCCGCCGAGGGCGACGACGCGCTTCACCCGCACGCCGCCGTCGGCGAAGCGCTCGGTGATGGCGCGGGCGCCGCAGGCGGTGGCCTCGACCAGGGCGCGGAAGATGTGCGCCGGGCCGTGGCCGAGGTGCAGGCCGCTGAGCGCGGCACGGGCGCGCGCGTCGGCGTCGGGGCTGCGTCGGCCGTTGAACCAGTCGAGTGCGACCAGGCCGCCGGCGCCGGGCTCGAGCTCCGCTGCCAGCTTGCTCAGGGTCGGGATGATGAGGTCGGGATCGCCGCCCTTGGCGCCACTGATCGCCGCGCCGCAGAAGATGACGTTGCGCCACCAGGCGTAGACGTCGCCGAAGGCGCTCTGGCCGGCCTCCAGGCCGATCATGCCGGGCATGATCGAGCCGTCGACCTGGCCGCAGATGCCGCGCACGGCCTTGCGCCCGACCGCCTTGGGCGGCGCCATCAGCATGTCGCAGGTCGAGGTGCCCATGACCTTGGCCAGTTCGTACGGCCGCGCGCCGGCGCCGACCGCGCCGAGGTGGGCGTCGAACGCGCCGACCGCCACCGGCACGCCGACCGGCAGGCCGAAGCGGTCGGCCCACTCGTCGCCGAGCCGTCCCGCAGTCTCGTCGGCGGTGAAGGTGTCGCTGTAGAGCCGGTCGCGCAGGGCTGGTAGGCGCTTATCGAGCGCGCCGAGGAACGTCGCGTCGGGCAGGCCGCCCCACGCGGCGTGCCACATCGCCTTGTGGCCGGCGGCGCAGCGACTGCGCTTGATCGCCATGGGATCGCTGATGCCGCAGAGCACGGCCGGCACCCAGTCGCAGTGCTCGACCCAGCTGTACGCGGCCTTGGCCACGCGGGCGTTGACCCGGGTGATGTGCAGGATCTTCGACCAGAACCACTCGCTGCTGTAGATGCCGCCGCTCCACCTGGTGTAGTCGGTGTGCTTCCCAGCATGCGCCAGGGCGTTGATCTCATCGGCCTCGCCGACGCCGGTGTGGTCCTTCCACAGCACGCACATCGCGTCGGGATCCTTGGCGAAGGCCGAGGTCAGCGCCAGGGCGGTGCCGTCGGCGGCGACCGGCAGCGGGCTGGAGCCGGTGGTGTCGACGCCGATGCCGCAGATGCGCATGCCGGCGCCCTTGGGCGCCTTGGCCAGCGCGCCACGCACCGCCGTCTGCATGCTGTCGAGGTGGTCCTGCGGGTGCTGGCGGAAGCGCTGGCTCGACGCGTCGCAGAAGTCGCCCTTGGCCCAGCGGGCATAGGCGGAGACGGCGGAGGATATCTCCGCGCCGGTCTTCACGTCGACGAGCAGGGCGCGCACCGAGTCCGTACCGAAATCGATGCCGAGGGCGAGGGCGTTGGGCATGGTTGCGGAATGTGCGCAAGCGATGGCGCCGCGCCACCGTCGAGACGCTACGACGTAGGCCGGTTGACGAATTGTAGCGGGCGGATCAGCGCTCGACCGTCGTCACCACCACGCGCGCCTCGGCCTGGCGGACCTCGGCGTTGGCCTTCTTCAGGCCACGGGTCTTGGCGTTGGCCGCGACCAGGCCGTCGGTCAGGATCGGGTAGCCGTCCTCCATCCGGGTCGCCATTTTCGGCAGGGCGGCGGTGGCGGCGATCGCCTGCAGGGTCTCGGCGCCGAAGGGGGCGTCGACCTCGAACTCGTCCGGCAGCTGGTAGACCTGGTTCACCTTCGACTCGTCGATGTAGAGATCGTCGAGCAGCAGGGCGCGGCGGCCGTCGGCGAGGTGGTAGATCAGGCGCAGGTGGCAGGGCCGGTCGGCGCGGGCGAAGATCTGCACCCGCTCGCCCTTGACGAAGACCGGCGCGTCGTCGCCCTTGCTCGTCCACACCTCCAGCTGCATGCCGCCGCCGATGACCTCGTCGGTGCGGAAGGCCTGCTGGTCGGCCAGCGCGGCGGCGGCGTTCTGCGGCGCGGTGGCCAGGCCGGTGGCCGCGACTCCGGCCTTCGGCAGCGTCGCCTCGGCGGCGGCCAGCATGCGTCCGTCCTTGAGTGCATGCGCTGCCAGAACCACGCGCACGCCGTCGGGCATGTCCCAGGTCGCGCCCAGCACCACCACCTCGGCGCCGCTGGCGGTGGCGGCGTCGCGCGCCGGGCCGGCGACGCTGGCGCGCATCACCTTCCAGCCGCCCACCTTGGCCAGCTGGCTGCCGAGCAGCTGGCCGGCGTAGCGGCCGAACTGGCTGGACAGGCGCGAGTCGCGCACGGTGAAGGCCGGCACGATGGCCACCGGCTTCTCCTCGCCGGCACCGCGGGACAGCTGGCTGGCGAGGACGAAGGCGAGGTCGTCGGCGGTGGCGATGACGCGGCCGGCGAGGCCGGTCTGGGCCGCGGCGGCGCGGGTGTGCTGCGCGGCGAGGCGTTC
>JALHRW010000329.1 GCA_022841245.1 Planctomycetota bacterium
GCAGCGTCGGCCGCGCCGCGGAGGAGGCCGCGCGCGACCCGCTGATGGCCGAGGTCTGCCGCTGGATCGCCGCCAACCTTTCGGCCCGGCTGCGTGTGCGCGATGCGGCGCGTGTCGCCGGGTTGAGTCCGTCTCGTTTCGTTCACCGCTTCGCTGCCGCCTGCGGCACGCCGTTCGGCCCGCATGTCCGCCGCTGCCTGATGGAGGAGGCGGCGCGCCGCCTGTCTGCCGGCGGGGTCGCGGTGGGGACGCTGGCGTCGGATCTCGGCTTCGCCACGCATGCGCGCTTCTCGGCAGCATTCCGCCGTGCGCATGGCTGCTCGCCGAGGGAGTTCAGGGAGAGGAGGGGAGCCTGACGTGCAGGCCTGGGGTTCACCCCAATGTCGTGGCCATCAGCAATCCATGCCTTCGCTTGCGAGCCAGAAGCGACCCGCGACCAGCGACCAGCGACCAAACAGAGCCAGTCGCTCGTTGCTTGTGGCTGGTCGCTCGTGGCCACCAATGCGTTGGACTACGACTTCGCCGCCGCCGCATCCAGCATCGCTTCGGCCACCCCCGAACTGCTGCCATCCGGTTCGACCAGCGCGAACGAACCCTTGTAGTCCCAATTGGCCCAGCCGATGCCGTGCTCGGTGAACACGCCGACGATGTCGCGATACCACGCCTCGCGCACCGGCCACGGAGCGAGCTTGATCACGCCGAACTCGCCGCAGTACAGCGGCAGGCCGGAGCGCTGCGCCGCCGCCAGCGGCTGCGCCAGGTCGGCGAGCAGCTGGGCGCGGTCGTAGGGCTTGTTCAGCAGGTCGAGGTCGAGGTCGAGCAGACGGTGCGACTCGTTGCGCCGCACCAGATGCAGATGCTCGTCGGCGATCGGCCGGCCGGGATAGCGGATCGGGCCATCGTACATCCGTCCCTCGGGGCTCCACGAGGCGCGGTGATGGGTGATGAACATCGGGTGGTAGTAGTGGAATGTCAGGATGGTGCGACGGTCGTCCGGCACCTGCAGCTGATCGTAGGTGAACACCGAGTTCCAGCGGTTGGAGCCGAGGATCAGCTGGCGTTCCGGTTCGAGCGCGCGGATCGCGGCGTGGGCACCGAGCGCGACGCGGTTCCAGTCGGCCGGATCGGTCGCCACCGCCTCGTTGAGCAGTTCGTAGGCGACGCGGTTGCACGGACGGCTGTGCATGCGGGCCGACAGCTGGCGCCACAGCCCGATGAAGCGCTCGGCCTCGGCCGGCTCGCGGAACAGCGCGGGCTCGTCGGCCTGGCCGAAGCTATGGTTGCGCAGGATGTGCAGATCGACCACCACGTTGAGCCCGGCCGCCAGCGCCCAGTCGAGTCCCGCGTCGAGCAGGTCCCAGGCCGCCGCCTCCTGCCGGCCGTGCTCGTCCCACAGCTGCTCCTCGTCGATCGGCAACCGAATGTGGTCGAAGCCCCACTCCGCGATGCGCAGCACGTCATCGCGGGTGAACCACGCCACGCGCTCGGCACCGCGCTTGTCGCTCTGGCTCAGCCAGTGGGAGATGTTGGTGCCGCGGGCGATGGCGATGGTCATGGCGTCCTCAGGGTTTTGCCGGTGCGGGAGCGGCCGGCGCCGGGACGGCCGGCGCCTCGGCGAGGTCCTTACGCTGCCACACGCGGATGTAGTCGATCTCGAAGTCGGCCGGCAGCTGCGCGTCGTCGAGCGGGCTGTTGTCCCAGCCGCCGGAGACCATGTAGAGGATCGGGTAGCTCGGGATGCTGCAGATGCGCGGATCCTCCCACTTCAGCACCACCTTGCCGTTGCCGTAGTAGGTGGTGCGACCCGGCTCCCACAGCACGGCGGCGGTGATGTAGCCGTCCTTATCCGGCCCGACGTAGGCGTTCGAGGTGCCGTTCGCCTTGTGCTCCTTGTCGTAGCCGTCCCAGTGGTGGGCGATGTTGTAGCGCCATGGTCCCCAGCGGGTCAGGTGTTCGAAGATATCGAGTTCCATGCCGCCCTTGTGGGTCGAGGCGCGCTTCCACTGCTCGCCGACCTCGACGCCGCGGTCGGGCATGGTCCAGAAGGCGGGCCACAGGCCGGGTGCGCGCGGGGTCTTGAAGCGGGCCTCGAAGAAGCCGTAACGCTGCGTCCACTTGCCGTAGGTGTCGAGGAAGCCGCAGGCGTAATCGGTCTGGTGGCGCTTGGGGTCATCGTTGTGGAAGCCGGTCTTCTTCTCGTAGTGCAGCTTCACCGTGCCATTGCTGACGATGACGTTGTCCTTGCTGAAGTGGGTGCGCTTGTCCCAGTAGTTCTCGGTGTAGATGTTCCACTTGGCGGTGTCGATGGCGGTGCCGTCGAACTCGTCGCTGAAGGTCTTGGTCCACTCGCCATCGCCCGGCGGCTTGACTCCGACCCAGGCCGGGACGTCGGTGACGGGCAGGAAGGCGATCGTCTCCTCAATGACCAGCGCGCGCGCCGCGTCGCCCTTGGCCACGATCAGGGTGACCGCCGAGGCGGCGTCGCTGGTGTAGCGCGTGCCGGAGTTCTTCACCGCCGGATCGACATGGTTCACCGAGCCGAAGGGGATGACGACCTCGGCGCTGGCGCCGGCCGCCACCTGGACCGGGATGTCGTCGCTGGTGCCGCCGTTGCTCTCCAGCACGGCTTTGCCTTGCACCGCCGCGGTGCCGGTGTTGCGCAGCTTCAGGCGGACGGCGAGGTGGTCCTGCAGGGCCCAGCGGCCGGCGGCGGGACGCAGGCTGACGCGCCCGTCCTTGCCCGCCTCGACCGCCACGCTGACGCTCTGCTTGCCGCCCTCGCCAGCCAGGCTGGCGGTCAAGCCCTTGCCCTCGACCTGCTTGGCTTCGAGCGCGCTGCCGGCGCCGAGGATGACGCCACCTTTGGGCTTGGTGCGGACCTGGTCGACCGGGATGGCCGGAGCCTCGCCCGGCTCGCCGCCGGTGGTGATCGCATCGATGCGGAAGGTGAGATCCTTCTTCGGGTTGCCGGTGAAGACCAGGACCTGGCTGACCTTGGCCGGGTCGAGAGCGAAGCCCTTCTTGCCCCAGGAATGGCCGAAGTAGACCACGCCGGTCTTGGTCTCGCCTGCTTTCAGGGTGAGGTTCTCGCCGTTCCACGGGTTGGTCTTCCAGTCGCCTGCGTTGTCGACGCGCAGGCTGATCGTGGTCTTGTCGGCGCCGGTGTTGGTGATGGTGAAGCCGACGTGGCCGACTTTGGACAGGTCCCACACCGCGCCTTCGCCATCCGGTTTGATGCTGATGCCGGGATAGCCGTTCGCGCCAGGCTTGATCGTGACATCGACGCCGCCTGTGGCGGCACGCGCGACGATCACCTGTGCGGCATCGTTTGGCACCAGCTTGGCTTCGGCGCCGGGCTTCTCGAGCTCGATCAGCGGCCGCTGCGTCGGATCGACCGCCGCGAGCGGGGCGGCGAGCAGGGCGAGGAGGGTGGCCGAGCAGCAGACAGAGCGGAGGGTCGGGAGCATGGCTGGTTCCTGGGGACAGGTGCGATCATAGCATGAACGTTGTATATACAACAACGTGACGGCGGAGCATGCGGAGACACAAGTCGTTGGTGTGACTTGGTCGGAGCGCGGGCGCCCCCGGCCGCGCCACGCCGGCGAGGCGAGGGCGCCTCGCATCCGGTCG
>JALHRW010000330.1 GCA_022841245.1 Planctomycetota bacterium
GGCAACGGCCAGCCGCGGTGCCGCGCCCGACCCGGCCGCGCAGCTGGTGCAGGCTGGCGAGGCCGAAGCGCTGCGCGTCGAGCACCACCGCCAGCGTCGCCTCGGGCACGTCGACGCCGACCTCGACCACGGTGGTGGCGACCAGGCAGCGCACCCGGCCTTCGGCGAAGGCGGCGAGCGCCGCCAGCTTGTCGGCTTCGCGCATCGCGCCGGTCAGCACCGCCACGTTCGTTTCGCCGAGCGCGACCCGCGCCGCCGTCGCGGCCTCATCGACCGACAGCGGCGCCTCGTCCTCGTCGCCCTCGATGCGCGGGCAGACCACGAAGCTGCGGCCGCTGTCGGCGGCGAGCACGCGTCCGAGCGCCGGCCAGCCGGCGAACGGTTCGATCGTGGTCGTTGCTGCCGTCCGCCCCGGCGGCCGGCCGTGGATGCGTGTCACCGCCAGATCGCCGTAGGCGGTCAGCGCCAAGGTGCGCGGGATCGGCGTCGCCGTGGTCAGCAGCAGGTCGGCGCGCGAGCCGGCCGGCGACTTCGCCACCAGGGCGGCGCGCTGCGCAGTGCCGAAGCGGTGCTGCTCGTCGATCACCGCCAAACCGAGGCGGGCGAAGGCGACTTCGGGTTCGAGCAGGGCGTGCGTACCGATGAGCAGGTGCAGCGTGCCGGCCGCCGCCTCGGCGAGCAGCCGGGTACGCTCGTCGCGCGGCGTCCCGCCGGTGAGCAGGCCGACGCGCACGCGACTGTCCTGCAGGCAGCGCTCGGCGAAGCGCGCGTGCTGCGCCGCCAGCACCGCGGTCGGCGCCAGCCACGCCGCCTGCGCCCCGTCGGCGATCACCGCCAGCGAGGCGGCGAGGGCGAGCGCGGTCTTGCCGCTGCCGACGTCGCCGGCGAGCAGCCGCGCATCGGCGCTGTCGGCGCGCGCCCCGGCGCGGATCTCGGCCAGGGCCGTCGCCTGTCCAGGCGTCAAGGCGAAGGGCAGCCGGGCGAGGAGGCGGGCGTGGATGCCGTCATCCCAGCGCCATGGCGTCCGGGCGATGTCGGCGCCGCGCCGCCGGCTCAGGTGCCAGGCCAGGGCGAGGCATTCGCGCGCCGCCAGCGCTCGCCGCGCGGTTTCCCACGTGGCTGCATCGCGTGGCCGGTGCAGGTCGTGCAGCACCGACCGCCATGCCGTCGGCTCAAGATCGCCGAGCGGATCTGCGAGATCGTCGCGGGTCAGGCAGGCGTCGAGCAGCTGGCTCCACGCCTTGTCGGCGAAGCCCTCGGGCATGGCCCAGGCGAGGCGCAGCCCGGCGTCGGCGGCACGCGGTGTCTGCGCGCCCTGCGGGCAGTGGGCGAAGGACGGGTGATTCAGCAGGTCGGCGCGTTTGCCGTCGCTACGGCCCTCGATATCGAACCACTCGCCGGGGACGAAGCGGCGCTGGAGGAAGGCGGCACGGAAGAAGCGGGCGGCGAACTCGTGGCCGTCGGCGCGCGCCAGCTTCACGTTTAGCAGCCGCCCACGACCGGGCAGGAAGCCGGTTTTCGCCTGCAGCACGCGGCCGCGCACCCGGGTCGCCGCGCCGCGCGGCAGCGGGCCGTCATCGCACCACGCCGGCGGTGGCGGCAGCAGGCGCGGAGCGCGCAGCAGCACGTCTTGCGGGGTCAGGAATCCTGCCGCCGTCAGGGCTGCGGCGCGGGCCGGGCCGATGCCGGGGACCTCCGACCAGCTACTTCCGGGCATTCACGCGGTATACATGCGCCAGCACCTCGGCCAGCGCCTTGTACATGTGCGGCGGGATCTCGACGTCGAGGTCGAGGACCATGAGCAGGCGCAGCAGATCCTTGTCCTCGTGCAGCGGGATGCCGTGCTCGGCGGCGATGGCGAGGATGCGCTCGGCCACTTCACCGTGACCCTTGGCCACCACTTTCGGCGCGCCGTCGCTGTCGGCGTCGTAGCGCATGGCCACAGCGGCCGGTCGGGGCGGCTGGCGTTCAGTCATCGGCGACCACCCGTACCGCCGCGTCGAGGCCGAGGCTGCGCAGGTCCGAGACCAGCGCCGGCAACTCGTCGGCCAGTGCGGCGCCGGAGCGTCGGCTGGTGATCAGGGTGATGGCGAGCGGTCCGCCGCTGTCGGCGCCGCTGAGGCGGATGCTGACCGGTCCCAGGCGGGTGAGTTCGGCATCGACGCGTACGAAGGTCGCCTGCGCGCCACCGCCGGTGCTGCGCGAGGCCACCGCGAGATGGGCCGGCGTGGTCACCTGCGCCGCGCTCAGCGGCAGCGCCACGACGCGGTCGTAGTCGGCGAGGTCCTTCGGCTTGAACACCTGCTCGGCGAGGTGTTCGCGCACCGTGCGGGTGACGGCCTCGTCCATTGCTGTCGGTAGCGGAGCCGGTGCCGGGGCGGCGGGCTCGCTGGCTGGCGGCGCTGGCGGCGCTGGCAGCGCGAGAGGAGCCTGTCGCGCAGCGGTTTGAGCCGGTGCCGGCGCTGCTAGCGGTTGGTCCAGACGCGGCGCGTCACGCATCGTCTCGGGAGCTGGCGTGGGCACGGCCGCACTGCGTGCCGGCTCGCTGGCCAGGCGTGCAATCTCGCGGATCAGGCTGATGCGGACGGGGATGGTTGGCGCGAGCGGATCGGTGCGTGCCGGTGCTGTTGGTGCAGGCTGCTGGCTGCTGGTCGCTGGCTGCTGGCCGCTGGCCGTTGGCTGTTGGCCGGTGGCTGCTGGCTGCTTGCCGCTGGCTGGCTGCTGGCCGCTGGTCGCTGGTTGCTGGCCGCTGGCCGGTGGCTGCTGGCTCACCTGTGTTGGCGCCGCTCGTTCCGCTGTCGGCGCCGGACTGGTCGTCGCTTCCGGCCCGGCGCCGACGGGCGGCATCTTCACCACAGGCGTTCCGGTCGCCAAGCCTGGGAGCGCCGCACTCCTGTGCGGCTCGAAGGTAGTTGGCATGGCCCCCAAGTCAGCCGCACGGGAGTGCGGCGCTCCCAGGGGCACGCTATTGGCGGCGGCTTTGGGAGCGGCGGGATCGGGCTCGTTGCCGGGGATCGTCGGGGGTGCAGTACGCGCCGCGGTTGACGGCGGCTCGACGCGGGCTGAAGCCCGCGGTCCTGAAGGCAGGTCGGCAGCCACCGCGGCCGGTGTGGCAGGAGCAGGCCCAGGACCGCGGGCTTCAGCCCGCGGTCCCGAAGGCGGTTCGGCATTCGTCGCAACCGATGGCATGGGCCCAGGACCGCGGGCTTCAGCCCGCGTCGAAGCACCACTCACAACCGGTGTCGCTGACGGCAGGGTTTTCGCCGCCGGCGCAGCAGCCTCATCTGGCGCTTCCGGCCCCGGATGCACGCCCGCCAGGGCGAAGATGCGTCGTATGGCTGGGGCACCCTCGTCAGCGTCTGGCAACACGATCGGCAGGACGGCGCGCGGTTCGGAGCGGGCGGCCGGTACCGGATCGCCAGTCCTCGTTGTCTCTGTCCCGGTCACCGCCGGTCGCGTCCCGCCCATCTCGGCGGCGACGTCAGGCAGGCGATTCTCACTCGCGCGCAAGGCGACGCCAAGCAGCGCCGGTGTCGCCGGCAGCCCGGCGCGGGCGAGCAGGGCGTGGGCTTGCGCCGTTTTCGGCGGCGCCGTCGGCAGCGCAGCCGCCCGCAC
>JALHRW010000331.1 GCA_022841245.1 Planctomycetota bacterium
CGGCGCGGTGGCGCAGCTGCGCTGGACGGGCCCGGGGATCAGCCAGGTGGCGATCCCGGGGACGGCCCTGACGACCTCCCGGGCGAACACCTGGGAGATCGCGCTGGCCAACGGCACGTATCCGGTGGCGATCGTGTGCGGCGACCCGCTGTCGCTGGCGCAGGCCAACCACCTGCTGGTGGAAGGCACGGCCCTGACCGACCTCGACCCCGGCTACGACTGGACGGTGCCGGGCTATCAGGCCGGCGACTTCGATGGCTATCTGGTCAGTGTCACGGTAGCGGATGGCAAGCTGACCCTCGCCGCTGGTATGGACGCGTATGACCCCAAGCTGTGCTTCATTGAGATCGGACTGGCCGGAACCACCACCGAGGTGCAAGCCATGCTGACGGCTGCCACGCCTGTCATGACCAGCCTGATCGCGGAAGCGACGGCGCGTACGGCGGAGACGGTGCCGGCGACGAATGGGGTGCGGGAGTTTGTGTATGGGGGCCATGTGGATGAAGTGGTCGCGTACACCCAAACAGTTGCGGGCGTGACCAAGCGGTACTACCCACACTACAACCATCTTTATTCCATTGCAGCGCTTACAGATGGAACGACCGGGGCGGTCGTGGAGCGGTACACCTATGACGCCTACGGCAAACAGACCATCACTGCGCCGGTTGGTGGGGTCGTACGGGCTAAGAGCGCGGTTGGCTGGGATCGCGGATTCACCGGCTATTCGCTCGATGAGGAGACGGGCCTGTACTATGCTAGGGCAAGAATGTACTCGCCGGGGCTTGGGCGGTTTATTACCTGTAATAACTATCTGCAGCCGGGGTTTGGATATGTAGATACGGCGATGGATGGCGTCTTGCGTCTCGTTAATATTCGATGGCCCAATGCCAGAGGACGTTACGTAGACGGCTATTCGAGTTATTATGCCGGACACCAAGTCAACGCCATGGAACACAACGGAGATCCTGAGTTAGACCAAGAGATACCTAGGAAATCGAACGATAAAATTTATTTCGAGTATGAAAAGTCCGATAACCAAGGTGCAACTGAGTTTGTTCTTAAAGACAAGGACGGAACTCCCCTTGCAAGATTCAAGAAAGTCGGTGACAAGTGGATTGACAAGGTCCCGGATCATGCCGGTGACACGATAGATTATTCGACGTATGATGGACAGACGAAGCGAGGCGATAATCTCCGTAAGGCGGCTGAAAAGGCGAAATCAGAAATCGATAAGCTCCAGAAGACTCCGCCAGGCCAGCGGGATTTTGGCAAGATGAAAAAGGCATTACGCGTATTGGGTTTATTGGGACTCATTGGAATGGCTAGCAATGCATCCGCTGCGGAGTGTGGTGCTTGTGATCAGGCGCTTGAGAATGTGGGGCAAGCCTGGGGCGCCCTCGCTAGAAATCCGGATTCATACGTTGATAAGCTTGCTGTAAAGAAGTCGATTACGGCATATGTAGATTGTCTGTCCGGATACGACGGATTGGCGCATCTTTCGGCAGAGGCTGCTGGCGACGTTGCGATGCAGGCCGCCATGCAAGCTGCGAGTGAATGAGATGGCAGCATTCAGAGTTACCGTGGTGGCATGTGCGGATGCAAAGATTATCGGTGAGTCTTTGGACGGAGCCAGGGTTGGAGCGTTTCTCGCGTTGTGTCAATCATTGGCGTTTGATGATTGTCGCAGGAAGGAGGTGCTCTTCTATGGCACGTATATTGACGTGGCGAATTCGGCATACACGTACAAAGATGCTTTTGGGCACATTGATGGCTCGAATGGAAGTCGACAAATCCTCGTGGACAATGATAGGGAAACCCTATTTCTGGCGCGTTTTGGTAAGGGGTGTATATCGAGTTTTCCCGAGCCAAGGCGCAAAGGTATTCGAGTTGATACGTTTCGTGGCATGTTGGTTCGGTCAGCCGAGGAGTGTCGGCGGTTTAAGTCGCCGTTTGTGGCAATTCGTGTTCTGTGTATTGGCCCATCCATTGACTACGATGAATATTCAGATGATGTAAAAAGATTATGACTTCATTTTGGCGCTGCATACGGGAATGCTCATCGTTGCATTCGTGCAATTATTCGCGCTACCTTTTGTCTTCGTCAATGATTTTCTTGTATTCACCCCATTGATTGGTGAGGTCAATCCCACCGCCTATTTTCATCCACCATGCGCAGTAATTGAAATATGCCTCCGACCAATACATCGCGTATTCATGGGGTCGGTATGCTTTATTGACCGCTTTATTTATGAGATGGTGATGTTTCCTTGAATAGCTAAGCCACGGTCCATACGAAACGGCATAAAAGAGAGCAAACGCCAGGATGATGAGCGGCAGGTAGAATTTTGCTCTGTGATACATGCTGTTCGCCGGCCAGTTGTCAAAGACCGGTAATCCTGAGCGCCGTGTAAATCGCCGGTCCGAATGTTGACCATGTTTGAGCGACATCTGCCACGACGCCCAGGGTTGATCGCAGTGTCAACAGCGTGGCCTTGATCAATGTTGGCCGGGCGCGCTGCTCTGCAGGCTTTGCGCACTGCTCAGCGATGAACGCCAGATGCTCTCGGATTTCATCTTGATGTCCGACGAGTTCTCTGCTTGCCTCCACTGCGTCTGCAATCTGCTTGAGGGCAGCCGCTACGTCTTTGTCCGTTTGTGCGGTTTGCGTAATCGCCGTATGGATACGCTGCTCGACCGAGGATGATTCAGCCGCCGCCGTGACGACGGCGCCAGGTGAATTGGTCGCCGTGGCGACGGTCGACGACCCCGTTGGATGCTGCACTGATCCCTCGCGGGCCTGCCCGACTACTGCTCCAATAGGGCCGTAGTTGTTGATCGTGATTGCCGCAGCGGCCTGCTTTTCCCGGGGGCTGAACGTCATGCCTTCGCCCAGGATCCCGCGCTGTTCAAGGTCCAGAGCCCAATTCAGAATGCGATTGCGTACGGCGTCCAGAAGATTGGCGACGCCGCTCTTGTTGATGATTCGAACGGATTGCATGCGTCCGAAATCACGGCTTACCTTGAGGAGTATTTCAATTTCGGCAGGGGTCACTTCAGCCTGGAGTTGGCCGCCGTCATGGGACATGAGATGAGCGATTTGACCAACCGATTGCCGCATTTCGATGGACGAGAAATGCTTGGGTAGCTCCCCGTCATTGGCCCAGGTGACCGGTTGATGGCCACGGTAGGGGTTCACCATTGTCAGTTGGCTGCCTACGCAGCGATATGCCGGAATCTCGGCCTCCTGACCATATCCGTTCATCTCGCATTCGATCCAAGCCGTGAAATCGGTTAGCTGCAACTTGGTGGCGACGACCTTGGACCGTCGCAGGAGTTCACCGAGGTCCGTGCTGCCCGCCTGCGCGAGAGCCTGTAATTCCAGGATCAACGACGGCTGGGTCATGGACGGTAGGATGCGGATTTCGAGATGGCAGACAAGCGCATCCTCTGGGGAAACAAGCATGCCGGGGAAACAAGAACGTGGACACGCACCGACTGACGCCGCCTCCGGCCGCTGACGGCCGATAGCAGCCAACGAACGACCTCCGACAGCACGAAGCCGGCCCGATTGGGCCGGCTTTGCTCGTCGTAG
>JALHRW010000332.1 GCA_022841245.1 Planctomycetota bacterium
ATATCACAAATGACGACATCAATGATATCAGCATTATCCCGAATATAATCTAGTCCCTTAACCTCGTTGTTAAAACAAATAATCTTCCAATTAGAAAAGTTTTCTTCAACAAAGTCATTCAATAGACTCGCTAGCATCGTTTCATCGTCAATAAATACCAGTGTGATATCTTTGCTATTCATAGGGATCAATCTAACATAGAGTTAAACCGGACCATTTGCCGACGGGTGGGCACGATGGAACGGGAACGGTGGTGGGCAATTGGAACGAGAACAGAGGCGGAGCGTCAAGAACTGAGCGGGGGAAAACATCAGGGTCGCCAGCAACTTCAGTCCGCGAATTCTTGACCGGAGCCGGGCACCTGGAGAACCAGGCGAAATGGGCTCGGTTTCAACGTTTGGTTAGCCCCGACCCTGAATCACTTATTGTTTAAGACCTTATTGCGAAATGCACTGTCATAATATCTGATTGCCCATGCAATGGCCGCATAGTCTTCCTTTTCGTTTCTCCTTCTCTGCATCTCTGTCACCAATATCTCAATTGATTCCTCATTGTGAATTTGAGCTAATACACAACAGGCAATATCGCCAACGGTGTAAAGCATTCTGGCGCCGCCCCTTCCTTCATGCCAACAGTTACTAGTCGGTGTTTTATCAGAAACAACTTTCTTCAGGGCTGCTATTACTCCATCCATGTTACCGTATGCTGATTTATAAATCGATAGTGCCGGTTCATTATACATTATTGAACTTGCCCAATCAGGATATCCGCGAGAACCCCCTTTTTGGTCTTTGAGTACACCAATCGCAACATTAAGACTCTCACCCTGCAACACTTCTGAACAAATCGCAAAAGGTCCGAAGGCCAAAGTCACCAGAAGTATAAATAACGTTTTCATAAGGGCTTAGGGGCTAACACAGAGTTAAACCGGACCATTTGCCGATGGGTGGGCACGATGGAACGGACGGGGTGGAGGGCAACTGGAACGAGAACAGAGGCGGAGTGTCAAGAACTGAGCGGGGGAAGACATCAGGGTCGCCAGCCACCTTGGCCCGCGAATTCTTGACCGGAGCCGGTGGACTGGGAAACCACACGAAATGGGCTCGGTTTCAACGATTCGTTAGCCAAATCCCAATCCTTTAATGAAGTTCTGTATTGTTTCTTTGTTACCAAGAATAATCATCACAGTGAGGAATGTTATAAATATCACCCACAACAGCATAACCGCCCTAAAGAAATTCTTCCTTGATTGATTATTGCCCGAGAACGCCCAGTATATGGTCATGAGTATATTTACGAACGGAAAGGCCATAATCAGAAATGAGAATAACCAGAATCCAATAGAGACATAGTTGTCATCAACGGCTTCCTTATCATTCGTTTTCATAGTATTTTGGCTAACATAGAGTTAAACCGGCCCATTTGCCGACGGGTTGGCACAATGGAACGGATCGGGTGGAGGGCAATTGGAACGAGAACAGAGGCGGAGCGTCAAGAACTGAGCGGGGGAGAATACCAGGGTCGCCAGCAACTTCAGTCCGCGAATTCTTGACCGGAGCCGGGCATCTGGAAAGCCACACGTAATGGGCTCGGTTTCAACGATTCGTTAGCCAAATCGCCATCATTCAGGACGGATCAACTTTATGTCACAGTACATGATTGGATAAAACGGCATCAAATACCAATTACCATACCAATGAAATGATGGCCCTTCAGGACCATCTACTTCAATGATTTGTATTAATCCAATTGGATTTTTGACATCGAATATTCTACCTGTATCATGGATCTCTCCCGCCACAAAGACTGATTCACAATAGACTCTCCTATCTCTAGCCGGAGCTACGCCGAAAGAAAACATATAATAGGAACCTGCGATAAAAACCACGAACACCAATACAGACAAAGACGTAATCAAAAACAAGCGCTTCATATTTGTTGTATTTTGGCTAACATAGAGTTAAACCGGCCCATTTGCCGACGGGTGGGCACGATGGAACGGAAAGGGTGGAGGGCAATTGGAACGGAAACAGAGGCGGAGCGTCAAGAACTGAGCGGGGGATGATATCAGGGTCGCCTGGCACTTCAGTCCGCGAATTCTTGACCGGAGCCGGGCACCTGGAAAGCCACACGTAATGGGCTCGGTTTCAACGATTCGTTAGGCCATTCCTAATCACCGTTGAGATATCCCTTGACTGAAAATGATGGATAGGCCCGCCCATGCTGAAGCCGTATTCCTGCCAATTCCGTCACAACAGATTCGCAAACCATACCAACTATTTCAAATCCGTATGCATTGTCAGAGTGCATGTATAATGGAGAGCCACTAAATCCCGGTAAAACAGGGAACGATAACTGATACCATGGGTTAGGCAAAAGACACGTACCAACGTCAATTCTTGGAGTAGCCGTTATATGCCCCTTGTGTAGCTGTGGCACGATCACTAAATTTTGACCATTCTTGGTCCAATCATAATAGCCCATTGCAAACACATCCGTCCCTAATGGTAACTCTGAGTTATGTAGTGGTAAATATAACACTTCGACCGCGACTGAGAACATTGCAATATCCAACACCTTGTCACTTTGTATCTTTTGTACTTTGTGGCATTTGGTATCCAGTGGATGTTGCACCACTAGTATCTCATCATCCGGTATATGTTCAGGTATGACATGCTTACAAGTGCAGAATACACCATTCCTAGAAACTGGAAATGCACATCCATAGAATGATTTGAATATGGCTTTACCTCCCCAGCTGTCCGAACGCACTCCATATATTGCCCACGGTGCACACATGCCGTAATCCTGCGGTATATTCATAAATACTGGCCTAACATAGAGTTAAACCGGCCCATTTGCCGACGGGTGGGCACGATGGAACGGACGGGGTGGAGGGCAAATGGAACGAGAACAGAGGCGGAGCGTCAAGAACTGAGCGGGGGAAGACATCAGGGTCGCCAGGAACTTCAGTCCGCGAATTCTTGACCGGAGCCGGGTGACTGGAAAACCACACGAAATGGGCTCGGTTTCAACGATTGGTTAGGCCAAACCTTATGAAACCCAACCAACCGTTTTATAAATCTGCCATTTATCATTTTCCCAACGCAAGCAATGTATTTTACCTCCACCATCTAAAAAACCACGAACTTCGCCCGTCTCAATAATCAAATATCTATTCTTATCCATTTTCAGCTTAAATATGTCAGCATCTGAATTGCTTTCACTATTCTCATCTGGCCACTGCCTTACTCCAAGAATTGCCCCACCATCGACCTTGCGCACTTCTTGAATTCCAAGTATTATTTCATTCACACTTACTGACGCTTGTATATGCATTACTGCCGACTCATCAGCATTACAAAGGCCTATATCCTTCGCATCTTTTGATTGGGAAACTCTAACGCAACCGCACATTGCCACGCAGACTATAAACACGAGAGCAACGTGTGACATCTTTTGGCCTAACATAGAGTTAAACCGGCCCATTTGCCGACGGGTGGGCACAATGGAACGGACGGGGTTGTGGGCAATTGGAACGAGAACTGAGGCGGAGCGTCAAGAACTGAGCGGGGGAAGACAT
>JALHRW010000333.1 GCA_022841245.1 Planctomycetota bacterium
ACCAGCGACCAGCGACCAGCGACCAGCGACCAGCGACCAGCGACCAGCGACCAGCGACCAGCGACCAGCGACCAGCGACCAGCGACCAGCGACCAGCGACCAGCGACCAGCGACCAGCACGATCCTTGCCTGTGACAGTCAAAGAGCCTTCATGAAACGGACAGAAGTCCGTCAGAGCCTCGACGCGGGCTGAAGCCCGCGGGCCTCCGGGTCAGCGGACGACGCGGTAGACGAAGCTGAGCACGCCGACGATGCGGACGGTGTCGAGGCGCTCGCGGGCGATGCGGATCGGCTGGTAGGCGGCGTTCTCGGGCAGCAGCTCAACGCCCTCGGCCGTGACGCGCCAGCGCTTGAGGGTGGCGTCGCCATCGACGACCACGGCGGCGATCTGGCCGTCGCTGACTTCGGTGGCGGTCTGGATGACGGCGAAGTCGCCGTCGAGGATGCCAGCGTCCTTCATGCTGTCGCCGCGCACGCGCAGGGCGATGCGGCCGGGCTGCTGGGCGAGGTCGCCGAGGTGCTCGGTGACGTTCTCGAGGGCGAGGATCGGGGCTCCGGCGGCGATGGCGCCGACCACCGGCACACCGCTGCGCGCCGGGCTGCGACCGAGGGCGCGCCAGCCGGCATCGGTCAGGCGGACGTTGCGCTTCTTCTCCGGCACGGCCTCGAGCATGCCTTTGCGCACCAGCGCTTCGACGTGCTTGGACACGGCCGAGGGGAAGGCGTAGCCGAGCGATTCGGCCACTTCTGAACGGCTGGGCTGGCGCCCGGCGTCGGAAGCCTCGGCGAAGAACGCGAGGATGCGGGTCTGACCGGGGGGAAGCTGGGTGTTCATGTAGGCCCGTATAGGACTGGACAGACTCAAGTCAATACAAACCCGGCTTCGTTCCGACCGTCCGGCGTGTGCGTCGCAAGACTGAACCCGCCGGGCACTCGCCAGCACCCTTGCGGAATGGCCCGTTAGCGTGGGGCACCGGGGATCCCATGAGCGATATCGAGGACCGCGCCAACGACGCCCGCCGCCTGGGGCTGATGATGGTCGAAAGCCGCACCGGACAGGCGCTGGCCGGAGCCATCCCGCACCTGCGCGAGGCCGCCGACCTGTTCGGCCGCGAGCAGCGCAGCATGCGCCGCGCCGAATGCCTGATCGACCTCGGCCGGGTGCATGTCCGCCTCGGCCATCCGGTCGATGGCGCAGCCGTCTTCGCCGAGGCGCTCGGCCTGGTCGAGGACGAGAGCGACCTGACCCAGGCGATCATCGCCGCCAGCGAAGGCGGTCTGGCCCTGCTGGCGCACCGCGACCACGACAGCGCGCTGGCCATGCTGCGTCGCGCCGAGGCGCTGGCCGACAAGGCCAACGACCACCTCCAGCTGGCGCAGGTGCGCCACGACCTGGCCTTGTGCCACATCGCCCACGGCGACGCGGCGGCCGCGAAACAGGCGGCAGAAGCCGCGCTGAAGACCTTCACCGCTTTCCGCAAGGTGCTGCAGCGCGCGGCCTGCGTCGAGCGTCTGGCCGAAGCCGCGAGCGTGGCCGGCGAGCACGACGAGGCCGCCACGCGCTACGCCGAGGCCGCCGCCATCCACACCGAGCTCGGCCGCCACGCCGATACCGACGGGGTGCTGGCGCGCTGGGCCGACCACGAGCGCGACCGCGGCTCGTTCGACGACGCCATCCGCATCGACCGCGAGCGCGTCGCCAACCACGAGGCGACCGGCAACCGCGGCCTGCAGTCGCACGCCCTGCTCCACCTCGGCATGGTCCAGGCGAAGCGCCAGGATCACGGCGAGTCCCTGACCACCTTCCGCCGCGCCCTGGCGCTGTGCGAAGCCTCCGACGACCGCGCCGGCCAGGCCCAGGCCAACCTCCATATCGGTGCCGCGCTGGTGCGCAGCGGCGATGCGGTCGAGGGCCTCCGTCGCCTGCAGATGGCGGTCGAGCTGGCCGGCGAATGCGGCGACCACCGCACCGAGGAGGAGGCGCTGGCCGCGGTGGTGCGGCAGTGCCGCGCCAGCAAGGACGACGCCGGCGCGATGCTGCACCTGCGCCGCTGGGCCGAGGTGCTGCGCCGCAGCGGCGACCGCGTGCACGAGATCCAGGCCCTCGGCGAACTCGCCGAGGTCGGGCGCCAGAGCGGCCAGTTCACCAGTGCCGAGCAGGCGCTGAAGGACCTCATCGCCCTGTGCACCGATCCGGTGCACCATTCCCAGCTGGTCGATGCCCATCACCATCTCGGCGTGCTGATGGGCCGGCGTGGCGACCTGCACGGTTCGCTCGACCATCTCAACCGCGCCTTCACCCTGCTCGGCGAGCTGCCGGCCTGGGCGACGCGCGCCCAGCTGCTCTACCGCATCGGCAATCTCGAACTGCGCCTCGAGCGGCCCGCCGACGCGCTCAAGCACCTGCAGCAGGCGCTGGCCGCCAATCCGGACGAGAAGCTGCGCCCGCGCATCCTCGTCGACCTCGGCAACGCCCAGGCCAAGCTCGGCCAGGAGGACGTCGCGGTCGAGCTGTTCGAGCAGGCCGCCAAGGTGGCCGAGAAGCAGGGCGACATGCGCGCCACCACGATGATCCGCCGGCAGGCTGGCGGGATCAAGAAGTAGCGGATTCCACCAGGCGTTTCCGCTCCTCGCGATGGGCGCCGGAGCGCGCCGCGGTGGCCGCGTCCTCGCTGTCCTGCGCTGCGCTTGCCGCGTCGCGCATCGTTCCCGGGACGACGCCGCCGAACAGCTGGTCGGGCAGGCGGCGCAACGTGCACACCGCCAGCGGCACCTCGGGCGCGGCGATGGCGAGGAAGCGCTCCGACGGCGGGCCGTCAGGGCGCATGGTGGCGGCGATGCGCTGCGCCTCCGTGGCGATGATGGACCGCGCCTGCGCCAGGTTGCGGGCGACGTCGACCCACGGCTCATCGGGCAGGGCGAAGAGCGGTTTGCCGCAGCCGAAGGCGTTGCGTTCGAGGCCATCGAGCAGATGGCGGCACTGCGCGGTGATCTCGGCGTGGCGCGAGCCGGGCAGCAGGGCGCGCCACCATGGCGAATGCACTGCGATCAATGCACGCAGGCGGCCGATCAGCGCGGCGAGGACGCGGCCGCGCTCGGAATTCGCCGGCAGGGCGGCGATGAAGCCGGTGGTGCACAGCTGGCGCCAGCGCCCGCACCAGGCCTCGGCGCGCACCCGCACCGCGCTGGCCAGCGACCACGCCGCCCAGCTGCCGGCGCTGCCGCGCACCAGCTCCTGCTCCAGCGCCAGCTCGGCGACGATGGCGTCGGCGTAGGCCTCGGCCAGGGCGCGGCGCTCGGGCACCAGGTCGAAGTTGTAGGCCGCGACCACCAGGCTGGTGAAGAGGCGCAGCTTCTCGCTGAACGGCAGGGCGAGGATCAGCGCCGCCTGGTTTTCAGGCGAGCGCACCTGGGCCAGGTCGTGCAGGCGTTCGCCCGGGCAATCCAGCGCGGCCAGGCCGGCGTCGCCGAGGCCCGGCAGCGGCAGCACCTCGATGGTGCCGAGGCGCCAGCGCGCCCGCCACCACCCGCCGGATTCCCGCACCGGTGCGGCGCGGTGGACCAGCA
>JALHRW010000334.1:0-2134 GCA_022841245.1 Planctomycetota bacterium
GAAGCGCGGCGGCGGCGTCGAGCGCAGCGCCGAGATCGACGCGGGCGGCGGCGCGATCGAGCCGAGCGGAGGCGGCGAGGAAGCGCACCGGGTCGGCGCTGAAGCGCTGCGCCAGTTCATGCCATGGTGCAGGACCGCAGTCCTCGTCGGGGATGGCGGCATGCAGCGCCTGGATGGCGGTGGCGGCCTGGGCGCGGGCGGCACGGTAGGCGTCGCCGGACAGGCCGAGCGGCTCGGCGTTGGCGGCCAGGCAATACGACTCGCCGGGGCCGAGGCCGACCGTCAGGGTGCCGTCGCCCTGCGGGATGATCGCCGGGGCATGCTGGCCGAGCAGGTCGATCGACGGTGCACCCATGTCGCGCACCACGTCGGTCCTCAGGCTGATCGACTGCTTGACCGCGGTGTCGAGGTTGACCAGCACCAGCACGCTCTCGCGCGGCCCGGCCTCGCCGGAGGAGTCGCGGCGCAGGGCCAGCAGCGGCGAACCGTCCGCCGACAGCCGCGTGACCGTGGCGTCGGCGTGGAAGCAGGGATGGTCGGCGACCAGGCGGTCGAGCCGGGCCAGCTCGTCGACCAGATTGTCGGGCGCGCCCCAGTTGAGGCCACGGGCCTGGTGCACCTCGAGCTTCTCCGCCGCCAGCCACTCGACTCCGGCGGTGAAGCCGAAGGCGCCACCCGGCGAGGCCAGGGCGCACAGCCGGTTGCGCAGCAGCGACCAGGCTCGGCCATTGGCGGCGAGGCGCTGGTTGTCATGCGTCTCGCTGTAGTTGACCAGCAGGCCGACGCGGCGGCTCTGGGCCAACGCGTGGTCGAGGTAGCTGGAGACTTGCGTACCGTCGTGGTTCTGGAACAGCTCGGAATAGGCCCACTGCATGCCGCCATCGGTAAGCAGCGCCTCGGTCGCCGACCACGCGCCGCCCAGGCCTTCAAGCAGGAAGACGCAGTCCGGGAACTCCTGCCGCACCCGCGCGGTGATGTAGCGCCAGGCCGGCATCGGCACCATATAGCCGGCGTCGCAGCGGAAGCCGTCGACGCCGCGCCGGCACCACGTGAGAAAGGCATCGGACAACTCGTCCCACAGCAGCACGTCGTCGTGCGCCAGCTCGACCAGGTCCTCCCATACCGTGCCCCAGGCGCCGGGGCTCCTGAACGAGCCGTCGGCGTTGCGCTGGAACCACTCCGGATGCAGTTCGTGCAGGCGCGCGCCCCAGCCGGTGTGGTTGATGGCGATGTCGAGGATGACGTGCGCCCCGGCGAGATGGGTGGCGTAGGTCAGCTCGCGGAACTGATCGACACCAGTGGTGCGCTTGTCGTGCTCGATCAGCGCCGGATCGATGGTGATGAGGTCCTGCGCCGCATAGGGACTGCCGAATCGACCCATGCGGGCATAGGTGGCCGGCGTCGGGGTGACTGGCAGGAGGTGGAGGATGCGGCAATTCAGGCGCTTGGTGATGTGCGGCAGTTCGCGGGTGAGGTCGCGCAGCTTGCCCGACGGCGGGATCACCGTCCAGCCGTGCTTGTCCATCGCCGCCAACTGATCTTCGAGCAGCGGGTCGCGGGTCGCGGCCCTCGCCTTGCTCGGTCCGAACATGCGCGGAAAGGCGCAATAAATGACGTTCCCGCTACGCGTGTGGTCGGGGCAGACGCTGATGCCGACGTCGTCGCCGTCCGGCCAGCGCTGCCGACCCTGGGCATCGATGGCATAGGCCTTGGCGCGGAACCAGCCGACCTCGGCAAGCGGCAGCTCCAGCTCCCAGCAGCCATCGGAGGGATGCATCGGCACATCGCGCCAGCTGCCACCGGCGAAGGTCCGGCCACCGGCACGGGTGGCGACGATCTCGTCGCGCAGGACGGCGGCCCGACCAAGGTTGGTGCGCAGCCGCGCGCTCCAGCCGGCCGGCAGGGCGCCGCCGCAGCCCAGGCGGAAGCGCACCCGGTCGCCGACGAAGCGCAGCAGGCGACCATTCGGAGCTGGATCCATCGACAGATTGGTCATGCGCGGTGGAGGCTGGTGCCAGGGGGCAGGAGGCTAGTGGAAAGCGGAAGCGGCCAGCGGCCAGCGGCCAGCGGCCAGCGGCCAGCGGCCAGCGGCCAGCGGCCAGCGACCAGCGGCCAGCGACCAGCGACCAAGCGA
>JALHRW010000334.1:2144-3564 GCA_022841245.1 Planctomycetota bacterium
GCGAAATATGGCAACCCCGGCGTGACTCGAACACGCGACCAACGGTTTAGAAAACCGCCGCTCTATCCAGCTGAGCTACGGGGTCATACCTGGGATGATACAGAACGCATGGCGCTGGGAAGGCGAGGTCGCTGGTCGCTGGTCGCTGGCAGCTGGCAGCTGGTCGCTGAGACGCAGAGCCCTGCCCGGCCCGCCTCAGCAATAGCTGCACACCTATCCATTCCGCTTCTTTCACCTCCCCGCACCGCCCTTGCACCCCTCCCCCCCCACGGTTACCCTCCGCCCCACGAGGCAACCATGGCCGGTCTGAACGTCGATTACATCAACCCGTTCATCGAGGCGACGGTCAACACGTTCTCGACCATGTGCAACACCACGCCGGTGCGCGACAAGGTGTTCCTCAAGGGCGAGGGCGAGGAGGTCTACGGCGTCAGCGGGATCATCGGCCTGGGCGGCGAGGCGCTCGGCGCGGTGGTGCTGAACTTCCCCGAAAGCGTCGCGATCAGCGCGGTGAGCAAGTTCGTCGGCGAGGAGTATACCAGCATCACCTCCTCGGTGGTCGATGGTGTCGGCGAACTGACCAACATCATCGCCGGCGACGCCAAGAACCGCCTGATCCAGAAGGGCTACAAGTTCGAGATCGGCCTGCCCAAGATGGTCACCGGACGCAACTACATCACGGCGCAGAACAAGTCGGTCCCGTGCATCGTGGTGTCGTTCGCCAGCCCGATCGGCAAGTTCTGCCTGGAAGTCAGCCTGCGCAAATCGAGCTGAGCGCCGTGCGCCTCCTCCTCGCCGCCAGCATGGCGCTGATCGCCGGCTGCGGCAGCGTCGACGTCCGTGCACCTGCCGATCCCGCGACCCTGCTCGACGGCTTCGAACGCGATCCGCTGTGGGCGCACGACAGCGCCGACGACCACGCCACCATGACCTGCGAGGCGGGCGAGGCGGTGCAGGGCGAAACCGCCCTGGTCGTCCGCGCCCATACCGGCACCCGCGGCAAGGTGCTGGTGCGCAAGGAGGTCGACCTCGACGCCAGCGGCCTCACCGGGTTGAGCATCTCCGCACGCTGCCTCGATGGGCCGGCGCCGCAGCTGGCCCTGGTGCTGCGCGCCGCCGACGGCACCTGGCTGGAATCGCCGTTCGTCACCCTCGCGCCCGGCTGGAACCGCGACCTCGCCTGGGATCCGCGCACCCTGGCGGCCTGGGCCAAGGCGGCGCCGCGCATCGAACGCCTGATCGTGCTGATCAAGCCGCAGGGCGGTGACTGCACCGTCGCCCTCGACGATCTGCGCGCCACCGGCACGTGGCGCTGGCGCAGCGACGCTGCCGTCCTCGGCGCGGTCGAGCCACCGCCGGCTCAGGCCGGGCTGCGCCAGCCGCTGCAGCTGACCTTCGCCCTGGCGTGGCCGCCGGATCT
>JALHRW010000335.1 GCA_022841245.1 Planctomycetota bacterium
CCTCGCCCGCGGCGCGTCGTCCAGCGACGCCTTGCGCGACGGCGAGGCGCCGCTGCTGCCCTTCGCCGCCGCGGCAAAGGCCTACGAGGTGACCTGCATCGGCCACGCCCACATCGACATGAACTGGCAGTGGGGCTATCAGGAGACGGTGGCGACCGGCGCCGCCACCTTCACCACCCTGCTGCGCCTGCTCGACGAGTTCCCCGACCTCACCTTCCTGCAGAGCCAGGCGGCGCTGTACGAGATGATGCGCCGGCACCATCCCGCGCTGTTCGCGCGCATCCGTGCCGCTGTCGCCGGCGGCCGCTGGGAGGTGGTGGCGGGGCAGTGGGTCGAGGCCGAACGCAACTGCATCGGCGGCGAGGGCTTCGTCCGCCAGGCCCTGCTCGCACGCGCCTGGTGCAGCGAGCACCTCGGCCTGGCCCCGGACGCGGTCGGCATCGACTGGGTGCCGGACTGCTTCGGCCACGCCGCCACCCTGCCCGGATTGCTGGCCCAGGCCGGCTTCCGCCACACCTACGCCTGGCGTACCGGTGCGATCGATCGCCCGGCAGCCTTCCGCTGGCGTGGCCTTGATGGCCGCGAGGTGGTGATGTGGCGTGAAATGGCGTGCTACAACGGCGAACCGCGCATCGAGGCGGCGAAGCACCTGTTCGCAGTCGAGGACCTCACCGGGCTGAAGACCTGGCTGAACATCGTCGGCATCGGCGACCACGGCGGCGGTCCGACCCGCCGGCACCTGCGCCGACTCGCCGACTTCGACTCCTGGCCGGTATGGCCGCGCTGGCGCTGGGGCCGGCTCGACACCTTCCTCGGCAAGCTCGACGCCGTGCGCGAACGCCTGCCGGTGATCACCGGCGAACTCAATACCGAATATAGCGGCTGCCTGACCAGCCAGAGCCAGATCAAGCGCGGCAATCGCCGCGGCGAGGCGCTGTGCGCCGAGGCTGACTCCGCCGCCGCCCTGGCCAACGCCATCGTCGCGCATCCGGTCGACAGCGAGCAGCTGCGCAGCGCCTGGCGCCACGTCTGCTTCGGCCACTTCCACGACATCCTGCCGGGCAGCGGCGTGCGCGCGACGCGCGAGCACCACGCCGGGACGATCCAGGACGCGACCGCCTCCACCACCGCGGTGACCAGCACGGCCCTGCGCACGCTGGCGGCGCGCATCGACACCAGCTGGGTCGGGGTGCCGGAGCCCGACAGCGCGGTCTCGACCCGGGCCAGCTCGCGCCTCGGCGGTGGCGCCGGCTTCCAGGTCGGCAGCCTCGACGGCTGGAGCCCGGTCGACGCCTGGCCGGCGGCAGCGGTGTGGTTCAACCCGGTGGCGGCGCCGCGCGACGAGGTGGCGTTGCTGCGCGTGTGGGAGGGCGAGTACAACTGGCACGAGCGGCTGGCTCCGCCCGATCTGCGCCTGCGTCGCCAGGATGGCACGCTGCTGCCGACCCAGCGCCTGGGCGACGGCTGCTACTGGGGCCACCGCTATGTCGACCTCGCCGTGCCGGTGCAGGTCGGCGCCCTCGGCTGGAGCGCGCTGGCGGTCGAGCACGGCGCCGCGCCCGCCCCGGTCATGCCGGCGGTGGCGAGCGTCGCCGACGAGGGCGCCCGCTCGCACCAGCCCTGGGTCAACCGGCCGAGCGGCCCGGTGACGCTGAGCAACGGTAAGCTCACTGTCAGCTTCGACCGGCGCAGCGGCATGCCCTGCTCGATCGTGCGCGACGGGGTCGAGACCCTGGCGGCGCCGATCCAGCTGACCGTGGTCGACGAGCGGCCCTACCCGATGAACGCCTGGATCATCGGCGACCCGATGGCCGAGCGCGCCCCGCTGTGCGACGGCTTCGAGATCGCGCAGCCCGGGCCGGTGCGCGCCGCCTTCCGCGCCAAGCTGCGCTGGGGCGACACCACCGCCACCGCGGTGTGGACGCTCGACGCCGGCTCTGACCGCCTGCTGCTGCGGGTCGAGACGCGCTGGCTGATGGTCGGCAGCCACGCCACCACCATCCCGCGTCTGGTCCTGCGCCTGCCTACGCGTCTGACCGATGCGGTGCTGACCCACGAGATCCCGTATGGCGCCCTGACCCGCCACGAGGAGCCGGGCCGTCCGACCCCGACCCTGCGCTGGCTGCGCGCCGACGGCACCGCCGGCTCGCTGCTGGTCGCCAACGATGGCGTGCATGCGCAGTCGATCGACAACGGCGTCATCGCCCTCGACCTGCTGCGCGCGACCTACGACCCTGATCCGATTCCCGAGGTCGGCGAGCACGCCTGGGAATTCAGCCTGCGCCCCGGCGCGCCGCGCGACGACGCCGACAGCCTGCGCGACGGCCAGGCGATCGCGCATCCGCTGCGCGCTCTGCTCGACCGCGCCCATCCCGGCGACCTGCCGGCGGCGAGCGGCGATCTGGTGAGCGCGCCCGCGGGCGTCGCCATCGCGGCGCTCAAGCCGGCCGAGGACGGCAAGGGCGTGATCGTGCGGCTGCAGAACTGCCGTGATGCGGCGGCTACATCCAGCATCACCCTGCATCCGCTGCTGGAGCGCACGACGACGCCGTGCGACCTGCTGGAGCGGCCGGTCGCGGCCGGTCCGCTGCCGGGGCGAGGCGTGGGGACGCTGAGATTGGCTTAGGCTGGCTGCTGGGCGCTGGGCGCTGGACGCTGGACGCTGGACGCTGGCCGCTAGCCGCTGGCCGCTAGCCGCTGGCCGCTAGCTGCTGGCCGCTGCGCCTCATCTAGGTCGGCGCGCACACCCGAACCGGCCCGACCAGGCCGGCCGGGCGCTGCACCCACGCGCGGTCGAAGTTGTTGTCGCCGTGCGCCGGGGCCAGCGTCGTCACGACGTCGACCTCCAGCTGGTTGCGGCCGAGCTGCGCCGCCGGGGCCAGCGCAAAACGGTACGGCGGGGTCAGCCGCGTCCCCAGCGAGATGCCGTTGAGCCGCACGCTGGCGATCTCCTGCACCTCGCCGAGGTCGAGGATGGCGTCGGTGCGGGCGAGGTCGAGGTTGATCGCATAGCTGACCGTGCCGGCGAAGCCCGGCAGGACGGCGGTCAGATCGGCCGGGCCGTCGATCGCCGGCTGCTCCAGCACCGGCCCCAGGGCGACCTGGCTGCGCACCGTCCAACCGTGGTCGAGCCGCAGCAGCTGCGCACCGCATGCCGTGTCCGGCTGCAGCGGCAGGGCGTCGAGGCCGTCGCCGGGCGCGATCAGCAGCAACGACTGGTTGGCCTGCAGCGCGAGGTCGACGTCCCAGCCGCTGTCGGCGCGCTGCCGCGCGGCCAGTGCGACCCGCGTGTCGTCCATCGCGTCCCACGCCACCGGCCGGGGCATGTTTGGCGGCAGGCGCAGGGTCGCCGTGATGCCGGTTTCGGGGTTCTCGTTGACCGCCAGCAGCAGGTCGCGGCCGCCACGGCGGTAACGCCACAGCCGCAGCTGCTCGCGTACGGCGGGCGGCTCGGCGGTGACCGTCGCCAGGCCACGGTCGATCAGCGCCTGGGCGAGGTCGGCCACGTCGAGCACCACGGCGCGCGCCGCCAGCACCGCGAGCGCCGCCG
>JALHRW010000336.1 GCA_022841245.1 Planctomycetota bacterium
GCCAGCGGCCAGCGGCCAGCGGCCAGCGGCCAGCGGCCAGCGGCCAGCGGCCAGCGACCAGCGGCCAGCCAGCGGCCAAACCACCATCCCAGACGACGATACGAAGGTCCACCAGCTCGGATCCGACATCCTGTCGACGTGGCAACTATGCGGATAGGTCTACATTGACTCCTCATATGGGCCTGTACAGACTCGCCCGCATGCGCGACCACGACCACCCCTACAAAGAACTCTTCACCCATCCCGAACTGGTTGCCGATCTGCTGCTGCTGGCGCAGGCTGATCTGGCCGCCGAGTTGGACCTGACCTCGCTCGATCGGCGCAATGGCAGCTACGTCAGCGACGATTGGCGCGAGCGCGAGAACGATGTCATCTGGCGGGTCCGCTGGGGCGGACGCGATCTCTACATCTACCTGCTCATCGAATTCCAGAGCACCGTCGATGCCGACATGGTGGTGCGCATGATGACCTACATCGGCCTGCTCTGGCAGGATCTGCGGCGCAGCGGGGCCATCGCGCCGGACGCGCCCCTGCCACCTGTCCTGCCCATCGTGCTCTACAACGGCGAGGATCCCTGGCGCGCACCGCGCGATGTGCAGACAGCGCTGGCGCCGATGCCTGCCCTGCTAGCCCCGTACCAGCCGCAGCTTGCCTTCCTGCTGCTCGACGAGGTGCGCATGTCGCTGCGCGACGCCGATGAGCGCAATCTCGCCGCCGCCGTCTTCCGCCTCGAACGCACCGGTTCCCCGAGCGAGCACCAGCGCATCGCCGCCCTGATCATCGCCTGGCTGCGCGGCGCCGGCAAGGACCGGCTGATTGCCAGTTTTCTGCGCTGGTGGGGACGTACGCTGTCGCACAGACACCGCCTTCCCGCCGCCCTCAACCCCTTCTCCGAGGATCCCATGCTGTCGGTCCGCATCGAGCAATGGCTGGACGACGTCGAGGCGCGCAGCGCCGCGAAGGGCATGGCCAGAGGCTTGGCAGAGGGAAAAGCCGAGGGAAAGGCCGAGGGAAAGGCCGAGGGAAAAGCCGAGGGCGTCATTGCCCTGGTCCGCAGCATGGTCGCAGACGGCCTGATCACGGTCGATCAGGCGCGCGAGCGCATCGCACGGCTGCACACCCAGGGTGAGCTCGATGCCGGGCAGGCCGACATGGCGCGACGTCTGCTGGGCTGAAACCCGGGCGGCGCATCCGGGCCAGCGGCCAGCGACCAGCGACCAGCGACCAGCGGCCAGCGGCCAGCGACCATCTCCCAGGCGACCATACGAAGGTCCGCCACGATCCGGTGCGGCACAAGCAGCGGCGACCATGCCTTGACGAACCTCAGAACCGTGCTGTACCTTGGCCTTCTTCCCAGCATGGCCACCGACTCAGTCCCTCGCCGCGAAACCACCAAGCTGCTGCCCGCCCAAGCGCAGCAGCGTCGCCGTCTGCTGCAGTTGGCCTGGGTCGGCATCGATCTGGTGGTGCTGACCGTGGCGGCGGTGCTCGCTGCGGCGCTGCTCGAACGTCCGCTGCTGCCCGAAGCCTGGGCCATGCTCGGGGTGATGGCGTTGGTGCGGGTCGCCGCCTTCGTCAAGCTGGGCATGTACCGCGCCGTGCTGCGCTACAGCGGCATCCACGTCCTTGGCATCACCGTGCTGGGCGTGCTGCTGGGCACCGCGGTCGGCGTGCTGATCAGCTGGCTGGGTGGCGGCGTCGCCACGGCCAAGATCGGCCGCGCCTTCATCGCCATCGAGGCCCTCCTCGCCATGGCCGCCTGCGGCGGGCTGCGTTTCGCCGCCCGCCTGGTGCTGGAACCGCGTTGGAGCGACGGCCGCGAGCGGGTGCTGATCTATGGCGCCGGCGACCTCGGCGATGCGACGATCCGCAACCTCGGACGCAGCGGGGCCTTCAACCCGGTCGCCTTCCTCGATGATGATCCGCACCTGTTCGGCCAGAGCATGCATGGGCGACGCGTGCTCGGCGGGCTGACCGACTTGCCGCGGATCATCCAGGAGACCCGCCCAGCGGCACTGTTCGTCGCCGTGCACGACCTGCCCGACGCCACCGCCCGCGCCATCGTCCGGGCCTGCCAGGCCGCCCAGGTGCGCGTTCGCGTGGTGCGCGGCATCGAACACCATTCGAGCGGCGACCAGCTGAGCCTGGCCAACCTGCGCTTCGAAGACCTGCTGCCGCGGCCGTCGCGCGCCCTCGATGCGGCGCCGGTGCGGACGATGCTGGGCGGGGCCACCGTGCTGGTGACCGGGGCGGGCGGCTCGATCGGCAGCGAGCTGTGCCGCCAGATCTGCGCTGCCGGTGCGGCGCGCCTGGTGCTGGTCGACCATAGCGAGTTCAACCTCTACCAGATCGAAGCCGACCTGCGCCGCGACCATCCGACGGTGCGCATCATCGCCGTGCTCGACGACCTGCAGGATGGCGGGCGGCTGCGCAGCCTGCTCTCGACGCACCAGCCGGCGGCGGTGTTCCATGCCGCGGCCTACAAGCATGTGCCGATGGTCGAGGCCAACCCGTTCCGGGGCGTGATCAACAATGTCGGCGGCTTCGCCAACGTGCTGGCGGCCTGCCAGGCTGCCCGGGTCGGACGGCTGGTGCTGGTCAGCACCGACAAGGCGGTGCGGCCGACCAACGTGATGGGCGCGAGCAAGCGGGTATGCGAGCTGCTGCTGCAGAACCGCCCGATGGGCGCCACGCGCTGCGCCGCGGTGCGTTTCGGCAACGTGCTGGGCAGCAGCGGCAGCGTGGTGCCGCTGTTCCTCGAGCAGATCCGCCGCGGCGGGCCGGTAACGGTGACGCACGCCGAGATGACGCGCTATTTCATGCTCATCCCCGAGGCGGTGGCGCTGGTGCTGGCCTCGGGCGCGATGGCGGCGCACGGCGAGATCTTCATCCTCGACATGGGCGAGCCGGTGAAGATCGCCGACCTGGCGCGGCAGCTGATCTACCTGTCGGGCGCCAGCGAGGCGGCGGTGCCGATCACCTACACCGGCCTGCGCCCGGGCGAGAAGCTCTACGAGGAGCTGCTGCTAGGCGAGTCCGAGCGCGGCACGCCGGTCGAGGGCATCACCGTGGCGAAGGCGACGACGGTGCCGTGGGGCGTGCTGGAGGAGCGGATCGCCATGCTGCTGCAGGCCTGCCGCGACGAGGACCTCGACTCCTTCGCCACCGCGCTGCGCTCGATCGTGCCTGAGTGGCAGCCCGGCGAGGGTTTGGCGAAATCGGATAGTTCGAGCAAGTTCCCCACGCAGGAAGCCAGCGGCCAGTAGCCAGCGGCCAGCGGCCAGCGGCCAGCGAATGAAGTCGGTGTGCTAGGCGTTCCCATGCACCGTCCGTCGAGCGAGCGCCGGAGCGAGCCGCCGCTGAGACGACCCCGCAGGTTGGCTCTGCGGCGAGTCGACCAGCGAGCCTGTCTTGTGTCTCGCTTGGCGAATCGCCAGCGTCAGCGCAGCGTGTCGAGCAGGGGCTCCGGGGACAAAGGTCC
>JALHRW010000337.1 GCA_022841245.1 Planctomycetota bacterium
ATTCATGTGGTTGGTACGTATATCGAAATAGTCATTCCGCCTATTGGTTAGTGTCTGTTGTATGGAATAGAATTCTGCCCAACTAGTCGGTAGTGGGAGCGCGTGACATGTGGTTATGGTTCAGGTCGCCTTAGTACTCCAAATTGGGTCGCCACCCCGTTACGGACAAGTGGGTGTCGCTGCGGTCAAGAATTCGCGGCGGCCAGGATTACTTAGCAGATAAGGTTGCCACCGCCGCTCAGTTCTTGACGCTCCGCTTAGTTATAAGTGTTGCCACTGAAGCTATTTGCGGTGATTCGGATGGCCCGGGTCACGCACCCACACTACCTCTATGTTAGGCCAACAATATGTTCACAAGTGGCGATTCTAACAGGTATACGGATGATAAAGAATTCATACCTATGATGTTTGGTTTAGATGGAGTCGTAGATGGAATGGTTCGCATCGTTGTCAAGCCATCCTTCCATCCAGAGGAAGTTTGGGATATCAGTAGATTGGGAGCTATGACTGTTTATCGCGCCTTGGAAAGTATATGGTATTCAATCCCTCAGTTGGTAATGATTGGTGGATCTAAGAAATGGGAGTATGCAAGTGAGGCTAATTTCACACCTGATAAAATTCAAAAGTATGACTTGGGTGTAATCGGTTTGAATTCTGATATTATTAAATCAGTTATGGAATATGAAAAACCAAGTCTTGCCTGTGTTGATGGAATTGGGTTTGTCCTCTCGTTTATACACAACGGGAAGGTGGTACATTTTTCTGTCCATCCACCACGGAAGGATACTGTGTTACATGAACACCTAATTGCCATATTCACAAAATTGGATTCCTTGGGATGTAGATCAGAATCTCAGAAGTACATGGGATTGGCCTAACGAATCGTTGAAACCGAGCCCATTACGTGTGGTTTTCCATTCGCCCGGCTCCGGTCAAGAATTCGCGGACTGAAGTGGATGGCGACTCTGATATCTTCCCCCGCTCAGTTCTTGACGCTCCGCCTCGGTTCTTGTTCCAATTGCCCTCCACCCGTTCCGTTCTATCTTGCCCACCTGTCGGCAAATGGGCCGGTTTAACTCTGTGTTAGTCCAATAATCTTGGCCGGAATAGGCCAGAGGATAATATGACGTATAAATTATTGTGCATGCTATCTATAGCGCTGCTGCTGACAGGATGTGGAAATAGCGCATCAAATGGAGGCGGTAGCGGCAGTGTAATTCCTGAGAGTAAACCGGATTTCGTCATGGAGTTGGGGCCCCCGGCTCGGTACGATGGGCAGATTTATGATCGTGCACTATATCAAAGTTATGTTATAAGGAATACAGGATTACGTGTAAATACAAATGTGACTTTAGTGCGGATACACATCCAGTTCCTTTTTAGGGGGACCGTTGATTCCGAATCAGATTTGGACGTATTTCCTAGTTTAATTGTTGACGATGACTATGACTTTACAATAGCCAAGGTGTTTCCTGATACTACCTTCAATGCTAGCGATTGGACCATACGAACGTCGATAGATCCGAGTGATGTCTTTTCTGAGGGATCGGAGAGTAATAACACAAGAGTTGATCCATTGATGCATTACCCATCAGACCCCGGTGTGCCAGACGATGGATTAGGTCATCATGATTTATATGCGATCAACGCCAATATGAGTGATACCCCAATCTTCTATGGGTCATCTACTGCCAGGTTTAAAGTTGTGTGTTATGGACCTCTGGTCGCGATTAACGGAATTGTAAAGATCAGAATTCAACATATATCAGGTAATGCTGTGCAGTCGACTGCGGAAACTTGGGCAATGAATACATATTACGACATGCAATATGGTGGCTTGCAAATCAATTACCCTGTGCCGTATGCTGTCCCAGATGGCGACTTTCTTAGAATTGAGGTTGATATTGATCATGTGTATACTGAGTTCAATGAAGGAAATAACGTGATTGATGTTCCATTTGTGTACACACCGATGCCTAACGTGTGATTGGTTGCGCAGTTTTGGAGATTTTGGTGCAGATAAATTGGACTAACCAATCGTTGAAACCGAGCCCATTTCGTGTGGTTTTCCAGGTGCCCGTCTCCGGTCAAGAATTCGCGGACTAGGCTGGCTGGCGACCCTGTTATCTTCCCCCGCTCAGTTCTTGACGCTCCGCCTCTGTTCTCGTTCCAGTTGCCCACCACCCGTTCCGTTCCATCTTGCCCACCCGTCGGCAAATGGGCCGGTTTAACTCTACGTTAGCCACTGCAGCAAGGATCATATGATTAATCTCATTATTGGCGTATTCTTTATCCTTGGTGGCTTAACGGGAACGATGGTATTAAAGGGAACGGGCAGCTCTATGGGGCTGGCGGTGTTCGGAGTAATATTAGTAATTTGGGGTATAGTGCAGATGAAATCAGAGAAGAAGTCTGGCAAAAGGGTAACCCGTAGAATACCAAGGCATACTGGTGCCTCCAGGATGGCTAAGGCAAAAGCGAGAACAAAACGTCCTGTGTCCACACGGCCATCCTTTAACGCTGTGGGTCGTGGCTAACGAGTCGGTAGTGGGAGCGCGTGACATGTGGTTATGACTCAGGCTGCGCTAGGTCTCCACATAGGGTCGCCATCGTGTTCCAGACAAGTGGGTGTCGCTGCGGTCAAGAATTCGCGGCGGCCAGGACTACTTAACAGCTAGGGTCGCTACCGCCGCTCAGTTCTTGACGCTCCGCTTAGTTGTAAGTGTTGCCGCTGAAGTAATTTGCGGCGATTCGGAAGGTCCGGGTCACGCACCCACACTACCTCTATGTTAGGCCGAAATCTGTGAAAAGTGCCGTAGATTTCATGTGGTTAATGTTTAAATTATTGCTTTGGCCATGGTCGTTGTTTGTGCCTCAGCCCGATTATGGGACGGATAAATTGGAAATCAGAAACATAAGACATGGCCTATATGTCATTGGCATTCCATTGGGGGCGTTTACTGTCATTGTTTCCATTTGTGCACTAGTATTCAGGTAGAAGTTTCGGATTTTCAGCATGACGGAAATTCGGCCTAACTAGTCGGTACGGGGAGCGCGTGACTTGTGGTCATGGCTCAGGCTGCCCTGGTTCTCCACTTAGGGTCGCCACCACGTTCCAGGCAAGTGGGCGTCGCTCCGGTCAAGAATTCGCGGCGGCCAGGTCTACTTACCAGATAGGGTCGCCACCGCCGCTCAGTTCTTGACGCTCCGCTTATATCCAATCGGTTCCACTCATATGGGCTGCGATGATTCGGATGGTCCGGGTCACGCGCCCCGGTACCTCGATGTTAGGTGCCTCTGTGAAAACGAAGGTATTGGTTTCGCTTATCATGCTTCTCGTTACAGGTTGCATGCAACGTGGCGAACTTGGTGAATCAGGCCAGAATGCATTGGTGATTAAACC
>JALHRW010000338.1 GCA_022841245.1 Planctomycetota bacterium
TTATAGCCCAATGTTAGTAATTCATTTCGTGCAATACCATATTTACTACCAGTTTTCACTTCTATAGTGCTAATTTCTGCGGCACAAAGAACTGTAGTTAGTGAGATTAATAGCGCAATGCTATACATTGTGGCCTAACATAGAGGTAGTGTGGGTGCGTGACCCGGACCTTCCGAATCACCGCAAATAGCTTTAGTGGAAACACTTACGACTAAGCGGAGCGTCAAGAACTGAGCGGCGGTGACGCCCCATATTTGTTAAGTAGTCCTGGCCGCCGCGAATTCTTGACCGCAGCGACACCCACTTGTCTAGAACGAGGTGGCGACCCTATTCGGAGAACCAGGGCAACCTGAGCCATAACCACATGTCACGCGCTCCCACTACCGACTCGTTAGGCCACTATCTTGCCATTAATACGGTAACTTTTTCACCATCATATTTGCATATGTTAATCACACCGTTGTATCGCACGTTGATTTGTGTTGAATCAGAACCCAAGTCACCCCATCGGATTCTATTGGAATATTCAGACGTGGCGGAATCTGGTGGCCACTTTTCTGGTGATACTTCAATCCAATCATTTCCTATCTTCTGCCATACATTCCCAATTAATGACGACATGTTATCTTTACACTTCCACATATATTGAATCGACTCAACACCTTCCAGGAACGATACTAGCGCAACAATTTCCATCGGAGTATGCAACATTGTGGCCTAACATAGAGTTAAACCGGCCCATTTGCCGACGGGTGGGCAAGATGGAACGGACAGGGTGGAAGGCAATTGGAACGTGAACAGAGGCGGAGCGTCAAGAACTGAGCGGGGGAAGACATCAGGGTCGCCAGCCACTTCAGTCCGCGAATTCTTGACCGGAGCCGGGCAACTGGAAAACCACACGTAATGGGCTCGGTTTCAACGATTGGTTAGGCCAATTTTTCGTTAGAGAAAATGGTCAACCTTATGACCAATGTTACCAATTGCAGACTTTATATATCTTTCGGCCGACCGAATCATTTCGCACCATTCCTTTTCAGAAAGATCCGGCGATCTAATTCCATTTTCGGTAAGGACAGTTATTGCAAGATGAATCCATTTTTTACGGTCTGGTGATTTCATTCTCCCGTGTATTTGGTTTAATTCATCTACCAATTCACGGTGTAGAAACACCCGATTAGTTCCGTCTGCAGTTAACGCACTTTCGTCACATATTAGTGCATATGCCAATTTATCTCTTGTTCGTGCAAGCTGTTCGGTGAGACGCATATTGGCCTAACATAGAGCTAAACCGGCCCATTTACCGACGGGAAGGGGAAATGGAACGGATAGCGTGGTGGGTGATTGGAACGAGAACAGAGGCGGAGTGTCAAGAACTGAGCGGGGAAAGACATCAGGGTCGCCAACAACCTCAGTCCGCGAATTCTTGACCGGAGCCGGGCAACTGGAAAACCACACGAAATGGGCTCGGTTTCAGCGATTGGTTAGGCCAATCTTTTGAATACACCGCAGGAAGTGCACCATCTGTGAATCCCATCATTGTCCTTTATCCAAAGGGACGCGTTTACCTTTGAACATTCTGGGCAATCGGCCACAAGTTTCTCGTCTTCATCAGCCTGATAATTGCAACTTCTGCACCACCACTGAGTGAATTCAGAAATATCCTTATCAACAGACCATGTGATTGTTTTGTTTTTGCACTTAGGACAAATTTGAAGCGCCATATTGGCCTAACACAGAGGTAGTGTGGGTGCGTGACCCGGACCTTCCGAATCAACGCAAATATCTTCAAAGGCAACACTTACAGCCAAGCGGAGCGTCAAGAACTGAGCGGCGGTGGCAATAATAACTGCTAAGTAGGCCTGGCCGCCGCGAATTCTTGACCGCAGCGACACCCACTTGTCTGGATCGTGGTGGCGACGCTATGAGGAAAACCAGGGCGTTTGAACCATAACCATATGTCACGCGCTCCCACTACCGACTCGTTAGACCGAATTCTCAGTGAACAAAATAGACAATCAGAGCCAACGCAACCCATAAACTGACACACGCAACATATGTGTTTCTGATACCTGTTTTATTCATCACATCCCTATATGACCCACCTGATCCACAATAAGCATTAATCCTACTGGCAATAATCACCCCAAAGAAAGTTTCAGGTCCGAATATAACAGCACTGTAAATGGACGCCTGAAGTGGCGAGATATCCTTAGAACATAGGATCAATGGCGAAAGAGCCATGGCAATGCTTAATACTGACAAATAGGCGTAATTGAATCGAAAATGTTTCGATGCAATCGAACCAAATATGTCCACTACAACAAGTAGACATATGCCCATTACAATGGATACTGAGTATGTCATCTATAATTTTCGGTCTAACATCGAGGTACCGGGGCGCGTGACCCGGACCATCCGGATCATCGCAGCCCATATGAGTGGAACCAATTGGGATTAAGCGGAGCGTCAAGAACTGAGCGGCGGTGGCAACCCTACCTGTTAAGTAAGCCTGGCCGCCGCGAATTCTTGACCGCAGCGACACCCACTTGCCTGGAACGTGGTGGCGACCCTATGTGGAGAGCCAGGGCAGCCTGAGCCATAACCACATGTCACGCGCTCCCCGTACCGACTAGTTAGGCATTTTTTATCTTAACAATTTTTCCTGTGGCAAACTGAGTATTTCCCGACTTAATGATCTTCCGCAATAACTCTACCTCTTCCTTCTTTAAACGATTAATACTAGCCCGAATAATCAAATCATCTCCGGTTGCCCAGGCAATGGGGGTTGGCCTAAAATCAGACCACCTATCATCCTCAGTTCCCTGAAGATAATCGGAAGCACATGGAACGACTTCTCCAACTTGGATCTTATGGAATGGCAAACTGCCAATCTCAGATATTTTAACTACCGGGATTGAATCATCAATGTCAATGCTGACATCTGCGAAACACATCAACCTAATGGGACTAATATTGATAATGATTGCCGGCGTAAGATCAGCGCTTTCGTATTTATCTTTCAAGATCCGATACGATATTTTAACCATGGCCAAGCTGGCAATACCAACCAGGAGCAGGATAATAAGAATCGCAATAGCTAACCAAAATAGTATTGAATTAGAGGCATAACCTAATGCGAGCAATAAACAGACAGATGCTATTGTTACACCGACAATAACAATTATAGTCCAAAGGATCCTGAAATTTTTGTCGTGTCGAATATATCTAAAATAATCAACAACTACATTGACGGGATTATCAGAGTAAGATGAAATTTCCTTCATAGCGTGAAATGCCTAACATCGAGGTACCGGGGCGCGTGACCCGGACCATCCGAATCATCGCGGCCCATATGAGTGGAACCGATTGGGATTCAGCGG
>JALHRW010000339.1 GCA_022841245.1 Planctomycetota bacterium
CCGAGGCCTTCCGCGAGCTGCGCGCCGCGCTGCGCCGCCTGGAGGCTCCGCCCGCGGAGCCGGCCGACGATCTCGCCGAGCTGCGCGCTGATCGCCTCGCCATGGACGTGCACGAGGCCCCGGAACACGTCCGGACGGTGCTTGCGGCGACGCTGCGCATGCTCAGCGCCAAGCGCGGACGGCGCTGACGCCTCAGGCGAAGACGATGCCGGATGCGTGCTTGGCGTAGAGGTTGAGCATGTCGGCGTCGCGCATGCGCACCCCGCCGAGCTGCACATCCTCGAAGCGCACCCCATCGATGCCGTGCTGCGCATCGTGACCGCCGCACAGCGACAGGCAGTTGTAGCGGTCGGCGATGGCGCGGATGCCGCTCAGCACGACATCGTGGATGCGGCCGCGCTCGACGTCCTTGCTGTAGCGGCTGTGCAGGATGCGGAAGTCGATGAACTTGTCGTAGAAGTGCTCGACCCGGATGTCCTCGTAGCGCACCCGCTCGATCAGCGCCCGGTCGCCGGCATGGATGGTGAAGACGCCGCCTTCGCCATGCGCCCCGACCACGTCGATGTCGCGGAAGACGATGTTCGAGATGCGTTCGCAGCGCGTCTCGAAGCCGATCTCCATGGCGTTGCCGGCCTGATCGTTGTGCAGCACGCAGGACTCGACCACCACGTCGTCGACGTCCTGGCACCACGCTCCGGTCGCCTTGACCACCACGCAGTCGTCGTTGCAGCGCAGGTAGCAGTCGCGGATGCGCACCTGGCGGCAGCCGACCACGTCGATGCCATCCGAGGTCACGACCCAACCGATGCAGCGGAAGCGTTCGACCGCAACGCGCTCGCAGGCACCCAGCACCAGCGTCCACGACGGCGTGCCGATGGCGATGACGCCCTCGACGCGGACGTCGCAGCTGCGTTCCAGCACGATGAGAGCGCCGGAGTGGGGCGGCAGGCCTCGTCCGTCGATGATGCCGCGTCCGCGGATGGTCAGGCCGTCAGCCCCGGTCGCGCGCAGCGAACCGCGCAGCACGCAGCCGGCGGCGAGATAGAGCGTCTCGCCGGCGGACAGCTCCAGGCGCCCGACGTCGTGCACCCCGGCTCCGTACCAGCGCACGCGCGGATCGGCGCGATCGGGCAGGTCGCGTTCCGGCGGATCGAGCAGGATGGTCAGCACCGGCTGACCAGGGATCTCGACCTCCAGCTGGGCCGCGGCCGGGGCGCGGAAGCGCAGCCAGCCGTCCTCCGCCCGCACCACGATGCCGTGGCGCTGCGGTCTGATCACCGCCTCGGTGGCACCGCCGGAACAACGCACCGCCACCTCGACCGCACCTTCGGTCTCGGCACCGGTGAGCAGCGCTACAGGCATGCGTTGCACCGGACAAGGCAGGCCGTCGACCAGCACCTGCCAGTCAGCGGCGGGCTCGAGACCAGTGGCGGGCCAGGGGGTCGTGGGCATGCGAGCCATGCTATGGCGATGCCGCAGGAAGCACCCGCGGGAACATGCAATCCGTTGAACCGTCAGCTGCGGATGACTTCGGGCACGCGCCGGCGGTAGGCCGCCGGATTGACGCCGAAAGCCGCGCGGAAGCGCCGGGCGCAGTAGTTCGGGTCGTCCCAGCCGACACGACGGCCGACCTCGGCCACCGCCGCATCGGTCGAAAGCAGCAGCACAGCGGCGCGCTCGGCGCGGCGCGCGGTCAGCCAGGCCAGCGGCGGCGAGCCGTGCACCTTGCGGAAGCGGCGGCAGAGGTGCTCGCGGGTCATCCCGGCGCGGTGCGCGAGTTCCGCCAGCTTCCACGGCCGGGCCAGATCCGCGCTCATCTCGGAGGCGATTGCCAGCACGCCGTCGTCATCGTGGCTCGGCACATGGCGGCGGCCGGCGAGGCCGGCCAGGCGCGCCAGGACGGCAGCGAACAGCGCGATCATCTCGGCCCGCAGCCTGACCCCGGCACGACTGTCGACCAGTTCGCGCAGCCGCAGGCAGGCCGGCTCGATCGCCTGCATCGCCGTCTCATCGGCATGCAGGTGGATGACCTCCTGCGCGATCGAGGCGCCGCGCGCCGGCAACAGGGCGGCGACCAGCGGATCGGCCGCCAGCCAGGCCAGCTCATGGGTGAACAGCGCCGCCGGCACGCACACGTTGCTCAGGTCGAGGGTGAGGCAGCGGGCGTAGCCATGCCACTGCCCGGGATGCAGTACGATGACGTCGCCGCGCGCGATCGGACGCTCGCCATGGATGCCCTGATGCACCGCGTCGCCAGCGTGGACCACGGCGATCTCGACGAAGTCGTGGTCGTGGAACGGGGTCGGATCCTGATGCCGCGGCCGGTTGCTCATCAACGGCAGCCCGCGCGTCGGCAGCAGGTATTCCATGCGGGTGATGATGTACGGGTGGTCGGCGAGCCGGGCAGCCATGGCGGCAGCATCGCCGCCCGCACCGCCGATCAACATCGTGCTAGGCGTGGGGTGCGGTCCGAGGATTGCCGCCGGGCCCACCCACGGTCAGCATCGCCGCCATGAGCAACGCCCTCCGCCCCATCGACCTGCACACCGAGTATCGCAGCGATCCACTCGGCATCGACGTGCCGACGCCGCGCTTCGGCTGGGGGCTGGCCGATGGCGGGCGCAACGCCGTCCAGGGCGCCTGGCAAGTCCAGGTCGGCACCGCGCCGGGCGCGGCCGACGCCTGGGATTCCGGCCGGGTCGCCGGCGACGCGCAGATCGCCATCGCCTACGCCGGCAAGGCGCTGGCCGAGCGCACGCGCTACCACTGGCAGGTGCGGGTGTGGGACGGGGCCGGGGTCGAAGGCGCGTGGAGCGCTCCCGCCTGGTTCGAGACCGCCTTCTTCGACACCGCGCGCTTCGCCGGCGCCTGGCTCTCGGCCAAGCCGCAGGGCGATGACGAGCGCGTCGCCCTGGCCGCCGCACGCTGGGTCAGGCCGTCGGCGGCGCATGGCTGTGAGCTGTCGTGCTACGGCGTGCGTTTCGACATCCCGGCCGGCGCCCAGGTGAGCAGCGCCCTGCTCCACACCCTGGCCGACGGCCACGACAAGCCGTGGGGCTGCGGTGTGAACAAGTACCTCTCGATCAACGGCACGCGCCCGGACAGCTGCGACCACCTGCCGCGCTCGTGCGTCATGGCCTGGGACGTCTCGCCGTGGCTGAAGAGCGGAGCCAACCACATCGCGATGAAGACCTTCCAGTACGCTGACGGCGCCTTCGTCGGGCTGCTGGTGGTGCAGTTCGCCGACGGCAGCGCGCTGCGCATCCCCACCGGCGACGCGGCGTGGCGCTGGCGCGGCCTGGCCAAGGACGGGCACAACGCGATCTGGGACGACGCCGCTGCGACCGACTGGGCCGCGACCGCCGACGCCGGAGC
>JALHRW010000340.1 GCA_022841245.1 Planctomycetota bacterium
CGCCCAGGCGCGCACGAACCGCCAGGCGCCGGGCACCGAGTCGGTGCGCGGTCCTGGCCCCGGGTCCGACCGCCACGGCTCCCCGCCCGAGAAGACCGGCTCCGAGCGTGCCCCGCGCAAAGCTCCCGACAGCCAGACGTGTCCGATGTGCGGCAACCTCAACCGTCAGGACGCCTCGGTATGCAGCCGCTGCGGCCACGTCCTGCGCGAAAGCAGCGATGCCGCGACCATGCAGCAGCAGGAGATCGAAGCGCAGCGCCTGTTCGAGGCGCGGCGCTACGGCGAGGCTGCCGTACTGTGGGCCAGGCTGGCGGACCGCGAGCAGGACAAGCGCGCGCGCTCGGTGCTGCGCAGCAAGGAGCGCGAGGCGCGCAAGCAGGAGCACGACGCGCGCATCGGCGACCTGCGTGCCAAGTCCGGTGCGGCGGTCGCGCGAGGCGACCTGCGCGGAGCGCTGGCCGTCCTCGAACAGGGCCGCGAGCTGCACCGCGACAGCGCCGCCTCGACCACCAGCTCCTCGGTCAGCGACGTCCAGCTCGAGCGCGACATCGTCGGCCTGCGCCAGCGCCTGGCCTGGCGCCGCCGCGCCTGGCAGATCGGCATCGCCGCCGTCGTCGTCGTCCTGGCGGTGCTGGCGGTGGTCGCTGTCCGCCAGGGCTGGCTCGGCCAGCCGCCGGCCGCACCCGCCGTCCCGACGCCTGTGGCTCCTGAGACCCCCGGGCTTCCGCCCGCTCCCGGAGGCGGCCCATGACCACCGCCGCCCGCCGCTGCCCGCGCTGCAAGGCGGCCCATCCCGGGCCGATCGCAGCCGGCGTCGCCGTCACCTGCGACAGCTGCGGCCATCACTGGACACCGTTGCAGACCAGCGACGAGTACTTTCCCGCCGAGGACCGCGCCGCCCCGCCCGCCCCGCTGACCGAGCGGCGCACGCCACCGAAGCCGCTGGCGACACCGGGCAATCTGCCATTCGACCAGCTGGAGCGGGATTCGCGAGGCGGCAGCAGCCCGCATCCGGTCAGCGAACTGGCCTTCCGCCCCTCGACCGACAGCCTCAGCACCGGCGATCGCACCAGCTGCCCGGTGTGCGGCCACGGCTTCGTCGGCAAGCCCGGCTCCGACGATCAGCGCTGCCCGGCCTGCGGCACCAGCTTCCAATGCTCGACCGGACGCCTGGCGCCGGGCGGCGGAGCCGGCGGAGACCGCCTGATCGGCCGCGTCCTGCGCGGCTGCCAGATCGACCGCAAGCTCGGCGAAGGCGGCATGGGCGCGGTCTACCACGCCCGCCAGCTGTCGCTCGACCGCAGTGTGGCGATCAAGGTGCTGCCGCCGGAGCTGGCCAGGAACCGCAACTTCATCCAGCGCTTCGAGCGCGAGGCCAAGAGCCTCGCGCGCATCAACCACGCCAACATCCTGCAGATCTACGATTTCGGCGACGATCCCCAGCTCGGCGTCTACTTCATGGTGATCGAGTACGTCGACGGCTGGGATCTCGGCGAGGTGCTGCGGCGCCAGCCGACCCTGTCGCAGATCGAGACGCTCGACATCCTCCGCCAGGCGCTGCTCGGACTCGAGCAGGCGACCGAGAAGGGCGTCATCCATCGCGACATCAAGCCGGACAACCTGATGGTCGCGACCAGCGGCCTCTGCAAGGTGTCGGACTTCGGCCTGGCCAAGGGCAGCGCTGGCGACTCGGAAGTGACCAGCGTCGGCGTCCGCGTCGGCACCCCGGCGTTCATGAGCCCCGAGCAGTGCGACGGCGTCGAGGTCGACACGCGCAGCGACGTCTACAACCTCGGCTGCACCGCCTTCCTCATGCTCACCGGGCATCTGCCCTACGATGGCGAGACGCCGTTCAGCATCATGCTGAAGCACAAGGTCGATCCGGTGCCCAGCGTACGCACGCACCGACCCGACCTCGACCCGCGGGTCGAGTCGCTGATCCGCCGGATGATGGCCAAGAAGCCCGACGACCGCTGCTACGAACTGCGCGAACTGATCGATGAGGCCGAGGATCTGCTGGTGGCGCTCACCGGCACCGCCTCGGTGCTGCGCAAGACCAACGGTCCGATCCGCGCCCTGGTCCAGCACGCCACCGGCCAAGGGAGTTCCGGCAAGCGCAGCTCGCCTGCCTCGGACATGCCCAGCGGCGAGGCCAACGCTCCCATCCCCGGGGCCAAGCCGTCCGGCCGGCAGCGCACCGTTCCGCAAGCCGCCCCCTCGCCGCCGCCCGGCCCCGGAGCCACGCCGGCGATCCCCGACTGGCTGCGACCGGTCGATGGCCCGGCCAGCCACGCTCAGCCGCCGTTGCCCACCGCACCACCGGCAGCCGCGTCCGGATCGCGCACCGCCCAGGCCCCCGCGATCGGCTCGCGCACCGCCCAGGCACGGACGATCGGCTCGCGCTCCGCACCAGCCCCGGCAGTCGGCTCGCGCGCCGGCCAGATCCGCACCCCCTCGGCGACCGCCAGCGGCTCGCAGGTGGTCCCGCCGCCGACCCTCGCCACCCCCTTCCCCGGGCTCGCCACACCGCTGCCCGACAAGGGCAAGGCCGGCAGCAGCTCGAGCATGCTCTCGGCCGGCGCCATCGACCGGGCCCGCGAACGCGGGCTCAAGGCCGAGATCTCGGTGATCGTCGCCGGCGCCGAACGCCTCGCCGCCTCCGGCAGCTGGGAGCCCGCCGCTGGCGAGTACCGACGTGCCTCTCAGCTTGCCCGCGACACCGGTGAAAGCCGCCGCCTGGCCACCCTCGCCCAGGGCGCTGCCGCCCGCGCGCGTAGCCGTCGCCGCCTGCGCGGCCTGCTCATCGGAGCGCTCAGCGCCGCGCTGCTTGGGGTCAACCTGTGGATCTGGCCACCAGTGGTGCACAACCTGCTCGCGGAACGCGAACGTACCCGCCTCGAAGCCATCGCTGATCCGCTTGAGCGCAGCCGCCGCCTGCGCGAATTCGCCGCCGCCAACCAGGGAGGTTGGCTGTGGTATCGCGCCATCTTCCGGCGCAGCTACGAGGTGCCCGCCGCAGCCGCCGCGGCCAGCGCTGCCGAACGTCCACGACTGCAGGCGCCTGCCCCGACGCCGGTCATCGCGCCGACCGCCGCACGAGCACAGGCCAGCGCCGAGGCTCTCGCCGAGCTGGCCAAACTGGCGGCCGATCCCGCTGTCCCGCTCAGCCGCGTGGTGGCCGCGGCCAAGCCGTTGGCCGCGGAAGCGCAGGCCGCCGCCGAGCTCGCCGACGCCGAAGCCCGCCTCGCCACCGCCCGCAAGGCGCGCAAGACGATCGACACCGCCCGCGAGCAGGGTCGGCATGGCGAGGCCCTCGACCTCGCCGCCCGCCTGCCGGCC
>JALHRW010000341.1 GCA_022841245.1 Planctomycetota bacterium
TGGCTTGGTCGAGGCGCGCGGCAACCAGTTCCTGGATCTGGCGGTCGGCCTCGTTGAGTGAACGACGCGCGCCGGCACGACGCTCCTCGACCGCCGCCCACAGCCCGGCGCGCTCGGCGACCTTGGCGCGTTCGGCCGCGCGCAGCGCCTCGGCCGCGGCACGTTCGGTCTCGCGCGCAGCACGGTCTTCGACCCGCTCGCTCTGCTGGCTGGCACGGGCGTTGCGCTCAGCCTCGCGGGCCGAGCGCGCCGCCTCCTTCTCCAGTCGGACTCGCTCGCGCACGCGCTTGAGCGCCTCGTCACTGGCTTCGGCCCAAGCAGTCGGGTCTGGCACGCCGTCGCGCTCGTCGAGCACCGCCGCGGCCAGGGCCTCAGCTGCTTCGCGCGAGCAGTCGGCTTCGCGCATCAGCTTGCGCAACGTCTCCTCACGGGCGGTGGCGGCCTGGCGCGCGCGCTTGACCTCCAGCGCCGCCTCGCGGTCGGCGAGGACACCGCGCGCCAGATCGTCGAGGGTACGCCGGCGCAGCGCGTCCTCGCTGACCCCAGGCGCAGGACCGGTCAGGACCTGGGCCGCTTCCAGCAGCAGCACGCGCCAGCGCCGACGCAGGTCGCCGCAGGTGTTCGCCCAACTGCGCTCGTCGCCCGGCGTGGTGGCCAGGCCGAAGGTGACAGGCATCGCACGGTGACGGAAGAGGAAGCTGTGCTTGGTGCGGCCATCTGCGGAGAAGCCGAGTTGCTCGGCAGCACGCTCCCAGTCGCCGAGGCGCCAGCCGACCACATCGCCCGGACGCGGCAGGGCGTCGAGCTGAGGCACGCCGAGAAAGGCGGCGGCGAGATCGAGGGCCTGGTCCTCGCCAGCGCGTTCGAGCCGGGCGCGGATGGGTTCGCTGTCCATGCGCGGGATGATGGGGGATTCCGATCAGCAGCCAGCAGCCAGCGGCCAGCGGCCAGCGGCCAGCGGCCAGCGGCCAGCAGCCAGCAGCCAGCAGCCAGCGGCTAACGACCAGCTACGGTTCGGCGCGCAGATCCTGGAACAGGGTCGACTGCTTCCCCTCTGCCGACAGCACCACCGCGACCGGCGAGGCGGGCAGATCGATGACCATCGGCTTGGCCACCGCCGCATCGCGCAGCACGGCAGTCAGCCGTCCGGCGGAGATGGTCAGGGTGAACTGCACCTCGCGGCTGTCTTTGGTCGCGCTGCCAGCGCCGGCGAGATCGCCGCCGTCGACGCCCAGCGAGACCAGGCTGGCGATCAAGCCGTTGAGCGGCAACAGGCGCAGACCGGTGGTGCGGCCGTCAGCATCGCGCAGTCCGATCAGCGCGTGCGTCGCATCCTCCGGCACCCTCACGGTTCCGGTGATGCGCCCGGGCAGGGCCTTGAGCGGCAGCACGATCTCGCCGCTGCGACCGGCGATGGGGAAGCCCTCGACGTCCTCCAGCGGTCCCCAGGCGATGGGATCGGCGATGCTCCAGCCGGCCAGACGCTTGTCGTAATCGACACCGAACAAGGCGAGTGGCGCAGCGAGAGCGGGCAAGTCGCTGGCCGCTGGTCGCTGGTCGCTGGCCGCTGGTCGCTGGTCGCTGGCCGCTGGTCGCTGGTCGCTGGCCGCTGGCCGCTGGCCGCTGGTCGCTGGCTGCTGGCTGCCAGCCGCCGCCCGCGCCTCGGCCCGCTTCGCCTCGGCCTGGCGCGCTGCCTCCCGATCCGTCCGGGTACCGGGAATGGACAACGCACCGATGACGATCGCCGCGATCAGCACGCCCAGCACCGCGAGCAGGAACTTCGGCCGCACGCTGCGCGCCGTCAGCGGCCGGCGCAGGGCGGCGATGACCGCGTCGTAGTCCGGGCGCTGCGCGCGGTCGCGCGACAGCATCGCCATGCATAGCGCGGACAGTTCGCGCGGCAGGCCCGGACGGCGCTTGGCCGGATCCGGCGAAGGGCCATGCACCTTGCTGGCGACCAGTTCGGCGAAGCTGCGGCCGGTGAAGGCGGCCTCGCCGGTCAGGGCGTGGTGCAGCACGCAGCCGAGGCCGTAGATGTCGGCGCGCTGGTCGACCGAGTCGGGGTCGTCGAACTGCTCCGGCGCCATGGTCGACGGCGTACCGAGGATCTGGCCGGCCGCAGTGAGGTCCTGACCCTTCACCGCCTGGCTCGGGCGCGCCAGGCCGAGATCGGCGAGCTTCGCCGTCCAGCTGCCATCGGGCCGCTTGGCCAGCAGCACGTTCTCCGGCTTCACATCGCGGTGGATGATGCCCTGGGCGTGGGCGTGGCGCAGGCCTTCGGCGACCTCGGCGACCAGCCGGGCGGCTTCGGCCGGGGCGAGCGGGCCATGCGCGGCGACGTGCTTCTTGAGGTCGGGGCCGTCGACGAACTCCATCACCAGGAAGGGCCTGCCATCCGGCGCCATGCCGGCCTGATGGCAGGCGACGATGTGCGGGTGGGCCAGACCCGCGAGGATGCGCGCCTCGCGGCGGAAGCGGTTGGCGAAGACCTCGTCGCCGGCCAGGGTCAGCGCCTTCACCGCCACCTGGCGGTCGAGGTAGGTCTGACGGCCGAGCCACACCGCGCCCATGCCGCCACGGCCGAGTTCGCGCTCGATGGTCACCCCGTCGATCGCCGGCGCGTCGCCCGGCGGCACCTCGGTTCCGCCGATGACGGTCGCGTCGGTCGAACTCACCGCACCCCCGCCAGGGCCTTCTCGATGTCGGGCACCGACGGCCGGTCGGCGATCGAAGTGCCGACGTAGGTCCAGCGCACCACGCCGTCGCGGTCGAGGATGAAGGTCGCGGGCAGCGAGAGGTTGCCGGCGATCTCGAGGCCGCGCACCAGGGTGAGCCCGGCGTCGAGCGCCACCGGCAGCGGCGGCGGCGAGCCGCGCAGGCTGGCGACCGCGCTGATGAAGGCCGGCACGGCGGCGGGCGGGCCAGGATAGACGACCAGCGTCTCGACCCCCTGCTCGCGCAGCCGCGCCGCGGCATCGGCCAGGGCGGCGGTCTGGGTCGCGCAGTAGACGCAGACCTGGCCGCTGAAGCCGCGCATCACCACCAGCACGACCTTGCGCCCCTTCCACCCGGCGAGGTCGAGCACTTTGCCGTCGGAGCCGAGGTAGCGGGTCTGCGGCAGCATCTTGCCATGCCACACCGGCCGCGCGCGGCTGACCGTCGCCGCCGGCTCGCCGTAAGCGTCGGTGTCCACCGGCACGGTCGACGTCCCGCTGTAGCGCGCCAGCAGGCTGCCGGCGGTGGCCTCCTGGTCGGCGGTCCACCAGCCGGGCAGGGTCGCGACCGGCGACAGCTCGGCGGCCGCCGGCGGCAGCGTCGGATCCGCCACC
>JALHRW010000342.1 GCA_022841245.1 Planctomycetota bacterium
CCGGTGCGGTGCCCCGCCGAGATGCTCGCCGGGCAGCGGGCCAGGATCATGCGCCATCAGGGGCTGATCGTCTGCATGGAGGCGATGACCGGCCCAGCCATGCTGTTGAATGACCAGCGCCAGATCCTGACCGCCAACCGCCAGCTGCTGCGCATGCTCGGCAAGGACGACGTATCGAGCGTGGTCGGCAAGCGTCCGGGCGAGGCGATCGGCTGCCAGCTGGCGGAGACCAGTCCCGGCGGCTGCGGCACAGCGCCAGGTTGCGCCTTCTGCGGAGTGGTGCGGAGCGTGGTCGAGGCTCTCGACCACGGGAACACCTCGATCGAGGAGGCCCGCCTGCTCATCGGCACCGATACCGGGCATGCCCGCGATCTCGAAGTGACGGCTTCGCCGATCGATCTCGATGGCCAGCGCTATGTCCTGCTCGCCATGCGCGACATCGCCGATGAGAAGCGTCGCCAAGTACTCGAGCGACTGTTCTTCCACGACATGCTCAACAGCGTCAGCGGCATCCACGGCCTGGCAGTGCAGCTGGCGGAGCACCAGGTCGCCTCCGGAGCCGAGGACGAGGCGCGCCGGGTGATGGCGCGGTCAGCGCAGCAGTTGATCGATGAGATCGAATATCAGCGGCAGCTCATCCGGGCCGAGATCGGCGAGCTGCAGGTCGACCTGCGCGACGAGGACGGCTCGCAGGTGCTGCGCGAGGTCGGCGAGGCGTATATCCGCCATCCCGCGGCGATCGGGCGCCGACTCGTATTCGGGGAGATGTCGGCTGCTGCGTTGCGCACGGATCGCGTGCTGCTCCGCCGCGTACTCGGCAATCTGGTCAAGAATGCGCTTGAAGCCACCCCGGAAGGCGGCGAGGTCATTCTGGGTTGCCGGATCATCGACGGAGTGGTTCGCTTCAGCGTGCGCAATCCTGGGGTGATGCCGCCGGTGGTGCAGCACCAGATCTTCCATCGCTCGTTCAGCACCAAGGGCGCCGGGCGCGGCCTCGGCACCTGGTCGGCGAAGCTGCTTGGCGAACGCTATCTCGGGGGACAGCTGTCCTTCACTTCCACAGAGCAGTCCAGTACTGAGCTGACATTCACCCTGCCCGTCGCGTCATGACTACGCCGCTCTATCCTGGTGAGGAGCAGTTTCGCCTGCTGTTCGAGAACAACATTGCCGGCTCAGCCATCCACGAGCTGATCTACGACAGCGGCGGCCGACCCTGTGACTACCGCTTTCTCGACGTCAACCCCGCCTTCGAGCGACTCACCGGTCTACGCCGGCAGGACGTTGTCGGACGGAGGGTGCTTGAGGCACTGCCCGGCACCGAGGCGTTCTGGATCGAACGCTTCGGCGAAGTGGTCACCTCCGGCGCCCCGGCTCATTTCGAGGAGCATGCCGCTGCTCTCGGCCGCTGGTACGAGGTCACCGCCTTCCGCCTGACCGCGCACCATTTCGCCGTCGTCTTCCACGACATCACCCAGCGCAAGCTGGCTGAGCAGGAACGCATCGAGGCAGAAAGCGATCTGCGCCAAGCGCTGGTGCTTGCCGAGGCGGCGAATATCGCCAAGTCGCAGTTCCTCTCGATGATGAGCCACGAGATCCGCACCCCGCTCAACGGCGTCATCGGCATGGCCGACATGCTGGCTCAGACCGGTCTGAACGAGGAGCAGGCGGCGATGGCCGAGATCATCGAGGACTGCGGCAAGGCACTGCTGGCGGTGGTCGGGGACATCCTCGATCTGGCACGTATCGAGGCCGGCAACCTCGAACTCAGCCAGGGCGAGTTCGCATTGCGTCGGATGGTGGAGGCGGTGCATGGCATGTTCAGCACCCAGGCCAGGATCAAGGGTGTGCAGCTGGCGTTGCACATCGATCCCCGGACCCCCGATCGGCTGCGTGGGGACGAGGTGCGGCTCCGCCAGGTGCTGATCAACCTCCTCGGCAACGCGGTCAAGTTCACCGAGCATGGCGAAGTCCGGTTGTCCGTGCGCGCAGAGCAGGCCGGTGCCGGACGGGTCGAACTGATCTGGGAGGTCCGCGACACCGGCCCAGGGATCCCCGAGGCCTTCCATGCGCGCATTTTCGAGCCCTTCTCGCAGGCTGACACCAGCCTGTCGCGGCGCTACGGCGGTACCGGCCTGGGCCTGGCCATTGCCAAGCGCCTTGCCGGACTGATGGGCGGGAATCTGAGCGTTGCCAGCACGCTGGGCCAGGGCAGTACCTTTTACTTCACCGTCCCGATGCAGATGGCGGTGGAGGTGAAGGCGCCACGCCGCGGCTCGGATCCCGCGATTCCGGCCTGGAGCCGCCAGCCTGCCGTACTGCTGGTCGAGGACGATCCGACCTGCCAATTCACCGTCCATATGATGCTTACCCAACTCGGCTGCAGCTACAGTCTGGCCGGCGACGGCTTGCAGGCCATCGCCGCCATCGAGCAGGGCGCTTTCGACCTGGTGCTCATGGACTGCCAGATGCCAGAGTGCGACGGCTACACTGCTACACGACGGATCCGCGAGCTGCTTGCCGGACAGAAGCGCCGGCTGCCGATCGTCGCGCTGACCGCCAACGCCTTCACCGAGGACCGTGAGCGCTGCTTCGCCGCGGGCATGGACGACTTCCTGGCCAAACCATGCAGCCTTGAGGCCATGCGCGGCAGCCTGAAACGCTGGCTGGGTTCGCTGACCTCCGTCGCCTGATCGACGGTCCCTATTCCCTCTTCATGCTTCAGGCTGGCTCGGGGACAGAGTCTCTGAGCAATTGCCCCTCGTCGACGTGGACGTCGACGCTCCCGCCGAGCGAGCGCAGGCGTGAGCCCAGCGAGACTGGAGCAAACGATACCGCTTGGCGAATCGCCAGCGTCAGCGCAGCGTGTCGAGCGGGGTGAGCGAGGGCATCGGCGGAGCCGACGCGACTCCCCGGGCGGGGAGTCGGCGCCGAGGGAGAAGTCACCCGGCAGGGGTTCGGGGACGGAGTCCCCGGGCTATGCGCGCGGCGGCGAAGCCGGCGCCGAAGCCGTTGTCGATGTTCACCACGGTCACGCCTGGGGCGCAACTGCACAGCATGGCGTGCAGCGCCGTGACCCCGCCATGGGCGACGCCGTAGCCGACCGAGGTCGGCACGGCGATGACCGGCGCGGCGATCAGCCCGCCGACCACGCTGGGCAGCGCGCCTTCGAAGCCGGCGACGACGATGACGGCGGCGCAGCGGCGCAGCCGCGGCAGCCAGGCGGCGATGCGGTGCAGCCCGCTGACTCCGCAGTCCGGGCAGCGCAGCACGGCGCAGCCGCGCATGCGCGCGGTCAGCCCGGCCTCTTCGGCGACGGGCT
>JALHRW010000343.1 GCA_022841245.1 Planctomycetota bacterium
CGACGGCATCGTCGTGATCGACCTCGCCGGCCGCGTGATCAGCTACAACCAGCGCTTCCTCGACCTCTGGCGCCTGCCGGCCGGCGCCGTCGTGCAAGGCACCGCCGAGGCCCTGCTCCGCCGCGGGGTGCGCGCCGACCTGCTGCCAGAACGCGCCGATGCTCCAGCACTGGCCGCCGCATTGCGCGATGCCGGAGGGGATTCGGTGCTGGTGCCGCAGGCCGACGAGGCACGGCCGGAGCTGGCCGACATCCTGCGCGCCGCCGGCTGGCGGGTCAGCGCGATCACAGCCTACCGCGCCGAAGTGCAGCCGGTCGATGCTGCGGCGCTCGGCCGGCTCGACGCCATCACCGTCGCCTCGGCGGCCACCGCTCGCCGCCTGCGCGACGCTCTCGGTCTGGCTGTGCTCGCCGCGACCCGCATCGTCGCCATCGGCCCACGCACCGCTGAAGCCTGCGCCGCGCTGGGCTTCCCCGCCGCCGCGGTGGCGTCCGAGCCTTCGCCTGAAGCTGTCGCCCTGGCCGCTGCGACGCTGCTCGGCATTAGCTCGTAGGGCTCTGCCCTACGTACCCGCCGGGGGCCTTCGCCCCCGGAACTCCTGCTCGACACGCCGCGCATACGCGCGTCGAATTGCCAAGCGACGGTTCCCGTTCCAGGCTCGCTGCGGACTCGCGACATCTACCACATGGTGCTGATCCGATCGCTCGTCGCTCGTCCGTGCGCTCGCTCGGCGGACGGTTCGTGGTGCCCCTTCGCTCGGATATGGGCTCGGTCCAGCCCCTGTTGACCGACGGTGCGGAAGATTTCATCTGATTTCAACGATCCATTCAACATTCCACTTGCCTTCATGCGTGGCTAAGCCACTATGTGGGCATAACGGCACGCCAACCACCAGGAAGCCCAGCCATGACCGACTGCCCGCCCATCGCCGACCTCGCCCGCATGATCGACCACTCGGCGCTGCACCCGACCATGACCGACCGCGAGCTGGAAGGGCACTGCGCCACCGCGCGCGACTACGGCTGCGCCTCGATCTGCATCAAGCCCTACGCCGTGCCGATGGCGCGCGCCCGCCTCGCCGGCTCGGCCACCGCCGTATGCACCGTGATCGGCTTCCCGCACGGCTCGAACGCGATCGGCATCAAGGTCGCCGAGACCCTGCGCGCCTGCGACGAGGGCGCGACCGAGATCGATCTGGTGATCAACATCGGCAAGGTCCTGTCGGAGGACTGGGGCTACATCGCCGCCGAGCTGGGCGAGCTGCAGGCCGCGGTGAACGCGCGCAAGGCGATCAGCAAGGTCATCTTCGAAGTCGATTTCCTCAAGGATGCGCACATCGTGAAGCTATGCCGGCTGTGCAGCGATGCGGGCGTCCAGTTCGTCAAGACCTCGACCGGCTACGGCCACGTCAAACAGGCCAACGGCGACTACAACTACAAGGGAGCCACCAGCGAGGCGCTGAAGCTGATGGCCGCCAACGTCGGACCCGGTGTGCAGCTGAAGGCCGCCGGCGGCGTGCGCAGCCTCGACGACCTGCTGCGCGTGCGCGCCCTCGGCTGCACCCGCGTCGGCGCCACCGCCACGGTGGCGATCCTCGACGAGGCGCGCAAGCGCCACGGCCTCGCCGTCTCCGGCAAGCCGGCGACCGCCAGCGCCTCCGGTTACTGAACCCCGGGAGCGCCGCACTCCCGTGCGGCTGTCTTAGGTGCCATGCAATGGAACTTCGAGCCGCACAGGAGTGCGGCGCTCCCAGGCTTGGTCCTCATGAACCCTTGGCCGGGACCAGGCCGCGACCGCTGGATCCCGGCGGTCCGCCGAGCTGGACGCGGAAGCGCCACACGCCCGGGTGATAGACCGTGCGCTCCTGCCACAACGCCGAGCCATCTGCGAGTTGGCCGACGGCTCGCGCCTCCAGCGCCGGAGCGCCGGCCGACAAGCCGAGCAGACGTGCGTCGTCGGCATCGGCTGCGATCGCGGCAACCAGCTGATCGGCGCCGGCGAGGTGGAAGCCGTAATGGGCGGTGAACAGCTCGTAGATACTGCCGCCGAGATCCTGCCGGTCGAGATCCGGGCAGCGCGCCAGCGGCACGCTGCGGTGTTCGACGATGCACGGCTGACCGTCGATCTGGCGCAGACGCACCAGCCGCCAGACCTCGGCGCCAGCGACCAGGCCGAGACGGTCCTCGGTTGCGCCGACGCGCTGGCGCGTGCACGCGATGACCTGGGTCGAGGGCAGCCGGCCGGTGGCGCGCGCCTGGGCGTCGAAGCTCAGGAGATGGCGCAGATCGTAGGTCAGCGCGCGTTCAGCGACGAAAGTGCCGAGCCCCTTCTTGAATTCGAGGGTGCCTTCCGAGACCAGCGCCGAGAGCACCTTGTTGGCAGTCGGCCGGCTGATGCCGTGGCGGGCGCTGACCTCGCGCTCGGTATGGAACTTGGCGCCGGGGGCGAGCTGCGCCGCCTGCTTGCGCAGACGCTCGACCAGCTGGCGGTAGACCGGGGTGCGCTTGGCAGGCATGCCGGATGATCGGGGGGAACGGGCGCAGGGGAACCCCCCGTGGCATCGGCGGCACGTCGGCGCATGCTTGCCGTCATGGTGAGCGACGCTGTTGACGCCCCCGCCCTGACCGCCCGCGGCCTGAGCAAGCGCTTCGGCGCGATCGAGGCCTTGCGCGGGGTCGACCTCAACCTGCGCCGCGGCGAGGTGCTCGGCGTGCTCGGGCCCAACGGCGCCGGCAAATCGACCACCATGAAGGTGATCACCGGCTTCATCGCCGCCGACGCCGGACAGGTCACGGTGTGCGGCGTCGAACAGGCCACCGATCCGCTGCGCTGCCGCCAACTCATCGGCTACCTGCCAGAAGAACTGCCGCTCTACCCCGACATGCGCGTGGCCGACTATCTCGACCACGTTTGCCGACTGAAGGGCATCCCCGGTCCGGAGCGGCGCAAGGCGGTGGTCGACGCGATGCAGCGGGCCGACTGCGCGCACAACGAGAAGCGACGCATCCGCGGCCTGTCCAAGGGCAACCGTCAGCGCGTCGGCCTGGCCCAGGCCCTGCTCGGCGATCCGCCGGTGCTGATCCTCGACGAGCCGACCAGCGGCCTCGACCCGTCGCAGGTGGCCAACTTCCGTGAACTGGTGCGCGGGCTGGCCAGCCGCCACGCGGTGCTGCTGTCGACCCACATCCTCGGCGAAGTCGACGCCGTGTGCGACCGTGTGGCGGTGATCCACCAGGGACGTACCGTCCTCGACACCACGGTCGGCGATCTGCGCGGCCGCGCCGCGCGCATCGCCCGCGTCCGCGTCTCGCTG
>JALHRW010000344.1 GCA_022841245.1 Planctomycetota bacterium
CAGGCCCTTCACCCAGAACGGTTCATTGACCAGAGTCCCCTTGATAGTGGTCCCCGTCCATCCGGTAACCTCAACCCACATCCATTCCGTTCGGCCATCATCACTGGCGAATGGGGCCTTGACGGTGAGGTGCTCGTTGGGCGCTAATCCTTTCGCGTAGTGCTTGCGAAGAATGGGTAATTGCAGTTTGGCCTTTGCGCTCGCGGCATTGAGTTCGGCATTGTTGTCCCTGGCCTTTATCAATGAGTCGGTGGCTCCAAACAAGGACTTCATGGCAGTCTGCTGTCGTTCCTGTCGAGTGGCCCCCGGAACTGGGAAATCCAATTCCAGCAGACGGTTGTTTGCGTCTCCCTGTTGTGGTTTTACTGGCTTGAGCGTGGCGATTGCCATGCCAGTGGCGCCTGGACCAGGCTTTGCCTGCATCATTGACCGCACGGCCTCATGCTTGATCGCCTTGAAGTCGATCTGCATGCGATGGTCGGATATCGTCCCGCCTTCTACGAGTATCTGAGCGCAGGCATTGATCGTATGTCCAATGTTGCGAGACGAATGGGCGATAACGCCTTCGGCTACCAGATCTGGCAGATCGAATTTTCGCATGCCCATGGTCACGACCCTGATGAACTCCTCGTCGCGATAGGCATCCATAACGATGTGCTCGTGCATGACGGGAATTCCGTTTTTCCACGAATCAACCCGAGATGTGCGCCACGCGGCAGCTGAATACAAACGTCGAGATTCCTCGTCCCATGGTAGTCCGCCAGTGGCGTCAGCCAATGCCGAGACGAGTTTGCAGATGTGCTCATTCGATGCACGCGCATCGCCTTTATCGACCAGGAAATTGAGGATCAGAACCCGCTTGGCTGCGGCGACAGCAGGCCGCTGCTCCTTGGTTAACCCCTTGGTTCGGTATTCCCAGGCCTTGTCGTCTGGCGCCGCATACTTGTCGATCGGAATCCATTCTGGGCCTACGAGTGGAAGCACGATCTTGTCCTTCTCGGGATCGAGAACGACGTTGAAGGCCGTTTCGGGCCGTGAGCACAGCTGCCCCAGCTTTTCGACGGGATCTGCGCTTGGCTCGGGCGCAAAATACAGGGCCATCTGGATCGACAGGTGATCTGCTGGCGATGGCGGACTTTCAGCGGCCCAGGCGGCAGGGCCTGCCAGTCCCAGGATGGCCAAGATCGCGGATATGCGACGGCGGACATTCATTGGCGACGAGCTCCGATGCGCTGGACACTCTGGATGTGTCCGTCTATGGGCAAAATGGTTTTGGCGTCCGAAGTCGAGATACGTCCAGATTGGTAATCTGACAACGGTTTACGCAAGTCCGATCGAGCGGAATAGATAAAATCGGACCTACTGGATTTAGGGCAGGCCAAAAACGACCAACGAGAAATAATGTAAGTCGTTTGTTCCCGTAGGCGGGCCGGGGACCGGTCTGGCCGTCGAGGAGGAGCGGGAAGGGAATTGCATGGGATCCCATGGATGTAGCCTAGGCGGTCCATGCCCAGGACTGCACCGCTCGACCCCCATGCCGCCGACCGGCGGATCCTCGACTGCCTCCGGGTCCTGGTCCGCGAGATCCGCACCTCTTCAGCGACGTCTGAGCAGGCGACGGGCCTGAGCGCGGCGCAGGTCTTCGTCCTCCGGGTCCTGGTGCGCGAACCGGGCCTCGGCGTCAGCGCCCTGGCGCAGCGGACCCTGACGCACCAGACCTCGGTCTCGGTGGTGGTGCGCAAGCTCGTGGCCGCCCGCCTGGTGGTGCGCCGCCCGGCGCCCGGTGATGGGCGCAGTGTCGCCCTGGTGCCGACGGCAGCCGGCAAGGCGCTGGCGCAGCGCAGTGCGGACCCGATCCAGGAAAGGCTGCTGGCGAGCCTCGATCGGCTGCCGCCCGGCGTGCGGCGGCGTCTGGCCATCGACCTCGGCCGATGGATCGCGGCGATGGACATCGACACGCTCGAGCCGGAGATGTTCTTCGAATCGAAGCCGCGTGGCTGAGGCCGGGGGGCAGGCGCACGCGCTGATCCGCACCCGGCCCTGGCGCGTGATGCGCTACCGCCTGGCCATCGTGCGCCGGCCGCTCGGCCGCTACACCGGGAAGTTCGCCGGTGACGGCACGCGGCCGCCAGAACGTCCGCCTTGGCGCGTGATCCTCATCTCGTGGGCCGGCGCCTTCGTCTCGCTGGGCGCGCTGGGCTGGCTGGCCGACGCGACCCATGCACCCCTGGTAATGGCGCCGTTCGGCGCCTCGGTCGTGTTGCTGTATGCGCATCCCGACAGCGGCCTCACCCAGCCGCGCAACGTCATCGGCGGGCACCTCCTGGGCGGGGTGATCGGCATGCTGGCGGGCCAGGCGCTGGGCGGCACCTGGCTGGCCATGGCGCTGGCGGTGGCCACCACGGTCGCGGCGATGAAGGCCACGCGGAGCGTCCATCCGCCCGCCGGGGCGACCGCCATCGTCTGCATGCAGGCGCATGCGGGCTGGGCCTTTCTCGCCGCTCCGGTGCTTGCCGGGTCGGTCCTCCTGGTGCTCGCGGCCGCGGTTTATAACAACGCAGTTGAGCATCGCCGTTATCCGCGGCATTGGTGGTAAGGAGCGGCGGTGTCGGGCGACCGGCCGCCAGCGACCAGCGACCAGCGACCAGCGACCAGCGACCAGCGACCAGCGACCAGGCATTCACCAATCCCATAGAGCATCCGGGAATCGAACCCAGGTCCGACAACAACAAACCCACGGCGAAAACCGTGGGTTTGTCATAGGTCAATAAAGACCTGTCTGGTGGAGGCGGCGGGAATCGAACCCGCGTCCGGAACTATTCGTACGGCGCTTCTACGTGCGTAGCTGGTCGTTTGATCTCACCCCTGGGAGCTGCGGCCAGCAGCATATCCCAGAGGCCAGCCCGGCTAGTCTCGCTGTGGGTAATCGGACGGCTCCCACAGCCAGACGATGAAGGTTATGGAGGGTCAACCGGGCATCGCCACCCGGAGGTCTCCATCTCGACTACCTAATTAGGCAGCGAGAGCGTACTCGACGTGATCGTCGGCACGTGTTTTTTACAGGGGTTTAACGAGGCCTCCTGTACCTCGGCACGCCACGTTCGCCGGTGTAGTCCCGTCGAAACCTGTTCGCCCCCATATGTAGTTGTCAACTAACGTAGTATCGGCGGTGGAGGGGGCCGGGGAAGGGGTAATGGCCGCTGGCCGCTGGCCGCTGGCTGCTGGCTGCTGGCCGCTGGCCGCTGGCCGCTGGCCGCTGGCTGCTGGCTGCTGGCTGCTGGCC
>JALHRW010000345.1 GCA_022841245.1 Planctomycetota bacterium
GTCCCCCGCGACCCCCTGCGGGACTGCTGGCCGCGTCCCGGAGCCCCCGCTCGCGCTTCACGCGCTCGCGTCTGGCGCGGACGACGTCGGTGGGGACTCGCTGGGCTTACGCCTGCGCTCGTCATGGGGCGCACAAACTCCGGAACCGAGACATGAACGCAGCAGATACTCTCCAACGCTCGATCGAGAAGACCGGATCCATCGCCGTCGTCGGGCTCGATCCGCGGCCGGCGCTGATTCCGCCAGCGTTGCGCGCGCAGGCGATCGCACGGCATGGCGACACGCGGCTGGCGGTGGCCTGGGCCTTCAGCCAGTTCAACCGCGGACTGCTGGCGGCGATCAATGGGGCCTGCTGTGCCGTCAAACCGCAGGTCGCCTGCTATGAGGCCTACGGCGCGCCCGGCGTGCAGGCGCTGGAGGAGACGATCAGCGAAGCCAACCGCCTCGGCATCCCAGTCATCGTCGACGGCAAGCGCAACGACATCGGCTCGACCGCCGAGCACTACGCCCAGGCCTGGCTCGGGGCCGCACCCGGGTTTTCGGGAGCGCTACCGGCTGGACCGCGCGGCGACTGGCTGACGGTCAACGCCTACCTCGGCAGCGACGGGGTGAAGCCGTTCCTCGGCCACGGCGCGGTGTTCGTGCTGGTCAAGACCAGCAACCCCGGCAGCGGTGAATTCCAGGGGCTGAAGCTCGCCGACGGCGACGTCAATATGGAGGCGATGGCCAAGCTGGTGCGCAGCTGGGGCGAAGGTCGCCAGGGCGCCTGCGGCCTCAACGACGTCGGTGCCGTGGTCGGCGCGACCTGGCCGGCCGAAGCCAAGCGCCTGCGCGCACTGATGCCAGACACCGTCTTCCTGGTCCCGGGCTACGGCGCGCAGGGCGGCAGCGCTGCCGACGCCCTCGCCGGTCTGCGTCCCGACGGTCGCGGCTGCGTGATCAACAGCAGCCGCGCCATCATCGGCGCCTGGGAGAAGCCCAAGGCCGCCGACTGGGCCGCCGCAGCGCGCGGTGCCCTCGACGCGATGAACACGGATCTCAGGACCGCGGGCTTCAGCCCGCGTTGAGGCTCACCGAGCGCGGGCTGAAGCCCGTGGTCCTCCGAGGCTGACCGCCAGGCCGCCGGCGACGGTCAGCGCAAGCCCGATCCAGGTCCACGCTGTCGGCGCTTCGCCCAACCAGACCCACGCCAGCAGCACGGTGACGCCGGGGCCGATCGTACCGATGACGGCCGATGGTCCGCCGCCGATGCGGCGCAATGCCGCGCCGGCGAGCAGCACCGGCACCACCGTGCCGACCAGTGCCAACGCCGTGCCGCGGCTCCACAGCTCGGCCGGCTGCGACGCCCACAGCGCCGGCGGCACCTGCACCAGGGCGTGCAGCAGCACGCTGCCGCAGGCCACGCACATGCCGAGCGCCGCGACACGCACGCCGCCATGCCGCTTCATCACCGGCTCGATGCCGACGATGTGCACGGCGTAGGCCGCCGCCGAGCCGGCGATCAGCGCGACACCCAGCGCCAGATCGGTGCCGGCCAATGGCTGGCCGACGCACGACAGGGCGATGCCGGCCCAGGTGACCACCACCGCAACGGCCAGCACGAGACCCGGGCGTCCGCGGCCGGCCGCCCAGGCCAGGGCGACGACCATGGTCGGATAGACGTAGAGGACGATGCGTTCCAGCGCGACGCCGATGTGGCGCAGGCCCTGGATGTCCAGCCAGCTGGCGACATGGAAGCCGAGCATGCCGAAGATGCCGACCAGGAGCAGGTCGCGACGTCCCAGGCGTGCGGCGCCGCGGCCCATCCACCAGGCGACGAGGGCGAAGCACGGCAGGCTCACCGCCATGCGCACGGCGAGCAGGGCTGTGCCGTCGGCACCGGCGTTGAGCGCATCCTTGATCAGCACGCCCTTGGCGGCGAACAGGATGGCGGAAGCGGCCGCCAGCAGGCAGCCCAATCGATAGGGGTCCACGTGGGACTCCAGGCCGGGCTGGGTGGAGAGTCTCTTGGCGGCCCGGCGTTTCGCCAAGGACCGCAAACGCGTGCGGCCCGCTCGGATGAGCGGGCCGCACGTGGGAAGACGATGCGCAGCTGCCGCTCAGGTGATCCAGAGCGGAATAAGCCAGGTCACGTTGACGAAGGGCTGCGGCATGGGCGGGGAAGCTAGCGGATCACGGGACGACGCAAGCAGCGCACAGGCCCTTGAGCACGATTTCGTGATCCTCCACACGGAAACCCGCCGGCGCGATGCCGTTCACGCCATGCACGCAGCCCTCGACCTCGAAGACGCGCTGACAGCCGCGGCAGTGGAAATGGTGATGGTGGGCGCGGTGCGCGGTCTCGTAGCAGGTCGCATGCCCCGGCACTTCGACCGCGACCACCTCGCCGCCATCGCGCATGTCCTTGATCGCACGGTAGACCGTGGCGATGCCGAGCTGCGGCACGGTGGCCTGGGCCAGGACCAGCAGCTCCTCCGGCGTCATCGGCCGCTCGGCGCCGACCAGCGCGTCCATGATCGCCTTGCGCTGCCGCGTGCTGCGTTCCTGGGCCATGTGCGTGTCCTATCCGGCGACGGCGCCGGCTCCAGCCAGAGCCCCCACCGCGGCGACGCAGGCGTCGGCGAAACCAGCCAGCAGTTCCGGCGTGGTGCCGCGGCCGAGCGAGACGCGCAGGAACGAGCGCGCCAGCGCCGCGTCGCCGCACAGCGCCAGCGCCACGTGGCTGGGCTCGCCACGCCCGGCCATGCACGCCGCCCCGGTCGAGACGGCATAGCCGGCGAGGTCGAGGCGCATGGCGAGATGCCGGCCATCGACGCCGGGATGGACCAGGCCGAGCGTGTTGGGCAGGCCGCCGCCCAATCGCCGCACGCGCGGCAGACGTGTCGACAGCTGCGACCACAGCCCGGCGGTCAACGCCGCCTGGCGCGGCCCCTCGGCCGGCGCCTCGGCGACAGCTTCAGCCAGCGCCGCGGAGAAGTTGAGAAAGCACTCGAGCTCGCACAGTCAAGCCGTGCCAGGGTCGAGAAAGAGCTGCAAAGCAAGCTTACCCAAGCTGAGCAGAAAGCCAACGACTCCGCTGCGCGCTTGGCAACGGCTGCTCGCGACAAGAAAGAACTCGAAAGCCGATTCGCGCAAGAACTCGAGGCGAAGCTTGAACAACACCGGCAAGATGCCGAGAAGCGTGAAGTCGCACGCGCCCAAGAGGTGCAGCGATTGCAAGCCAGCGTTCAAGAGAAGTCAAAAGCACTCAAAATGGTCGAACTCGAGCTGGCTCG
>JALHRW010000346.1 GCA_022841245.1 Planctomycetota bacterium
CGGCGCCGCCCTCGTGGCCGGTGCGCAGGGCGCCGGAGGCGTAGCGCAGGGCGGCGGCGGCGGCGGACGCGAGGTGGTCGTCGTCCGGCCCGATGCCGAAGCCGTCGAGCGAGCCGACGTGCAGCGATTCGCTGAGATGACGGCGGGCATCGGCCCCCTGCCAGGCGTAGGCGGCCAAGCTGGCCAGCGGCGGAATGGTTGAGAACAGGCGGGCGAGGCGAACCGGCGTGTCCTCGCGCTCGCGCACGCTCTGCGGCAGCAGCAGCTCGGCCGGGGCGAGGCGTGCGAGGGCGAGAGCCAACTCGCCTTCGTCGCACGCCTCCTCGACGGTGAAGCGGCCGGTCGAGACGTCGAGCGCGGCGAGGCCGACTGTTCCATCCAGCGCGGTCAGTGCGACCAGGTGGTTGGCGACCGCCGCATCCAGGCCGCTCTCATCGACCAGCGTGCCGGGGGTGATCACGCGGGTCAGGCCGCGCTTGACCAGGCCCTTGGCCAGGGCGGGATCCTCCAGCTGGTCGACCACCGCCACCTGCTTGCCGGCGGCGAGCAGCTTGGGCAGGTGGATCTGCAGGGTGTGGTGCGGCACCCCCGCCATCATGATCGGATCGGGGCTGTCCTTGTTGCGGCTGGTCAGCGTCAGGCCGCAGATGCGCGACAGCTCCTCGGCGCAGTCGAGGAAGGCCTCGTAGAAGTCGCCCATGCGCATGAGCACCACGGCTTCCGGGTGCTCGGCCTTGGCTTCGAGATACTGCCGCATCATCGGCGTATCGTGCGGCGACGTGGCTTTCGACATGGCGTGCAGGACCGCGGGCTTCAGCCCGCGTAGCTCACTTGCCTAGCGGGGCCACATCCGTGGCGACCACCAGCTTGGTCGGCTTGGCCAACCCGCTCAGCTCGGGCGCGACGCTGAGCAGCTCGCCCTTGGCGCCGACATAGCGCTGCTGGATCTCGGACAGCTTCAGATCGACGCCGTCCTTGGCCTTGATGAAGGCGATGACGTCGCCGTTGCCATCCATCAGCACGTCGCGCGTGCCGACCTTGGCCATGAAGCTGTCATCCTGCACCAGCAGGCCTTCGGCCTGGTACTGGCTCGGCGGCGGGATCGGCGGCAGGGGCGGGATGACCGGGGCGGCGGTGGCGGTGCCACCATTGGCGACCGGCGCGGTCGGGGTCGGGTTGACCGGGGTCACCTGGGGCGGAGCGATCGGCGTGGGCGCTGTCTTGCCGATCAGCGGAGCCAGGTCGGTGGCCGGCTTGATCAGCGCGGTGATCGACTCGCGCACGCGCTTGGCGGCGATGCGGGTGGCGGCGCTGGCGTGGCCGGCGATGACCACGTCGAGCTGGGTCGCCAAACCCGCCCAGTCGAGGTCGACGGCGGCCTTGGGATTGGCCTTGGCGATCTCGACGAACCTGGCGTAGGTGGACAGGGCCTGCTGCCAGACCTGATCGGCATTGGCGGCGGTTTCCAGGCGCGCCTTGATCGCCGCTTCAGCATCGGCCGGCATGTTCACCAGCGACTTGTGCACGTAGGCCACGGCGTCCGGGATGTTCACCGCGCGCCAGTCGCCTACGACCAAGCCCTTGTCCTCGACCACCTCGCCGGCATTGAGCTCGGCGACGACGTCGGCCGACAGGGTGGCGTCATTGCGCGCCCGCGTCTTGTCGACCGTCACCTGGTAGCGCACGCCGCCGTCGAGCGGCTTGAGGTTCTTGGTGTGGACCCAGACCTTGCCCTCTTTGGGGAAGCGGACCACGTACCAGTCAGCTGAGCTGCGGCTCGGGCCGAAGACCTCGACCTGGGTGCCGGCCTTCAGCGTGACCACGACCTTGGCGCTGGTCGAGGGTCCGAAGCGCACGTTGGCGTTGCGTTCCAGACCGGCGCTGATCGGGGCGACCACCTCGTCTGCCGCCTGGGCGACGGGGGCGCCGGCGAAGAGCAGGGCGAGGGCAGGCACGAGGAGGAGGCGCATGAGGAGGCTCCGAGAAGCCGGGAGGGTAGGGCGGGCGAGCGCGGAAGCAACGCAGGGGCGGGGGTTAAGGGCTACCCGGTCCGTCCGCCGTACAGCGCCTTGACCACATCCTCGATCTCCGGCTCGTCGATGCGGATGTCGGCCACCGGCAGGGCGGCGAGGCACTGCGCCAGCAGCTGGGGGATGTCGGCGCCCTCGGCGAGGTCGGCGGTGAGGTGCAGGTCGTCGCCGCGCTGCCAGGCAGTGATGGCGGCGGCGGCGGGCAGCTCAGCGGCCGGCTTCTTCAGCGTGATCGCCAGCTTCTTGCCGCCACCGAAGCGGGTGCGCAGGCCTTCGAGGTCGCCGTCATGCACCACCCTGCCGTGGTCGATGACCACGACCCGGCTGCATAGCGCCTCGATGTCCTGCAGGTCGTGAGTGGTGAGGATGATGGTGGTGCGCCGCTCGCGGTTGAGCGCGAGCAGGAAGGTGCGCAGGCTGGCCTTGGTCACCACGTCAAGGCCGACCGTCGGCTCGTCGAGGAACAGCACCGCCGGATCGTGCAGCAGCGAGGCGGCGAGGTCGGCGCGCATGCGCTGCCCGAGCGACAGCTTGCGTACCGGCGTCTGCAGGAAGTCGGCCAGGCCGAGGACCTCGTCGAAGCGCTTGATGCGCTGCTCGGCGATGGCTTTGGGCACGCCGTAGAGCTCGCGCAGCAGCTCGAAGCTCTCGCCCACCGCCAGGTCCCACCACAGCTGCGAGCGCTGGCCGAATACCGCGCCGACCGTGCGCACGTAGCGTACGCGGTCGCGGTGCGGATCGAAGCCGTTGACCCGGATGGTGCCGCGCGTCGGACGCATGATCCCGGTCAGCATCTTGATCGTGGTGCTTTTCCCGGCGCCATTCGGACCGATGTAGCCGATGATCTCGCCCTCGGGCACGCTCAGGTCGATGCCGGAGACCGCGACCAGCTCCTTGTTCCGCCGATCGACGATGTCGCGCACGCCGCCCCAGAAGCCCGGGCGGCGGTCGTAGGTGCGGAAGATCTTGGTCAGGCCGACGGCCTCGATCGCGGGCATGGGCGGCAGGCTCGCGCCGGCGCCAGCGGTGCAACCGGCTGGTCAGGGCCGCGCCGCCTCGGCCAGCGCGGTCAGCCAGCCCGGCACGCTGAACCAGCGCAGGCCGAGCTTGAGCTTGTACTCGCACCAGAGCGAGAGGGCGCGCTGCGCGTTGCCGGCGAGGTCGCCGACCGAGGGTGCCTCTTCGGCGGGATGCGGTTTGGCCAGCAGCGGCAGGGCGAGCAGCGCGGTGCGGGCGAGCGCGT
>JALHRW010000347.1 GCA_022841245.1 Planctomycetota bacterium
GGCCACCGCCGGCCGCTCGCCCGGTTCGGTGGCGAGCAGCTTGAGCGCCCGCTTGTCGCGCGCGGCCACGTCCTCGGCGTCGAGGCGTTCGGCGAAGACCAGTCCGGCCCCGTGGGCGCGGGCGCGCATGCGGAACGGCAGCGAGGTGTGCTCCTCCATCGGGGCGAGGACGAATGGGTGGGGAAGGAGCCTCATGGCCATTGCCACCGTTCGGGGTTCGGGGTTCGGGGTTCGGCGTTCCGCATCGCCGGTATGGTGCCTGAAGTGGAGCGGCAGCTCCAACCACGAACCACGAACCACGAACCACGAACCGGAGCAATGGCCATCATACCTCCCGCTCCACTGACGCCGCCGACGCGCACATGCCCAGGCCCAGCCAGCACACCACCATCGACGAGCCGCCGTAGCTGACGAACGGCAGGGTCACGCCGGTGACCGGCATCAGGCCCATGGCCACCGCCAGGTTGATCGAGGCCTGGCCGCCGACCAGGCAGGTGAAGCCGCTGATCAGCAGCCGGCTCCACGGTCCGGGCGCGCGCGAGGCGGCGAGCAGGCCGGCGCCGCACCACGCCAGCACCAGCAGGACGAAGGCAGCCGAGCCGGCGAAGCCGACCTCCTCGCCGATCACCGCGAAGACCAGATCGGTGTGCTTCTCCGGCACCCAGCCGAGACGGTTCTGCTCGCCCTCCATCCAGCCCTTGCCGATCCACTGGCCGCTGCCGATCGAGCGCTTCGAGCGCTCGGTCTGGTAGGCCTCGGCGAGGGCGTAGTTCTCGGGGTGGAGGAAGGCGTCGATGCGCCGCCATTGGTAGGCCTTCTTGCCCTCGCGCGGCAGCACGGCGTAGGCCGCCGCCACCGCCAGCACCACGACCAGGGCGGCGAGAGCGAGATGACGCACGCGCATGCCGGCGACGAGCAGCACGCCGATCGCCATCGGCGGGAAGGTCAGGGCGCTGCCGAGGTCCTCCTTGGCCACGATCGCCGCAGGGATGCCGGCGACGAGCAGCAGCCAGCCGCAATGCGACAGCCGCCGGGCGTCGAAGTTCGGGCCGGCCGCGAGCGTCGCGCAGGCCAGCAGCGTGGCGAGCTTGACCAGTTCGACCGGCTGCAGGCGCAGATTGCCGAGCACGATCCAGTTGTGCTGGCCCTTGATCGGCGGCACCAGCGCGGTGCCGGCGAGCAGCAGCATCAGCACCATCACCCCGCAACCGGCGAGCGCGGCCGGCAGGGCGAGGCTGCGCCAGGTGGTCGGCGCCACGTGCATGGCAGCGGCGCAGCCGACGCCGCCGATCAGCCACCACAGCAGCTGCGAACCGGATTCGCGAGAGAGCAGCCCCTCGCCCCCGCCCTCGGCGGTGGCGCTGATGACGAAGAGGATCCCGACCGCCGACAGCGCCAGGCTGAGGCCGAGCCACCACCAGGGGACGCGCGCGTAGTCGGGGCGGTGGAGCATGCGGGGCGGGCTAGACCAGCCCTTCGATCACCTGCTTGAACAGCGCCGGCAGCGGGCTCACCACGCGCAGGCGCGAGCCGGTGCGCGGGTGGTCGACCTCGAGGGTGTGCGCGTGCAGCATCAGGCGGGCGGCGAGGGCGTAGGCGTTGCCCTTGGCGTAGACGCGGTCGCCGAGCACCGGGCAGCCGATGGCGGCGAGGGCGACGCGCACCTGGTGGGTGCGGCCGGTGCCGAGCTCGACCTCGAGTTCGGCGGCGTGGGCGAAGCGGCGCAGCACCTTGTAGCGCGTCACCGCCTCGACGCCGGGCTCATTCTCCTCGACCAGGGCGCGCCGGCCGTCCTCGCCGCGGCCCTGCTTGCCGCGGATCTCGTCTGCGTCGTGGTGCGGGTTGCCGGCGACCACGCAGCGGTAGGTGCGCACCGCCGAGGTGCCGGCGAACTGCGCCGCCAGCATGCGCTGCGCCTCGCGCGTGAGCGCGACGGCGATGCAGCCGCTGGTGTCGAGGTCGAGGCGGTGGACCACGCCGAGGAAGCCGGCCTCGCGGCCCTGCTTGCGCAGCTGGCGGCGCAGCACCTCGCCGACGTGGTGGACCTTGCGCTCGGTGTGGCCGGCCGGCGGCGGCACCGAGGCGAGGCCGCTCGGCTTGTCGACCACGCACATCTGCTCGTCGAGGTGCAGGATGCCGAGGTCGAGGGTCTGCTCGAGCGGGGCGGCGCCGTGGCGGATGCGCACGTAGGTGCTGCGCACGCCATGGCGCAGATCCAGTTCGGCCGCGGCGCCGGCGGCCGGCACGGTGGCGCGCGGATCGGAGACCGGCTTGCCGGCCAGCTTGACCAGGCCGGCGACCAGCGCCTTGCGCGCCTGGCTGCGGGTCAGCCCGGGGACGTTGGCGGCGAGGGCCTCGAACACCGGTTGCCCGGCAGTGGGCAGACGCAAACGGTGGAGGATGTAGAGGTCCTGCGGCATCGGCGGGATGACACCAGGAATGGCGGAAAAAGCCAGGACCGCGGGCTTCAGCCTGGGAGCGCAGGCTTCAGCCTGCTTGGTTGGCGGATCAGCATTGCCCCGGCAGGCTGAAGCCTGCGCTCCCAGGACTAAAGCCCGCGGTCCTTGAGATCCTTGCTCGCCTTCTCGACCGCGGCGCGGGCCTCGACCAGCAACCCGGCAGCCTGCTTGAAGCGATTCTTGAGCGCGTCGACCTCGTCGCCGAGGCGCTTGATCTCCATCGCGGCCTGGGCGATCTGCGTGTCGCGCTCGGCCAGGGCGGCCTGGCTGCGGCGCTCGACCTCGCCGATGCGGTTCTCGGCGGCGACCGCCTTGGTCTCGGCGTCCTCGAGCCGGCGGCGGTCCTGGGCGGCGGACTCGGCCCGGCGCTTCATCTCGGCGACGTCGGTCTTGCCGCGTTCGGCAGCCTTGTTGAGCAGCTCGTTCTCGGCCGTCAGCCGGTCGTTCTCGCCCGCCAGGCGGGCCTGGACCTGCTTCATCTCGCCCATTTCACGGCTCTTCTCGGTCAGGCGCAGGGTCATCTGCGACGACAGCTCGTCCTTGGCCCGGGCCAGGGCGGTGCGCTCTTCCTGGGCGGCCTCGAGGGCGGCGCGGAAGCGGTCGCGCTCGGCGGCGGCATTGGCGATCTGGCTGCGCGCCTGGTCGCGCTCGCGCATGGCGGCCTCGGCGTCGCCGTCGGCGGCGGTGATGCGGCTGCGCAGCGCGTCGCGCTCGCTGGCGGTGCGCTCGTTGGCGGCGCGGGCAGCCTCCAGCTCCTTGCGCAGCTGGGCCAGTTCGATGTCGAGGCGC
>JALHRW010000348.1 GCA_022841245.1 Planctomycetota bacterium
GTAGGCGTTGCGCCCGACCCAGGCCTCGAGCTGCGTGCGTTCGCGCGCCAGCTGGGCCCGCACCCAGCTGGCCTGCGCCCCGGCCCGTTCATCGATCGCCGACAGCTGGGATATGACCAGGTCGAGTCGCCCCTGGGCCAGGCTCAGCTCGGCCTCGGAGCGGATCTGGTCTGCGCTGCGCCATGACATGACCTTGATCAGCCGGGCGATGCGCTCGCCGCTGTGCACCAAGCGTCCCTCGGGTAGCAGCTCGAGCACCTCCCAGTCCCACGAGCGCAGTCGGACGGGGACGAACTTGGCCGGCTCGACCAAGGCGGTGAGGCGAACGCGGCTGCTGCGCGCAGCGGATTCCGGTACCTGCACGCGGTCGCCTGGGGCGAGGCCGGACAGGGCGACGAACCACGAGCCGACCGGCCAGCCGGCCAGCCGGCGGACGCTGCCATCGGCCAGGGTGACCTCGGGCGAGGCCCGGTCCGCGATGCAGTACGATGGGATGACCGATGCCCCGGGTCCGGCATCGACCGCCAGGCTGCATTGCACCGACATCCCTGGACGGATCGCGGCCGGCGGTTCGATCAGCCTGGCCCGGGCCGGGAAGATGCGCTGACCGTCACTGGCCGTCTCCGGGGAGGCCGACACGGAGGCGATGCTGCCCAGGACGGCGCTCGTGCCGAAGGCCGGCGAGCGCAGCGCGATGCGCGCACCTTCAGCCACCAGCGGCCGCATCTGCTCGGGCACCGCGACGAGCGCGGCGAGGCCCTCCGGACCGAGGACGAAGACGCAGGAAATGTCCTTGGCCAGCTTGGCTCCGATTTTGACATCGGCATCGCGAAGCTGGGCCACACCCGCGGCCCGGGCGCGCATCACCGGATCCTGCAACGTCTTCAGAATCTCCTCATGCCGGCGCAGACGCCATGCGCCGCGGCCGCGTTCACGGTCGAGCAGGCGCCGGGCACGGCGCTCGCTGGCGGTGCGCAGTTCGGCCTCCAGCCCCTCCTCCGGGCTGGCACCCAGCTGCGCGTCGATGTCCGCTAGCGTCAGCTGCAGCCGGCGCACCGTCGATCGTGCCGCGGGCAGGCGGGCCAGCTCGAGGTTGACCGCGGGTGCGGCGCGGGCGGTACGGCTGCGCACCTCCTCCTCACGGGCGCGGGCCAGCTCGGCCCCGCTGACCGGAGCGCCCGCGGCAACCAGGCGGTCCAGGGCCTGGCGACGACGCAGGGCAGCGGCGTGCTCGGTGGTGGCGTCGGCGAGCTGCAGTTCGGCGATGCGCACCTGCTGGCCATCGACCACGCTGGCGGCGGCGAGTTCTGCCGCCACCACCTCGCGGCGCGCCCGCAGCTGGCGGATCCGGCTCTGCAGGGTCGCGATGTCGCTGTCGTTACGGAGCAGGTCCAGCTCTTTGCGCTTGGCATCGCGGTCGATGTCGAAGGCGTCCTGTGCATCCATCGCGCGCAGGGAATCCGTATCATAGCGCACCAGGTCGTCGCCGACCGAGACGATGGCGCCATCGCCGACGACCCAGGCAGTCGGCACCCAGGACATGCTGGCGCCGTGGCCGACGGGACTGAGATGCTCCGCCTGGGCACGCAGGCCGAGCCACAATCCTTCCTGCGGCGGCGCCTCGGCAGTGACCAATCGCGGCACGGCCACGGCGGGAGGCGGCTCGGTGGCGCAGCCGGCCAGGGCGAGCAGCCCGCCAGCCAGCCAGAGTGGCCTCACCGTGCCTCCTCGGGCGGCACCAGGGCCTCACGGGCGGCGAGGGCGAGGACCAGATCGATGCGCGACTCGATCAGGTCGACCTCGGCGCGGTCGAGGGTCTCGCGGGCGCGGGTGAGTTCGAGGTTGTCGACCCGGCCGGTGCGGTAGCTCGCCTCGGTAGCAGCGAACTTGGCGCGTTCGGCCTCAAGGCGCTGCTGCGCCAGATCGACGCTGCGCACCTGGTTGTCGATGCGGCGGCGCAGCTCGCGCACGGTTCGCTCGAGCTCGACCTCGGCGCTGCGCAGGCGCAGGCGCAGGTCGCGTTCGGCGCGCAGCTGCTTGCGCAGCCCGGCGCGCTCGCCGGTCCAGCCGTCGAGCGGCATGTCGAGTTCCAGCTTCAGCGCGACCACATCGGCCGGGTCGTCGGTGCCGCCCGGCGTATCCGACTCCCAGGTGCGTCCGGCAGACGCGGTGGCGGTGACCTGCGGGGCCACACGGTCCTGGGCGATGGCGGTGTCGTCGCGCGCCTGCTCCTGGTCGATGCGCAGGTTGAGCAGATCCTCGTGGGCGGAGAGGACGCGGCTGACGTCCTGCTCCAGCGGGGGCAGGTCGGGGCGCACGCCAGTGACGTCGCTGGGCGCGATCTGCACGTCGCTGCCGAGCGGCCGGTCGAGCAGCGACAGCAGGCGGTCTCGGGCGGTGGCCAGGGCCTGCTGATCGGACAGCAGGTTGGCTTCGGCCTGGTTGGCATCGATCGCGGCGTTGGTCTCCTCGATCGGCGCCTTCAGTCCGGCTGCGACTGATTCACGTACGCCGACGAGGAACTCGCGGGTCTGCTTCAGCCGGTTCTCGCGCAGACGGATCCGGCTCTGCGAGCGCTGCAGCTCGAAGAAGGCGGTAGCGCTCTCCAACGCAATGCGGCGGGTGCGCAGGGTGAGGCTGTTGACCGCCTTGGCGTAAGCACGATCGGCCGAGGTCAGTTGCTGCGACAGTCGCGTGCCTTCGGCCAGAGCGAAGATGCGCCGGCTGATCGCGATGCCGGCGGCTGAGCCGTAGGGCGTGCCGTCGAACGTCCCCTCGTTCTCGCTCCAGCTGCCGGCCACGTATGGAGCAACGGTGAAGCCGAGCACATTGGTATCCAGCGCCACTCTGGCGACCGCCGCATCCGCCAGCACCGTGCCGGCGGCATCGCTGGTCCGGGTCCGCCCACCGCTGGCGGACAGCCGCGGCGTATAGGCGTCGCTGTGCGCCACCGTGACGTCAAGCCGGGCCCGTTCGGCATTGTTGATCTGGCCGCGCAGGTCGCGGTTGTGCGCCAAGGTCCAGTCGATGCAGGCGTCGATCGGCAGAGGTGTGGGCAGCTGGCGGTCGACGGCGACCGCGGGGGAGCGCTCGCGGACGGCGGCCAGCTCCCCGGCCCGCGCCTCGGCCACCGGCCCGGCGTTGGGCATGCGTTTGTCGGCCTGCTCGCGCAAGTCGGCAGCACCCGAACAGCCGGTGAGGACGGCAGCGGCAAGGATCAATGGGTGGCAAGGCAAGC
>JALHRW010000349.1 GCA_022841245.1 Planctomycetota bacterium
CTCGACTGGGCGCGCCTCGACGGCGCGCGCGGCGATGCCGCCCGCGCCGCCGACCCGACCCGCGCCTACTGGCCCAGCTCGCCCTGCGCCGGCCCCGGCGACTTCAGCGACACCTGGCACAAGGACGGCTTCGGCGACATGCACTACTGGTCGGTGTGGCACGAGGCCAAGAGCTTCGACGCCTACTACGCGGTGAAGCCGCGCTTCTGCAGCGAATTCGGCTACCAGTCGTTCAACAGCCTGGAGTCGGTGCAGGGCTACTGCCCCGAGGAGGACTTCAACATCACCTCGCCGACGATGGAGTACCACCAGCGCAACGACGGCGGCAACCGGCGCATCAACGAGATGTTCTCGCGCTATTTCCGCATGCCGGTCGGCTTCGCGCAGACCCTCTATCTGTCCCAGGTGCAGCAGTCGCTGGCGATCAAGACCGCGGTCGAGTACTGGCGCAGCCTGCGCCCGCACTGCATGGGCACGCTGTACTGGCAGCTCAACGACATCTGGCCGGTGGCCAGCTGGGCCAGCATCGAGTTCGGCGGTCGCTGGAAGCAGCTGCACCACCACGCCCGCCGCTTCTTCCAGCCGGTCGCCGCGGTCGTCCACCAGCGCGTCGACAAGGAGGCTGGCGAGATCGTCGAGGCCTGGGTGATCAACGACGAGCCGCACGAGGCCGAAGTCGCGGTCGAACTCGCCCTGTGGGGTTTCGACGGCACGCCTGGGCGGACCGAGACGCAACGCGTGCGCGTCGCCGCCGGCTCGGCGCTGCGCCTCGGCCGCTGGCCGGTCGCGCACTTCTGCGCCGACGACGCTGCACGGCGGCGGCAGTTCCTGCAGGTCGAACTGAGCGGCACCGCTGGCGGGGCGCCCCTCGCGCACAGCAACACCCACGTCTTCACCGAGTACAAGCGCTGCCGCCTGGCCGAGGCCACGGTGACGGCGACGGTGGATGGCGCTACGGTGACGCTGCGCAGCGACAAGCCGGCGTTCTATGTCATGGCCACGACGGCGGCGGCTGGTGAATTCGACGACAATAGTTTCACCCTGCTACCCGGCCGGCCGCGCACCCTGACCCTGCGCGACCTGCGCGGCGCCGCCGCACCGGCGGGCGCGGTGTCGCTGATGCACCTGCGGCATACGTACTAACCCGCGTCGAGCCCACGCCCAGCGCCGATGGCGGTGGGCCGCTGGCGCGTAGGCTTTCGCCGTGATCCCACGCTGCCTCTGCCTGCTCGCTCTGGTCCTTGCGCTGCGCGCCGAAAGCGTCGTCGTCGTCGGCGACTCGATCACCGCCGGCTACGGCCTCGCCGCCGAGCAGGCCTATCCCGCCCTGCTCGGCCCGGCGCTGCCCGGCTGGACGGTGGTCAACGCCGGCGTCTCCGGCGACACCAGCGCCGGCGGTCTGCGCCGGCTCGACTGGGTGCTGAAAGGCAAGCCGCGGGTCGTGGTCATCGCCCTGGGCGCCAATGACGGCTTGCGCGGCCTGCCGGTCGACCAGCTGGAGGCCAACCTGCGCGCCATGGTCGCCAAGGTGCGCGCCGCCGGCGCCACGCCGCTGCTGATCGGCATGCGCATGCCGAGGAACCTCGGCCCGGCTTATGTCACCGCCTTCGACGCGCTGTATCCGCGTCTGGCCAAGGAGCTCACGGTACCGCTGCTGCCGTTCCTGCTCGACGGCGTCGCCCTCGACCCGGATCTGAACCAGTCCGACCTCGTCCATCCCAACGCCAAGGGCCAGCAGGTCATCGCCGGGAAGGTCGCGGCGTGGCTGAAGCCGCTGCTGCCGACCGGCGACCAGCGGCCAGCGGCCGGCGGGCAGCAGCCATGATCCTCTCCGCGCACGGGCTCGGCCGCGACTACCCGACGCCGCACGGCGACATCACCGTGCTCGATGGCGTCGACCTCGACCTCGCGGCCGGCGAGACCCTCGCCATCGTCGGGCCGAGCGGCTCGGGCAAGAGCACGCTGCTCGGCCTGCTCGCCGGCCTCGATAAGCCGAGCCGCGGCAGCGTCACGCTAGAGGGCCGCGATCTCGCGAACATGGGCGATGCCGAGGCCAGCGCCTTCCGCGGCCGCCGCATGGGCTTCGTCTTCCAGAGCCACCGCCTGCTGCCGGCGCTGACCGCGCAGGAGAACGTGCAGGCGCCGCTCGATCTCGCCAATGCAGCGGATGCGGCCGCACGCTCCCGCGCCTGGCTGGCCAAGGTCGGGCTGGAGGGCCGCCACGACCACCGGCCGCGCCAGCTCTCCGGCGGCGAACAGCAGCGAGTGGCGGTGGCCCGCGCCCTGGCCCACGATCCCGCCATCGTCTTCGCCGACGAGCCGACCGGCTCGCTCGACCGCCGCACCGGCACCATCCTCGCCGACCTGCTGTTCCAGCTCGCCGCCAGCAACCGCACCACGCTGGTGCTGGTGACGCATGACGAGCAGCTGGCCTCGCGCTGCGCCCGCATCGTGCACATGGGCGACGGCCGCATCGTGCCATGATCGGACTGGCCTGGCGCCTGCTGAGCGGCCGGCCGGCCCTGGCCTGGCTGGCCCTGGCCTGCATCGCAGTCGGCGTCGCCGCGCGCGGCACCGTCTCCGGATCGGTGACTGCGGTCGAGCGCCACCTCGCCTCCCAGGCGCGCGAACTGCTCGCCGCCGACGTCGAGGTCTCGTCGTCGCGACCGCTGGACGAGGGGGTGCGCATGGCCCTGAGTGCGGCGCTGCCGCCTGGAGCGCGCACCGCGGAGGCGCGCAGCCTCACCGCCATGGCGACAGCGGGCGACGCGGCAGTGCTGTGCGACGTGCAGGCCGGCGGGCCAGGCTGGCCGCTGGCCGGACGCCTGGTCGGCGAGCCGGCCGGCGCAGAGGACGCGCTGGGCGGAAGCGTGCCGGCGGTGCTGGTCGATGCCGATCTGCTGCCGCGCCTGGGCGTGCAGGTCGGCGGCGAACTGCGCCTGGGCAGCGGAACCTTCCGCATCGCTGGCATCATCGCTGACGAGCCGGGCGCCGGTGCCAGCCCGTTCCGCTTCGGCCCACGCGTCCACGCCGCGCTCGCCGACCTCGACGCGGCCGGCCTGGCCGGCGACGGAGTGCGTGCCCGCCACCTGCTGCTCGCCCTGCTGCCCGATGCGTCCACCGCCGAGGACGTCGCCACCCGCCTGCGCCAGGAGCTGGCCCTGCCCAGCGACGAGGCCGAGGGCATGGGCGCCGGCCCGAGCCAGGCGCCAGTGCGGGTGCGC
>JALHRW010000350.1 GCA_022841245.1 Planctomycetota bacterium
GCCATTATACACATCACCTTCGCAGTACGGCATCAACTTCAAGATATCTAAAGTTTTTACATCCAAACAATGTGAGCTAGTGACATTTATGCCCAACATCATTTAGCGAATCCGAGAGATTGCTAACCACGCGTTAGCAATAATGGAAGCGGACCTTGGTGGTGGAGATCGATGTAATCTTTTGGATGTAAGGCTTTGACTGGGATAATGTGGCTTGTTTGACGGTGGGCTTACTAGATGTGCGGTCGTTGACGGGAGCAGGGCACAGAATACAAGGGTCTACATGGACCCACTCAAGACTGGGCCGGTTCCCCAACGCGTGCATCAACTCTGCGACCTCGGGGATGCCCTGCGCGATGCCTGCCGGCGCTTGGGGCGGTCTGAGAAGACTGGCTACCTGTATGTCGGTTGGGCGCGGCGCTTCGTCATGTTTCACTACAACACGCACCCGGCGGAGCTCGGCGTGCAGCATGTCAGGGCGTTCCTGGTTGCTGTGTCGCAGGCGCGGGGACGCGGACAGGTGTCAGGGTCGACTCAGAACCAGGCACTGCATGCACTCCGCTTCCTCTACCTTCATGTCCTGCAAATGCCTCTGGATCCCGCAGACATCAACCCTCTGCGCGCGAAACGACCTGTGCGCTCACCAGAACCGGTTGCGCGGCAGACCATCAATCGGTTCCTCGACAAGCTGTCCGGCGTGCCGCGGGTCGTGGCTTCGCTGCAAGTGGGTTGCGGACTCCGGTTGAGCGAGGTCCTCGCGCTGCGAGTATCTGATCTGTTGCTTGAGGAGATGCGATTGTACGTGCGCGGCCCGCGCGAGCGCTCACGCGACATTCCGATCCCGGCTGGATTGGCGGAACTGCTGCGCGAATACCTCCACCTCAACGGCAGCGCGAAGCTGGACAACGACTACCTGTTCGTCGGGGAGCGGAAACGACGGGTGGCTGGTGCGCTGCGAGCAATGCCACTGCAGGCGCAAGTCATCCAACGCGCCTTCCGGGCAGTTCGGCCGCGCCTGTCGCCGCACCTCCTGCGACAGTCCTACGCCATCCAGCAGTTGGATCAGGGTGAGCATATCGCGCTCGTGCATCACCGGCTCGGGCAGCGCGACTTCCATGCCACGCTCAGGTATGCCTCGGTGTCCAAGCGCGAGGCTGCGATCGTGCGGTCGCCGGCCGATGATCATCAGCCGGACTCGTGAGCGCTCCTGCAATAGCCGTCAACGCATCGCGCGCGTCGCCTGGGAAGACAGGAACGTCGAGATCACGGTAGTGCAGAAGCTTAGCCCGTGCAAGACCGTCCCGTGTACAGTTTGCCAGACAACCCACGTGGTCTCGAGACGATCGCAAACGCTGCGGCAGGTGGCGATAGCCTCGTCGAGGCCTGAGCATCGGGCGTGGAGAATGCCGTGGATGCGATCATGGGATTCCCGGGCCAGCGCCGAACAGCGCGTCTTCCAGCATCAGGCAAAGCGTGTGGTAGATCGGCAGGTGGTATTCCTGCACCTCGCAGGTGCGCGGGCTGGGCGCGCGCAGGCACACGTCGCTCAAGCCAGCGAGGCGGCCGCCGCCAGCGCCGGTCAGGCTGAGCACGCGCAGGCCGCGGGCGCGCGCGACCTGGGCGGCGACGCAGACATTGCCGGCGTTGCCCGAGGTGCTGAGGCCGACGAACAGCCAGCCCGACCGGCCGAAGGCCTGCACCAATTGGGCGAACTCCAGCAGCGGATCGATGTCGTTGGCCACCGCGGTGCGCAGGGCGGGGAAGCCGGTGAGCGGGATCGCCGGCAGGCCGCACTGCAGCTTGCCGGCGATCGCTGCGTCGAGGCCGGTGCGCTGCGCCACAGGCAGCGGACGGCGCGATTCGAAGCCCTTGAGCAGTTCTCCGGCCCAGTGGTCGGCGTCGGCAGCGCTGCCGCCGTTGCCGCACAACAACGCGGTGCCACCGCCGCGATAGCAGTCGAGGAACAACGCGTGCGCAGCGCGGATGTCGCCGGCCAACGGGGTCAACTCGGGACGGCGGGCGCAGAGGGCGGCGAGGTGGTCGGTCATGGCCTGGATTCCGCGGTGAGCGGGGCGAGGGCAGTGTCGACCGCGCCGCGTACGTCGCTGGCGAAACCGCCGGCGTGGTAGACGGCGATGGCGATCGCGGCGTAGGTGCCGATGTCCTCGCCGAGGGTGGTCGGCACCACCCGGCACACCGCCAGCGACACCGGCAGGGCCTCGGCCTCGAGCACCGGGCGCATGTGCGGTTCGAGCCAGCGTTTGGCGCGGCTGTAGACCGAGCCGAGCACGATGACCTCGGGGTTGAGCACGTCGACGATGATGGCCAGGGCCATGCCCAGGCGGCGGCCGGACTCGGCGAGCAGCTCGACGGCCAGCGTGTCGCCAGCCTCGGCTGCCTGGACGACGTGGCGGGCGGTGATGTCCTCGACGCTGCCCGGGTTGAAGGCGACGCGACCGTTGCGCTTGCTCGCCGCGGCCTGGGCGAGGCGGCCGATGCCGCCGCCGCTGCACCAGCCCTCGAAGCTGCCGGGCTTGTTGTAGCCGAGCGGGCCGTCGGCGCTGAGGCGCACGTGGCCGACCTCGCCGGCGTTGCCGTTGGCGCCTTCGAACAGGCGGCCATCGCAGATCACTCCGGCGCCCATGCCGGTGCCGTAGGTGAGGAAGACGAGGTTGCGCGTGCCGCGGCCGGCGCCGAAGCGCCACTCGGCCAGCGCGCCGGCGTTGGCGTCGTTCATCAGGAAGGCGCGGCCGCCGAAGCGCCGCTCCAGCTCGGCGCACACCGGGACGCGGTCCCAGCCGGGCAGGTTGGGCGGCGAGAGGATCAGCCCGGTGGCGCTGTCGAGCGGGCCGCCGCAGCTGATGCCGAAGACCGGCGCGGGGCCAGGCTGCAGCTCGGCGACGGCTGCCCAGAGCCGCGCCTGGGTCGCCTGGGCGCCCCTGGTCGGGAACCGGATGGTCCGTTCGATCACGCCAGCGTCGGTGGCGCGGGTGACTGCGCACTTGGTTCCGCCGATGTCGAGTCCGATGATGCTCATGCTGTCATTCTAGGCTTGCGCGAGTCGTCGCGATAGCCCACCATTGCGCCACCATGACCGTCGTTTTGCGCCACGTGCGGCTGGAGCCGGAGCTCGACGGGGATCCCGGGCTGGCCGGAGCGATCGCCGCGGCGCTGCGCCGCGGGCTGCCCGCCGGCTGCACCGCCGGCGACG
>JALHRW010000351.1 GCA_022841245.1 Planctomycetota bacterium
CCGCGAATTCTTGACCGGAGCGACACCCACTTGCCTGGAATGCGAGGTGAATTCTATGTGGCGACCTAGATAAATCTTAACCATGACCACAAGTCACGCGCTCCCCGTACCGATTCGTTAGCCATATTTTTCATCATTTAGAGGAATCCCAATCTTTTGATCCACGATTGACTAAATAAGTTGCAATAACAGCTAGGCCAATTATGGCAAAGAGGTACGATGACCAGAAATACGTGTAATACATCACACATTTTGCATAGTAATCGCCCCTAGAGTCTAGCTTCTTAGTTATCCACCATGGAATATCATCCCAATACACACATGAGAAGCCAACAAACAACAACGCTATAGCACATATGAGATAGATTATAATCTGCATATACTATGCCAATATGGCTAACATCGAGGTACCGGGGCGCGTGACCCGGACCATCCGAATCATCGCGACCCATGTGAGTGGAACCGATAGGGATTAAGCGGAGCGTCAAGAACTGAGCGGCGGTGGCGACCCTATCTGTTAAGTAGGCCTGGCCGCCGCGAATTCTTGACCGCAGCGACACCCACTTGCTAGGAACGTGGTGGCGACCCTATTTGGAGAACCAGGGCAACCTGAGCCATGACCACAAGTCACGCGCTCCCCGTACCGACTAGTTAGACCATTCTACCTAACTAAATTTAACCAAACTTCAGATATAGGACCACATACATAATTGAAATACATTTTAAAACCAGCATTACCAAGCGCGTCATTCACGATTTCAACAGCCCAAACGTTTTCCCTCATCCACCATTGCCAATTCAAACTTCCAGCATACCCGGCCTGCATACCTACAAGAAAGGAAGAGATGTACAAAGTAATCACCAGAATAATACCAATAACAACACCTGTAATAACTAACCATTTATGTTTCACGGTATGGTCTAACATCGAGGTACCGGGGCGCGTGACCCGGACCATCCGAATCATCGCAGCCCGTATGAGTGGAACCGATTGGGATTAAGCGGAGCGTCAAGAACTGAGCGGCGGTAACCAGCCCTAACCACTAAGTTATCACCACCGCCGCGAATTCTTGACCGCAGCGACACCCTCTTGCCTGGAACGTGGTGGCGACCCCAATTGGATAACCAGGGCAACCTGAGCCATGACCACAAGTCACGCGCTCCCCGTACCGACTAGTTAGGCCAAATTCTATTCCTTTGGACCAGGGTAAAAGTCAACCCTGTTGTCATTTTCAACATAATTGTGCGGCACATTGCCAGTGAGACAAAGTATACGTAAGGCTCTAATCATTTCCAGATTACTTGGAGTCCAAACCACGGTCTTTCCACTAGGCATTTCAATTGTCACAGTGTATCCATCCTCACCCCTTCTCTCTTTCTCTTCCCTGTTCATTAGACTAGTGCGGGTTCTAATTGTTTGTAATACCTTGCCCAGCTCCTCATCCATTGCAACCATACGACTATTCACCTTCCCATTTTTTCCAAAATACAGAAATGCGACCTTGCCTGATTTCTCATTACCAAAAACAGTGAGGGTGCCACCAAAGGCCGCATCAATGGTTACCAATACCATGCCTTTCGTTATTTGAGTAGGAAGGAAACTATCTTTGCGGTAGACTTCGCCTGCATTCAGAAAGCATGATGCAATAATGACGATAAATATTATTTTGGTCATTTTGGCCTAACACAGAGTTAAACCGGCCCATTTGCCGACGGGTGGGCACGATGGAACGGACGGGGTGGAGGGCAATTGGAACGCGAACCAAGGCGGAGTGTCAAGAACTGAGCGGGGGAAGATATCAGGGTCGCTAGCGACTTCAGTCCGCGAATTCTTGACCGGAGCCGGGCGAATGGAAAGACCACATGTAATGGGCTCGGTTTCAACGATTCGTTAGCCACGGTCTCCATCATCACCTGAGTCATCATTAACCGACTCCTTGTGCATACAAAACCCAGCTAAACCTGCGCCAAGTATCGTAATTGGGATCAGAAATATAATGGCAATCATATAACGTACATGCCATACTTTATCATCTGTCAACGTCGGCATAGCCTTTAACTGGATGAGATAGTGTACTGACCACGCCAGTAAACCGACCATTACCAAAATCATGGCAACTGTAACCCTGGGATAATTCCGAAACAGGAAAATATACCCCATCAGTAATACCATGCAAATGACTACGATAATCGCTATAATGATCATATCGTGGCTAACATCGAGTTAAACCGGCCCATTTGCCGACGGGTGGGCAATATGGAACGGACGGGGTGGAGGGCAATTGGAACGAGAACAGAGGCGGAGCGTCAAGAACTGAGCGGGGGAAGACATCAGGTTCGCCAGCCACTTCAGTCCGAGAATTCTTGACCGGAGCCGGGCACCTGGAAAGCCACACGTAATGGGCTCGGTTTCAACGATTCGTTAGCTGCATTTCCCATCCTGGGAATTAATTACAGTTTTCCACGAATCAACTTCAACTGTTTATCTCGTGTCATTGAATACGGGGTCACCATCAACCTGTCCATGGGAACCGGGCCACCTTCATAATGCATAATGGATTGCTGGTATGGAGCCCAATTCAAATCACCAAGCCTCTCAAGTTTCCCCAGGTTTACCCCAATTGCGTCCTTATAGCCGAGATAGACAAGTTCCGAGCAGTATATGTCGTCGTTGTCCAGTTTGTATTTGGAGTCATACTTCCTACCAATGTATTTGTAGGCAGCTGCTATAACTTCCTTCGCTTTATCATTAGTCAGCCCATTAACCCTGTATACTTCAAACTGAGCATCCCTTCCCCTGATGGCCCAAGATTTAAGCGGTGTTAGCTTTACAGAACCTAAAGCCTCAAGAACACACCACTTCCCATCATCTTTAACAACTAAACCACAATGTGAATACGGCGAATTTGTTACACCTTCGATTGTGTCAACTAGTTCATTATGAGGCAATGATTGAAAAACAATATCCCCCTCTTCTGGTGAGTATAGAAACATGCTGAGCATGTTGGGCAATAGGAATACCGATAATGTAACAATGAACACTAGAGCAAATACTATTGGCAGGTATTTCTTTTTCATAGTTTTGCAGCTAACATCGAGGTACCGGGGCGCGTGACCCGGACCATCCGAATCATTGCAGCCCACTTGAGTGGAACCGATTGGGATTAAGCGGAGCGTCAAGAACTGAGCGGCGGTGGCGACCCTAT
>JALHRW010000352.1 GCA_022841245.1 Planctomycetota bacterium
CAAGAATTCGCGGCGACCAGGACTACTTAACAGCTAGGATCGCCACCGCCGCTCAGTTCTTGACGCTCCGCTTAATCCCAATCGGTTCCACTCATATGGGCTGTGATGATTCGGATGGTCCGGGTCACGCGCCCCGGTACCTCTATGTTAGGTCTACATTTATATGCAAAATGACCTAGTGATCTCATTTCTGTTGCTTCGTAAACTGATTGGACTGTTCGGAATGATTTTGCCGATAATGCTTCTGTTGGGTCCTATTATGGTGTCCAGTATGGAGTATCAGCCGAGTATATCGGATTATTACTATACGCAGATGCGTGATTATTTTGTGGGTAATATGTTTGTTATTGGAGTGTTTTTATCTGCGTATCGTGGTCATGACTCAGATCACGTTCTAACAGTTATTGCAGGATTATCTGCGATATGTGTCGCATTGTTCCCTTGTGGCCAAGATGAAATTACGGTAGTATCCATACTACATTATATCAGTGCGGTTGCATTTTTTGGTTTGTTGGATATATATCTTCCTATGTCTTCACAAAAACAAGTTCCAATGCCCCGAATAACCCTAAGAAAGATGTAAGAAATGTATGGTTCAAGGTATGTGGCACTACAATATTTGCACTGCTTGCATTAATGGCAGTAAGCATTCTACTTATACACAAGTACGACGTTCCGCTAAATGACTACAAGACCATTTTCATTTTGGAGACATTGGCAGTATGGAGTTTTTCGCTATCATGGTTAATCAAAGGTCAGGCCATCCTACAAGATGAAAAGTAGACCTAACTAGTCGGTACGGGGAGCGCGTGACATGTGGTTATGGCTCAGGCTGCCCTGGTTCTCCACATAGGGTCGCCGCCACGTTCTAGGTAAGCGGGTGTCGCTTCGGTCAAGAATTCGCGGCGGCCAGGCATTCTTAACAGATAGGGTCGCCACCGCCGCTCAGTTCTTGACGCTCCGCTTAGGTCCACTCGGTTCCACTCACATGGGCTGCGATGATTCGGATGGTCCGGGTCACGCGCCCCGGTACCTCTGTGTTAGCCGCAATTTTATGAAATATGCGCTTATTGTGATAATTGGTACTGTGCTCGCAGTAATTGCGTATCTTTTGTTCGCTTCGATGGGCACTGGATCCTCGTCAAGGATGAGTAAGTACGAAAGTCTTCTGAGAGATAAGTCAAATAGTGAGTTATTAGAGATGAATAGTGGGTTTTCCATTTTGGTATTTGATGATGGGGAGTTGAGATCAATCAGTGATGATAGTCATTCAAGCCCGTGGGGTGGTAATATGATCATTGCTGACGGTACTACCGTGATCTGGTCGAAAATGGGGCACTCTTGCGGTTGGGGTTATCTAAATGGGATGCATCGGCGCTACCTGGAAGAAATGAAGAAAGTTGGAAAACCAAATAGCAAAAAGAGATTTATAGGATGGATGAATACTCATGGATAGTGGTTGCGGCTAACCAGTCAGTAGTGGGAGCGCGTGACTAGTGGTTTCAACTATGATAATTCTTGGTCTCCACATGGGATTGGCCTCGCGTATCAGACAAGTGGGCGTCGCTGCGGTCAAGAATTCGCGGCGGCCAGGATATCTGTGTAGTAGAGATGAATCCCGCCGCTCAGTTCTTGACGCTCCGCTTAACCCTATCTGGTTCCACTGAAATGGGTGGCGATGATCTGGATGGCCCGGGTCACGCGCCCACACTACTTCTATGTTAGGCCAAAATGCGTATTAAATGGTATTATACGCTTGCAGTCGTTATTGGGATGCTCGCGTTATTGGCTGTCGCAGTCCTATCGATTGCTCGTCCAATTAATGGTATGTATATTAATCTAGATGAAAACTGTTCTTGTGGCCATACATTCAAATATGCTGTTTGTAACGGACTGATTATTCAAGTAATTGAGGGACACGATACATATAGACTTTACGGTAAATACGTAAAAAGTGGGAATGCGTATATGGGCACATGCTACCGAATGGATGGGCAGAAGATCGGTCATTTTGAGCTCGTACCTGAAGCCTTTGCAGTGACGATAAAATCGACTGGTTGGGGTATGTCTCCATGGAGAATGCCAGTGTTTGACATTGAAGCATATTTGAAAGATAAGTTGTATGATATGCAGGGTTCTGTTGATCCAATTACAAAACGTGCAGTTCGATTAAAGTTGACGTATCAGCAGATCAAGGATTGGCCTAACTAGTCGGTACGGGGAGCGCGTGACATGTGGTTATGGCTCAAATTACCCTGGCTCTCCACATCGGGTCGCCACCACGTTCCAGGCAAGTTGGCGTCGCTGCGGTCAAGAATTCGCGGCGGCCAGGACAATCTAAACAGATAGGGTCGCCACCGCCGCTCAGTTCTTGACGCTCCGCTTAATTCCAATCGGTTCCACTCATATGGGCTGCGATGATTCGGATGGTCCGGGTCACGCGCCCCGGTACCTCTATGTTAGTCGCAATGCAAGTGACTATATTTGAATGAGTTATGAATTCCACTAAGTGTGATGGGGGATGCCCGTAGGGTACTTAGAGGGTAAGCATGATTAACGCACTTCTTCTATTTGTCTTTTCCGTCAGTTCAGTACTCGCACTAGAAATGGAGATCGCAAAAGAGTACTCAATAATTGAGATTAACGGTAAACTCATCGGCAAGGACAATGGTTTGAAGGCGCCAACCATTACCTTAGATGGAAAGTTAAGCAGGGTATCTGGGACCACAGGAGTCAATCGATATGGTGGTGGATATACCATAAAGGATGGCGTTCTCACTATAGCAAATCCTATGTCGTCTATGATGGCGGGACAAGATGAAGCGATGAGGGTTGAATCTCAGTTTATGCTAATAATTAGTTTACCGATGCGGATTGAAGAAAGTAAATCTGGTCTCGTGTTAAAAAACGAAAACGGGAATATGCTACTATCCATAAGATGATAATGCGACTAACTAGTCGGTACGGGGAGCGCGTGACATTTGGTTACGGCTAAGAATCCTCTTGGCCGCCACATAGAATTGGCCTCGCGTTCCAGGCAAGTGGGTGTCGCTGCGGTCAAGAATTCGCGGCGGCCAGGGCTACTTAACAGATAGGGTCGCCACCGCCGCTCAGTTCTTGACGCTCCGCTTAATCCCAATCGGTTCCACTCATATGGGCTGCGATGATTCGGATGGTCCGGGTCACGCGCCCCGGTACC
>JALHRW010000353.1 GCA_022841245.1 Planctomycetota bacterium
CGCCCTTCACCGGGCGCATCACCGGCCTGGCGGCGGCCGGTGTCAGCAACGTCTTCCTCAGCGCCAGCGACGCCGACGGCAGCAACCCGACGCACGCCGCGATCCGCGCCCTCGCCGCGACCACCGGCGCGCCAGTGATCGGCGATGCCGGTCCCTGGCTGGTCGGCGCCGGCCAACCGGTGCGGCTGCAACTCGGCATCGGCAGCGCCGCGACCTGGACGGTCACCGGCCTGCCCACCGGACTCAGCGCCGACTCCGCCGGCCTGATCACCGGCTCGACCGCGGTGGCGGGCGACAGCACCCTCGGCCTGACCGCAGCCAACGTGTCCGGCCAGGCACGCACCTCCGGCCTGCTGGTGGTCGAGCCGGCGCTGGCCGGCACGCCGGTATTCAGCGATCCGGGCGAACTGTTCGGCATGGTCGGCGCGGCCTTCAGCGGCACGCTGAGCGCCAGCCTCTCCCCGATCGAGTACACCGTCGCCGGTGGTCCGACCTGGCTGACCGTGGTTCCCGCCACCGGCGTCCTCGGCGGCACGCCCACCGCCGCAGGCACCTGGCTGCTGGCGCTGAGCGCCCGCAACGGCGCCGGCACCACGCGCACCACCACCGTGCTGCGCATCGATCCTGCGCCGGTCCCTCCAGTGACGCCGCCCGCCCCAGCGGCTCCGGTGTCCAGCGTCAGCGGCGGCGGTTGCGGAGTCGGCGCCGCCGGCCTGCTGGTCCTGCTGCTGCTCGCCGGCCTGCGCCGGCGGGAGCGCTGACACTCAGACCGCCTGCACCGCCACGGCGTGCGAGACCCCGCCGCTGAAGGCCTGCCAGCGCGGAGCGGCGAAACCGGCGGTGAGCAGGTGGCGCTCGGCCTCGCTGGTCGAGACGAAGCCCTGCACCGAATCATGCAGGTAGCGGTACGCAGTGCGATCTCCCGCCAGCAGCGACCCGGCGAGCGGGAACACGCCGCGGCCGAAGGTGGCGTAGAAGGCCTTGGGGAACCAGCGCACCGGCCGGAAGAACTCGAGGATCAGCAGATGGCCGCCCGGGCGCAGCACGCGGCGCAGCTCGCGCGCGCTGGCCAGCGGGTCGCCGAAGTTGCGCCAGCCGTATGCGACCATGGCGACATCGAAGGCGGCGTCGGCGTAGGGCAGGCGCAGGGCATCGCCGGCCGCTGCCGACAACGCCAGGCCGCGGCGCTTGGCCGTCCCGGCGGCGAGCATCGGCACGCTGAAGTCGCAGCCGTGGATGCGCGCTGCGCGACCCTGGCGCAGGGCGGCCAGGCCGAGGTCGAAGGTGCCGCAGGCGAGGTCGAGGGCCTCGCCGCGCCCTTCCGGCAGCAGGTTGACGGCGATGCGCCGCCAGCGCAGGTCGAGGCGGGCCGAGAGCACGCGGTTGAGCAGGTCGTACCGACCGGCGATGCGGCCGAACATGGCCTGGACGTCCTTGGAGCCGGCGGGCAGTGCGTTCACGCCGGCCACTGCATGTCCGGGTCCGGGCCAATCAAGTTGGAATGTCGGGCCGCTGATCATCATCCCGGATATGGAACGCTGGTCGATCCTGCTGGAGAAGGAGTACCTCAAGTTCTCCTGCGCCCATTTCCTGATCTTCCCCGACGGCTCGAAGGAGCGGCTGCACGGCCACAACTACCGTGTGCGCTGCGAGATCGACGGTGACCTCGACGGCCATGGCCTGGTCATCGACTTCAAGGAGGTCAAGCCGGTGGTGCGCGCGCTGTGCGACGAGCTCGACGAGCACTGGATCGTCCCCGCCCACCATCCCGAGCTGAAGATCACCCACCGCCCCGACGGCCACACCGAGGTGGTCTACCGCCAGGCCCGCTACCTCGCGCCGACCGACGAGGTGCTGGTGCTGCCGATCGGCAACACCTCGGCTGAATACTTCGCCGCCTGGTTCGGCCGCACCCTGCTGGCCCGCCTGCGCGAGCGCTTCGGCCACATCCGCGTGCGCACGCTGCGGGTACGGATCAGCGAGACGGACGGGCAGGACGGGGTCTACATGACCGACGGCCAGGCCTGAGGGCTGCTAGTCTCCGAACCCACGGAGTGGAGACGGAGGGTGTGCTGATCCCTGCTTCGACTCCGTCAAACTCCGTCTCTCCGTCCCTCCGTGGCCTGACGAGGACACTAGATCCGCCTGAGCGACCGCAGCCGCTCGATCAGCCGCTGCGCCGCACCAGGCGGATCGCGCATCGGCAGCATCAGGCGGATGACGCGGGCGACCGAGCACTCGGGGATCGGCCGGGCCGCCAGTTCGCCGTGCGGCAGGCAGCCGTCGGGGATGACGCCGAGGCCGAGGCCGGAGCGCACCATCGCCTTGATCACCTCGACGTTGGCCAGCTCCATCACCGGCTGGAAGCGCAGGCCACCGCGGACGAAGGCCTCATCGAGCAGCCGGCGCACGGTCAGGCCGCTGGCGAAGGTGATCACCGGCCGCTTGGCCAGGTCGGCCAGGGTCGTCGGCACGTCCGCGGCGGGCATCTCGTGCGGATGCACCAGGACCAGCGGGTTCTGGTAGAGGCGCTCGCAGCGCAGGCCGGGGTGTTCGGTGGTGCCGACCGCGACATCGAGCTCGCCGGCCAGCAGCATGTCCATCAGCTGCGGGCTGCTCTGGCACACCACCGTCACGCGCACCCGCGGGTTGGCCTGGACGAAGGCGGGCAGGACCTGCGGCAGCACGTAGATGCCGATCGAATCGATGCAGCCCAGCCGCACTTCACCGCCGACCTCGTCGCCCGCGGCGCGCACCCGCGCCGCCAGGGCGTTGAGCTGGCTGATCACCTCGCGCGCGCCCTGCGCCAGCGTTTCGCCGGCCGGAGTCAGCCGCGCGCCGGTGCTCGAACGTTCGAGCAGCTTGGCCCCGACCGTGCGCTCGAGATCCTGGATCTGCCGCGACAGGGTCGGCTGGGTCATGCCGCGCGAGCGCGCCGCCGCGCTGACCGAGCCGGTGTCGGCGACGGCCACGAGCGAGGCGAGGGCATGCGGCGGGAGTTCCGGTAGCGGCGGCACGGCGACAGCAGAAGGCCGGGAGGCGGGAATGGAAGCCGGCCGCAGGCCAGCATGCTGCACGCATGGCCCGACGCATCGCCGGCATGTCCGTCCTCATCACCGGCGCCTCAGCCGGCATCGGCGCCGCCCTGGCGCGCGAACTGCA
>JALHRW010000354.1 GCA_022841245.1 Planctomycetota bacterium
GGCCGAGGTGGCCGGGGCCGGCGAGCCGCCAGGCGGCGGCGGCGGGCCGCTACGCTCGTCTGACGAGGCGCTGGCCGAGCGGACTCCGCCGGCAGCGGCACGCAGCGGCGCAATATGTACAGCCGCAAGGATGTCGCCAAAGCGGTCGGGGTCGCTCGCGGTGGTGCGGACGAGGCGGTAGGACGTCCCGCTGTAGTTCGGAATCCAGTAGGCCGTGCCAGCCGCAAGCGTGCTGGCCCGCGTGTAGCTGCTGCCATTCAGCAGGAATGGCTCGGTCGAGGCGGGGCCACCCTGGTAGGCGACCTCCAGCACGCTGCGTACCGTAGCCTCGTCCTGGGCGATGCCGTCGAGATCCTCGAGGCGGAATTCATCCCAGGGATGCGAGGTGGCCACGGTCACCGGCGAGGCGGCCATCACCAGGGGCGGCACCCCGACCAGCGACCATGAGTTGGCCGGCAGGGTGATGGCGAAGGGAGCAGCCTGCCGCGGAATGGAGGTCAGGCTGAATGGCCTGTCGACAGTTGAGGCGAGAAGCACGCCCTGCCGCATCGTGTCGCTGGGCAGAGTGGGCAGGTCGCGGTAGCCGCCGTTCCACCACACCCCGCGGGCACGGTCAGGGAAGAGGTCGCTGAAGGCGCTGTTGAGCGCCTGGAAGTTGGCGGTCGAGCCGGGGGCGATGGTGCCATACACCGGATTCGCCGCGGTCGACGGGGCGATGGTCACCGGAGTGGACAGCACGGTGTCAGCGGCGGCGACGATGGTGACGGTGAAGGAGATGTCTGGGCTGGAAGCCGTGCCGTCGCTGCCGCGCAGGGTCACGCTGACGTCGCCGGGGCTGCTCATGGCGCCAGTGATGGTGAAGGTGCGGAAGGCGATGCCGTCTTCGAGGCGCACCGCACGCGTGCGGCTGGCATCGACCGACACGCCGGCCGGCGACACGACGACCAGACCGAGCCCGGTGTCGCCATCGTCATCGCGCACGGTGACGAGGACCTCCCAGACCTGGCTGACCACGCCGATGGTGTCATCGACCGCGAGCACGACCGGCTGCGTGTTCGGGGGAGTGACCGCCTGCACGGCGACGTTGATGGTGGTGATGGCGAACGAGAACGCATCGCCCGTCTGCGGGTCGCTGGCGTCGATGCCGCTGTCGGTCTGGTCCCAGGCGCGGATGGTCAGGCTGCGGGTCTGTCCCCCGTCCGCTTGGCTGTCAGGGACATAGCGGATGATGATGCCGTCGGTCATCGCTGCCGACAGCAGGATGGCCGCCGTCTCCTCGGTGTCGCTCGCGATGCTGGTAGAGCCGTAGTCCGGCTGTCCATCCTCGTCCCAGTCGACGCCCCATTCCCAACCGCTGCCGTTTACCTCGACGATGGCGATGCCTGGAGGGTCTGCGATGTAGCTGTCCTGCGGATCCGCATCGTCATCGCCGAAGGAGAAACCGATCAGGCTGCTGAGAACGGTCCAGCCGGGTGAGGTCTCATCGGCGTTGACCGAGGGCAGGTTCCCGGGCGTGGAGTTCCAGTAGGGATTCTGGTTTTCCATGGAGACGGAGACGGCCAGTTCATCGCCGAAGTCGCCTGTGCCGACCCCGGACACCGGACCCGCATCGGTGATCGCGAACTGGTCCCAGCCGTGGCAGGTGAAACCCGGGCCGCTGGTTCGTGACGGGCGGAGCAACAATTCGTCTTGCGGACGCAGGAGCAGCGCCACGCCCGAACCGACGAGATCCGCGACGGTATTATCGAGCGGAGTCCAGCTCGAATCGCCATCGAGCCGGAAGAACCAGCTGCCGGCGCCCCCATCGACGCTGGTGATGGCAATGCCGACCGTGTCGTTGTCCGCATCGTGAAAAAATTCGGCGACACTGCTCGCCTGCCACGCCTGGCCGCGCGATCCCCCGGACAGGGTTACGCCGCTGCTGTAGGTGGTCGGCTGCCGGTTCACCGTGACCGGTTCGATCTCGATCGTACGGGTCTCGGCGCTGAAGCTGCTCGGCGAGCCCGGCGAGCTGGCATCGAAGAGGTCATCGGGTTGCCCCTGCGAGCCATCCCAGGCGCGGAAGGTGAGGGTCGGATTCGGAGACGTGGCCGTGTCATTGGCGACGAAGCGCACCCGGTACGGAGGCGTCGCGGGCAGGAGCAGAGCGCTGGCGGGAGAGACGACCGGAATGGACTGCCAATCCGTGCCGTTGGTGGTGTATTCCCAGGTCCCGTTCCCGGCCTGGCCGACGTCCGCATCGATGATGGCCATGCCCGCATTGGCGATCGCGGCGGGTGGAGACGACATCCACGTGTCGAGACTCATCCAGGTGTGCGGGACGCCTGTGTAGTTGTACCAGTGGATATCGCTGCGCATGCTGCTCGGGTCAAATTCGACGTACTCAGGTCCGGCAGTCCGCAGGTCGGCCTGCAGGCTCAAGCCAGCAGGCGACACCGTGATGACCGGCGCAATATCGTCGACAGCGTCGAGTCGGACAAACGCCAGCAGCGGAAGCAGGACGGCTAGCAGACGGATGGACGAGCGGCAATGCACCACGGAAATCCCCTCCAGACAGGGCCGCAACGGTGTGTCATCTGCCCATCAGGCAAGCGGCAAGCGCAGTTGCACCAAACAGCTGAAGCTAGTTCCCGCGCGGAATCGGCCCGCCACCCGGGTCCGGATTCACCACCGTCTCCAGCGTGCTGCGGTCCTCGAGCCGGCGCAGGCGCAGGGCCGGCTTGGCCGGATCGTCGGGGGCGATGAGGTAGCGCTGGGTGGTGCGGCCCTGGCTGGTGATGACCAGGAGGTGGCCGTCGGCGTCGCGCGAGGTCGAGTCGATGACGACGTAGGGGTCGCGCACCAGATAGACGAGCAGGCGACGCTCCTCGTCGGTCGGCTCGGCCCGGCCGCCAGCGGCGCAGGCGGCGAGGAGCAGGAGCGGCAGCAGCAACAGGGCGCGGGGCATGGGCGGGGAGTACATGGGGCGGCGCGGGCGGTACAAGGTGGCTGGTGGCTGGTGGTCGCTGGTCGCTGGTCGCTGGTCGCTGGTCGCTGGCCGCTGGTCGCTGGTCGCTGGCCGCTGGTCGCTGGTCGCTGGTCGCTGGCCGCTGGCCGCTGGCCGCTGGCCGCTGGCCGCTGGGCGCCGGTCGCTGGTCGCTGGCCCCGCTCAATGCGCATAC
>JALHRW010000355.1 GCA_022841245.1 Planctomycetota bacterium
TCGCCACCGTCGCCGCGCCGAAGCGCGATGTCGCCGGCATCGGCGGCCTGCCGCCAGGCGAGTTCGCCGGCACGCTGATGCTCGGCGGCTTCCGCGGCCTGGCCTGCGACCTGCTGTGGCTGCGCGCGGTCTCGGCCAAGGAGGCCGGGCGCTTCTACGAATCGGTCGCCCTGGCCGAGGCGATCACCCAGGTGCAGCCGCGCTTCGCCGACGTCTGGCAGCACCTGGCGCACGACCTCGCCTACAACATCTCGTTCGAGGCCGACGGTCCCGACCAGCGCTACAGCTGGTTCGTCGCCGGTACCCGGGCCAACGCCCGCGGCGTCGAACGGAACCCCGGGGTCGAGCGCCTGCTGCGCCACCTGGCCTGGATGTTCCACCACAAGGGCGACCTGTTCCACAGCCGCATCGAGGCGCAGGACTGGGCCCAGGTGGTCAACCCGCTGCTGGCGGTGGTGCGCGAGCGCACCGGCGACGCGGCGCGCGCAGCTGCCCTGCCTGCCGGCCCGGGCAACTCCAACTTCACCATCGCTCACCGCCTGTATTCGGCCTCGGTCGCGCTCGGCGAATTCGATCAGCGCAGCGGTCGCGGCCGGCCCCCGGCCTTCGTCCGGCGCATGGCGGCGCATACCCTCGATGCCGACGGCAATCGCCTGCGCAACCGCGGCGAGCACCTCCAGGCAATCGGCACGTGGATCGCCGCCGGTGAAGAATGGGCGCGGGTGCAGACGTGGATGGACATCCCGGTCACCGACGAGGGTGAGCAGCGGGCGCGCAACTCGACCGCCGAGGTGCTTGGCCGCTCCGAGGGCCGGGTGCGACGCAAGGCCGCCGCCATGGCGTTGCAGCTGGCGCCTGACGAGGCTGCCGGCATAGCCGCCGCGGACGCCATCCTGGCGCGGAAGTGGGACGAGGCCCGCCGCCTGCTCGCCCAGCCGGGTTGGAAGAAGACGGCCGGGGCCGAGGGACGGATCCGCTGGCTCGATGAGTAAGGCGATTGCTGTAGGTAAGTTCGATGCCTTGCACGTCGGCCACCGCGTCCTGGCGGAGCGCGCCGCGGAACTCGGCCCACCGCGCCTGCTGCGCCTGACCGGTCTGGCCGAGGCCTTCGGCTGGCCGCAACGTGCGCCGCTGGTGGCCGAGGACGACCGCGCGCGGGTGCTGGCGGGCTGGGCCGGGCATCCCGACGAAGCGGCCGCGGCCTTCGCCGAGCTGCGCGCGCTCGATGGCGCTGGTTTCCTCGACTGGCTGCAGCGCACCCATGGCGCCACAGCCCTGGTCGTCGGCGCCGACTTCCGCTGCGGTCGCGGCCGCTCAGCCGGGGTCGTCGAGCTGGCGCCGCTGTGCGTGGCGCGTGGCATCCGCTTGGTCGTGGTCGAACCGGTGCAGGTTGGTGGCGCGGTGGCGAGCAGCAGCCGGGTACGCGGTGCGTTGGCTACTGGCGACGTGGCAGTGGCGGCGCTCTGCCTCGGCCGGCCGCACCGTCTGGTCGGGACCGTGGTGCGCGGCGATGGCCGCGGCCGGGGCCTCGGCTTCCCCACCGCCAACCTCGGCCAGCCGCGCAACCAGGCGCCAGCGCCCGGCGTGTACGCCGCTCGCGCCGTCATCGCCGGCGGCTCATGGCCGGCCGCGGTCAATGTGGGCGTCCTGCCCACGGTCGGCGCCGACCGGCCGCTGACCGTCGAGGCGCATCTCATCGGCTACACCGGCGACTGCTACGGTGCCGATCTTGCTCTCGACCTGACTGCCCGCATCCGCGACGAACGCCGCTTCGCCTCGCTCGACGAACTCAAGGCGCAGATCGCTATCGATGTCAGGACCGCGGGCGGCTCCGGCGCGGGCTGAAGCCCACGCTCCTCAAGCCCGCGCGAGCACGGCGGCGATCGCCCCGCGCACCAGGTCATCCCGCCGGGCATATGCGGCCGCGAGATTGCGCGCCATGCGCAGCAGCAACTCGCTGTCGCTGGCCCCGCCGAGGAACGGCTGCGCCGACGGGGCGCCGTGCGTGCGCGCCCAGTGCTCCAGTTGTGCGGTACTGACCGCCTGGCCGGTGAACAGGTCCCAGGCCCCGCCCTCCCAGGCGGCGAAGACGTGGGCTGGCATGGCGAGGGCGCGGCAGGGCAGCTCCAGGCGGCGGCACACCAGCAGCCACACCCCGGTGACGGCGATGGGCAGGCCGGCACGGCGCGCCAGGACCTCGGGCAGCTGCGAGTTGCGCGGATCGTCGTAGGCCTCGCGGTCGCCGGAGAAGGCGACGTCCTGGCACAGCCAGCGCGCCACCGCCCCGGCATCCTCGCGCGGGGCGCGGGCGGCGAGGGCGTCGAGTTGCACGGCGCAGGCGGCGGCGTGGTCCTGGCGCGGGGCGTGCAGCTGGGCGAGCAGGCACCAGCCCTCCTCCAGCCCGCGGCTGGCGCCCCAGGCCTCGATCAGGCCGAGGGCGTCGGCGCGCAGGATCGCGTCGAGCAGGGGGCCAGGGGCGTCTCCGGCGCAGGCGTTCCAGCAGCGCTCGCGCAGTCCGGCGTCCTCGACCAGACGCTGGACCAGGGGACCGCGCACCGTCGGGTCGGGGTCGCTGAGCAGGGTGAGGACGGCCTCGGCTTCGGACACGGCGGTCAGCATGGACGCCAGCAGCCAGCAGCCAGCACCTAGCGGCCAGCGGCCAGCGGCCAGCGGCCAGTTGCCCCGGCCGTCCGACTCCCGACCATGCCGCCCCGCGAGGCAGCATGGGATTCTTCGGACTCGGTCGTCGTTCCTCCTCCACCGCCACGGCCGCCAAGCCGGCTCCGGCCCCGGCCAAGGGCCCGGACAAGGCCAGCCTGGCTGGCGCTGCCGCGCGCGGCGACGCCGCTGCGCTCGACAAGCTGCTGGCCGATCCGGTGGCCAACGCCGCCCAGCTCGGCATCGCCGCGGTGCAGGACGCCAGCGGCGCCAACGGTCTGCGCGCGGTCGCGGCGCTGAGCGAGCGCAAGGCGCTCAAGCAGGTGGCGAAGAAGGCCAAGGTCGCGGCGGTCCGCGACGCCGCCACCGCCCGTCTCGCCGCCCTCGATGCCGCCGCCACCCAGCCGAGCATCGAGAAGGCCCGCGCCGCGCGCCTGGCCGCGCTCCAGGAGCTGTG
>JALHRW010000356.1 GCA_022841245.1 Planctomycetota bacterium
GGCGCCAACGGTCGCGCCGCGGTCGTCGGCCTGTTTCCCGCAGCGCTGGGCCCGGATGTGCGCCGCGACCTCGGCGTGCGCTTCGGCGCCGCGCTGACCGCGTCCGGGGTCGGCTCCGACTGCCGGGTGATGCACGCCGACGGCTTCAGCCTCGGCGACTTCGCCACTAGCGCGCCGCGCGCCGAGCTCGAGCGCATGTTCGCCCGCTACGTCCGCACCGTCTCGGCCGACAGCCAGATCCATCCCGATCTGCCGCTGCCGCTGCTGCTGGTCGGCGACGAGGATCCGCTGCCGGTGCTGCGCGCCCTGGCCCTGCCGGCGCACAGCTTCCGCGCCCTGGAGGTCGCGGCCGAGGGCGTCGAGCGCCGCCTGCGCACGCTGCCGGCGGTCGGCCGCGTCACCCGCATCGGCGCGGTGCCCGAGCAGATCACCATCGCGGTGTCGAACGAGGCCCTGGCCGGCCGCCGCATCACCCCGCAGGCGGCGGAGGCGGCGATCGAGCGGCGCAACGCCATCGTTCCGGCCGGCCAGCTGCGGGTCGAAGGCCAGCGCTTCCCGGTGCGGGTCGAAGGCCAGTTCACCAGCACGCGCGACATCGCCGAGACCATCGTCGACGCCAGCGGCGGCCAGGCGGTGTACCTGCGCGACCTCTTCGAGGTGCGGCGCGGCTACCGCGATCCGCTCGGCTACCGCGCCACGCTGCTGCAGCGCGACGGCGACGCCCTGGAGCAACGGCGCGCCGTGCTGCTCAGCGTCGAGATGCGCGATGGCGCGATCATCGCCGGCTTCGCCGCAGACGTGCGCGCCGAGCTGGCGGCGTTGCAGCCGTACCTCGCCGAGGGCATGGACATCGCTGTGGTCAGCGACCAGCCGCGCTCGGTGCACCTGCGCATCGCCAGCTTCGTCACCTGCTTCGCCGAGGCGGTGCTGATCGTGATCGCGGTCGCCCTGGCGCTGATGGACTGGCGCTCGGCGGTGGTCGTCGCCACCGCCATCCCGCTGTCCGTCGCCTTCACCCTGGCCGGCTTCTCGGTGCTGGGCATCCCGCTGCACCAGATCTCGATCGCCTCGCTGATCATCGCCCTCGGCCTGCTGGTCGACTTCCCGGTGGTCGCCACCGACGGCATCAACCGCGCCATCGCCGAGGGGCATCCGCGCGCCACCGCCGCCTGGCTGGGTGTGTGGCGGCTGCGCCGGCCGATGCTCTACGGCACGCTGATCAACATCGCCGCCTTCCTGCCGCTGCTGCTGCTGCCCGACGAGAAGGGCTCGTTCATCGCCGCCCTGCCGATCGGCGTGACCCTGGCCCTGGGCGGGGCGCTGCTCATCGCGCTGGCGCTGATCCCGCTGGTCGGAGCCGTGGTGCTGCGCGGGCAGAAGGGTCTGGACGAGGGCGGCGAGCCGCGCCGGCTGTGGCCGTTCAGCGCGATCGACCGTGGGCTGGCCGCCGCCATGCCGCCCTACCGCCGGCTGCTCGGCCGCGCCCTCGACCGGCCGTGGCTGGCGATCGCCGCGGCCTACGGCCTGCTGCTGGCCAGCTTGGCGCTGGTGCCGCTGATCGGCCGCCAGTTCTTCCCGCCAGCCGAGCGCGACCAGATCGTGGTCGACATCGACCTGCCCGAGCCGGCGGCCAGCGCCAGCACGGCGCGCACGGTGCAGGCGGTGCTGGCGATCGCCGCGCGTCACCCCGAAGTGGTCGGCGGCGCCGCCTTCATCGGCGGCAGCGCGCCGCGCTTCTACTACAACGTCCAGCCGCGCGTGCCCAACGACGGCATCGCCCAGCTGCTGCTGACCACGGCCGACATGCACGACGTGCCGCAGCTGGTCGAGCGGCTGCGCCGCGAGGTCACCAGCGAGGTGCTCGGCGCCCGCGTGGTCGTGCGCCGGCTGGAGCAGGGCCCGCCGGTCGATCCGCCGATCCAGGTGCGCCTGACCGGCGAGGATCCGGTGGTGCTGCGCCGCCTCGCCGACCAGACCGCCGCTGCGCTGCGTGCCGCCGGCGCCGACCTGGTCCACGACGACCTCGGCCTGCCGACGCCGAACCTGACCATCCGCGTCGACCAGGGCCGCGCCGCGCTGCTCGGCGTCGACAACGCTTCGGCCGGCCTGGTCGCCGCCGCCGCCTTCCAGGGCATCGCGGTGACCGAACTGCGCGAAGGCGACCACCTGGTGCCGGTGGTCGTGCGCCTGCGCGAGGTCGAGCGCACCGAGGCCGACCGCATCCGCTCGCTCTACGTGACCACCGCGCACGGCGACCGCCTGCCGCTGTCGACCGTCGCCGACCTGCACATCGAATCGGGCTGGACCTCGATCCAGCGCTTCGGCCGCCGCCACAGCGTCACCGTGTCCGGCTATCCGCCGCAGGGCGGTTTGGCCATCCCGGTGGTCGAACGCGCCATGCCGGCGCTGCGCGCGCTGGCGCTGCCGCCCGGCTACGCCTGGGCGCTTGATGGCGAGGCCAAGGAGATGGCCGCCTCGCAGGGCGAGATGGTGATGATCATGGGCATCAGCCTGGCGCTGATCCTGCTGCTGCTGGTGATGCAGTTCCGCTCGCTGGCCAAGGCCGCCACCGTGCTGGCGACGGTGCCGCTGGCGATGGGCGGAGCGCTGCTCGGCCTGTGGCTGTTCGGCGCCAGCCTCGGCTTCATGGCCATGCTCGCGATCGTCAGCCTGGCCGGCATCGTCGTCAGCCACATCATCGTGCTGTCCGACTACATCGAGGAGGCGGTCGGACGCGGCCTGCCGCTGCGCGAGGCGCTGATCCGCGCCGGCCAGGCGCGCATGCGCCCGGTGCTGGTGACGGTGCTGGCGACCATCCTCGGCCTGGTCCCGCTGGCGCTGCGCGGCGGCGAGCTGTGGCAGCCGCTGGCGGCGGTGCACATCGTCGGCCTGCTCGCCGGCACGGCGCTGACCCTGGTCATCCTGCCGGTGATCTACTGGCTGATGGCGACGCGCCTCGGGCTGATCAGCTCAAAGGGGCAATGAGCCCTGGGAGCGCCGCACTCCCGTGCGGCTGTCTTGGTGGCCTTGGTACCTCAATCCGAGCCGCCCAGGAGTGCGGCGCGCCCGGGAACAGCCGAGGACCACGGCCAGTCCACCGGCTGACGGCAT
>JALHRW010000357.1 GCA_022841245.1 Planctomycetota bacterium
AGCTGTTTATCGTACGGTTTTCTACAACACGGACATACTCCGTCTTGAGAGGGAATTACATCCGTTTTGCAATTTTTACAGGTGGCAATATTAGTCATTTTTCGCCTAACATAGAGGTAGTGTGGGTGCGTGACCCGGACCTTCCGAATCACCGCAAATATCTTTAGTGGCAACACTTATAACTAAGCGGAGCGTCAAGAACTGAGCGGCGGTGGCGGCCTTACCTGTTAAGTAATCCTGGCCGCCGCGAATTCTTGACCGCAGCGACACCCACTTGCTTGGAACGTGGTGGCAACCCAATTTGGACAACCAGGATAACCTGAGTCATAATCACATGTCACGCGCTCCCACTACCGACTGGTTAGCAAACATTCTATTTTGTTTCAAAATCAATTTTACCGTCGGTAGAAATAGTAATCTTTACACCCTGCGAACTCGCATTTGGGTATTCAAACTGACCAGCACTGGTTTTAATGGAAATATGATTGGCGTCAGAATTAGCCCCCTTAAAACGCATGACTGAAATCGATATAAAAGTTATACCTAAAAGAAATGAGACAATTTGGAGTATGGACAATAGACGGAGTCCTTTTCCGTATACTTTAATTTCGCTGTCCAGACCAAGCTTCCCAACCATTCGCATTATAAATAATATGCCAAATAGTATTGTAATTCCAAAGGCAGACATACTGGCGATGGCTAACCATGGTTCAATCTTACCGTTCATATAAACGGCGCAAGAAAACCCGAGTGCGCCAGTTCCTAGTGTTATGATTTGTTTTGAGACGTCGGCGGCATATTGCCCACTTAGTTTATCGCATTCTTGTATATCTGACATATGTTATCCGTTCGTTCCGTTGCAGAATGGCCAGACACGACAAAATTTCTTCTTGTATGCAGCGTCCATATCTGATTCAGTTAATTCAGACCGTTTTTCCATTTGAGCAATGTTGCAAGCCTCAATAAGAAGCACCGCTAAACTGTTGATAGCATCTTGTTGACCGCGTTGCAGTGATGCCGTTTTTACTGATTCTGTAAGGATTACGTCATCTGCATTGTCTTGGGCATATTTAAATAGCAAATCCGCTATTGATATATGGTAAGTTTTTATGCCGAATGAACCGGCATTTAGCCTTATGTATTCGTCAATTTCGTCGCGAAATTGACGGTTGCGAAGCCATGTGTAATCAGGCATGTGTACTCCTTGGTTTGTTTGCTAACATAGAGGTAGTGTGGGTGCGTGACCCGGACCTTTCGAATCACCGCAAACAGCTTCAGTGGCAGCACTTACGACTAAGTGGAGCGTCAAGAACTGAGCGGCGGTGTGGACCCTATCTGTTAAGTGGTCCTGGCCGCCGTGAATTCTTGACCGTAGCGACACCCTCTTGCCTGGAACGTGATGGCGACCCTATTTGGAAAACCAAGGCGGCTTGAGTCAAAACCACAAGTCACGCGCTCCCACTACCAACTGGTTAGATCCATTTTTTATCACCGACGAGACCAATCTTGGGATTCCACAACACACCAAAAATCATAAGGGACCAACCCCACAGTGCCAACGATGTATTAAATGTTGAGATCAAAACGCCAGTATCTGAATTCTGTACCATTTCTTGGTATTGAGGCATCCACGACATATACAAACATATAAACGAAACGACCAACACCACAGATGGTGCAATCCAAGCACGTTTCCATATTGACCATAACGACGGAACTAGCAATGGGGACCCTATTATACCAATTGCAATAATCGACGTTATTGAAATGATTGACCCAATAATGGGCTGAAACAACATCGAAAGGAACCCATCGTAAACCGTCATAACCATCCCAACCATGTAAACAGTTAAGCAAAGCATGAACGCCAAAATAGTTCTAGTCAACACGGTTTGGATCTAACACAGAGTTAAACCGGCCCATTTGCCGACGGGTGGGCACGATGGAACGGACGGGGTGGAGGGCAATTGGAACGGGAACAGAGGCGGAGCGTCAAGAACTGAGCGGGGGAAGATATCAGGGTCGCCAGCCACTTCAGTCCGCGAATTCTTGACCGGAGCCGGGCGACTGGAAAACCTGACGTAATGGGCTCGGTTTCAACGACTAGTTAGACAAATTCTGTTTTATTCGATCCAAACCGACTTTATCAAACTGCGAATTCCAAAAGAAATGTGCAAATCATGTTCCCCGTCAATGCATCTGGCTACAGTTACACCCATTTTACCACCATCGCCTATAAAAACAGTACAACTTTTGAACAAACTATCTTCTACAACTTGAATTCCAATGACATCTAACTCAGTTCTTAAATTCGTCACAATATTAAGTTCATTAATCGCAATGAAATTCACCAACTCGCATAGTTCAAATGTCAATTCTATTGTCAATTCGTCAGCTGCACTCTCTACTTTTACTTCCTTGATATGCTTTGATTTAGTAAGTTGTACGCAGCCGTATGCATTTAACATTCCGTGAATTTCCTCAGCGCTGTACAGCCAGCGGATTTCTGGAGGAAGTCGAATTTTAGTGTATTCCTTACAATCATCACTCAGTTCAAAACTGGACTCATCCAGACCATTTAAAATTGCCAACACCTTTCCTTTCCCGTATGCGATCTGAAACGCAGTACGGCCATTCCCATCAGTTGACTTAGGATCTGCACCACTTTGAAGAAGTAGCTTGATAATTTCATATTCCTGTCTTTGACATGCTGCATTTAGGGCATTATCGCCGTTTCTATCAATATAATTGATGTCGAGTCCCATATTAATCCGCTTATGTACTAGGTCGTAATTCCTTGCGCGCACAGCAAATACAATGGGCGGTTCTATCATAAGTATTTGTCTAACATCGAGGTACCGGGGCGCGTGACCCGGACCATCCGGATCATCGCAAATAACTTCAGTGGCAACACTTACGGCTAAGCGGAGCGTCAAGAACTGAGCGGCGGTGACAACCTTATCTGTTAGGAAATCCTGGCCGCCGCGAATTCTTGACCGCAGCGACGCCCACTTGTCTGGAACGCGAGGCGAATTCTATGTGGCGACCAAGAACTATCTGAGCCATGACCACAAATCACGCGCT
>JALHRW010000358.1 GCA_022841245.1 Planctomycetota bacterium
GTGACGGCCGGCTCCCAGGCCGCCTCGCCGCGGGCGATGCGGTCGAGCTCGTCCTCCATGCGCCGGGTGTAGTCGAGTTCGATGAAGTTGCCGGCGTAGCGCCTGGTGAGGAAGTTGTTCACCGTCAGCCCGAGCGGCGTGGCGAAGAGCTTCCGCTTCTCGTCGACGACGTAGGTGCGCGCCAGCAGCGTGCCCATGATCGCGGCATAGGTGCTGGGGCGGCCGATGCCCTCCTTCTCCAGGCGCTTGATCAGCGAGGCCTGGGTGAAGCGCGGCGGCGGCCGGGTCGTCTTCTTCACCGCGGCGAGGTCGAGCAGGTTCAGCTCCTGGCCGGGTTCCAGCATCGGCAGGGCGACCTCATCGTCGTCGTCTTCCGGTTCGTCCTCGCCCTCCTTGGCCTTGCCTTTGCGCTTCTTCTTGCGCCGCTCCTCGGTCGCGTCGGCGCCCAGCTTGCGCCAGCCGTCGAACAGCTCGACCACGCCTTTGGCCTGGAAGATGCCCATCGGCCCGCCGTTCCACGCGCCGGGCGCGCAGGCCACGTCGAGAGTGGTCAGCTGGTCGCGGCCGTTGCTCATCTGGCAGGCGATGAAGCGGTTCCAGATCAGGCGGTAGAGGTCGCCGGTCTCGCCCGGCACCGCGTCGACGCCGCTCTCCGGATGGGTCGGACGGATCGCCTCGTGCGCCTCCTGGGCATTGGCGCTCTTGGTCGCGTGGATCACCGGCGATTTGGGCAGGTAGGCCGGCTTGAAACTGGCGCGGATGATCGCGCGGGCGGCGTCGATCGCCTCCGGGGCCAGCGCCACGCTGTCGGTGCGGTGGTAGGTGATGTGGCCGTCCTCGAACAGCGACTGCAGCAGCTTCATCGTCGCGTCGGGACGCAGGCCGAGCTGCACCGAGGCGGCCTGCTGTACGGTGGCGGTGGTAAATGGCGGCGGGGCGCGTTTCTCGACCTCGCGGCGGTCGCAGGCGTGCACCAGCCAGCGCTGCTTGCGGCACCACTCGACCGAGCGCGTGGCGATGTCGGCGTCGATCAGGCGGGTGCCGAGCGGCTCGCCCTTCCACGTCAGCAGCCGGGCGGTGAACGGCGGCGGGCTGCCTTCGCGCTCCAGCCGCGCCGCCAGCACGTAGTGGTCGATGGCGTTGAACTTGCGGATCTCCAGCTCGCGTTCGGCGACCAGGCGCAGAGCCACGCTCTGCACCCGGCCGGCGCTCTTGGCGTCGCGGCCGAGGCCCTTGAGCGTCGGCGAGACCAGCCAGCCGACCACGCGATCGAGCACGCGGCGCGCCTGCTGCGCATCGACCAGGTGGCGGTCGAGCGGCCGCGGGCTGGCCAGGGCCTGCTTCACCGCCGCCGCGGTGATGGCCTGGAAGGCGACGCGCTGGTAGCGGTGCTCGCCGATGATCTGAGTGATGTGCCAGGCGATCGCCTCGCCCTCGCGGTCGGGGTCGGTGGCGAGCCAGACCTCGTCGCAGACCTTGGCCAGGCTGGTCAGCTCGTGGATGGCGCGCGAGCCCTTCTCCAGCGGTTCGTAGTGCGGCAGCACGTGGCCGTCGCGGAAGTCGATGCCCATGCCGCCCTTGGGTGGCAGATCGCGGATGTGGCCGAACGACGCGGCGATGCGGAAGCCGGGGCCCACCAGGGGCTTGAGCTTCTGGATCTTGTTGGGGGACTCGACGATCAGCAGTTTCATCGCGTGGCTGCAGCGTGGTGAAGGGGGAGGCTGGTCCACTGGCCACTGGCCGCTGGGCGCTGGCCGCTGGGCGCTGGCCGCTGGCCGCTGGCCGCTGACGGCCATCCTACTCGTATGCCCGATGACGGTGATCCCATCCCCGTGCCCGACCCATGGCGGCGCGGGCGCGGCGTCGCCGCCAACCCGGCCAACCGCTTCCAGGACCTGTCCAGCACCTGGGATCCCGACTTCGATCCAGCCCAGGACCCCGATCCCCGCACCGTGTTCCTCGACGACGACACGCGCTCGATCCTGTCGAAGAACGACAGCGAGGACGTGCCCTTCGCCGTCGGCGTGAATCCCTATCGCGGCTGCGAGCACGGCTGCAGTTACTGCTACGCCCGCACCTACCACGAGCACCTCGGCATGAGTGCCGGCCTCGACTTCGAGACCCGCATCATGGTCAAGCGCCGCGCTCCGCAGCTACTGCGCGAGGCGCTCTCCGCGCCGGCGTGGAGGCCGCAGGCGATCGGCATGTCGGGTGCGACTGACTGCTACCAGCCGGTCGAGCGTCGCCTGCAGCTGACCCGTGGATGCCTGTCGGTCCTCGCCGACCTGGGCAATCCCGTCCACCTGATCACCAAGAACGCGCTGGTGGCGCGCGATGCCGACCTACTCGCGCGGCTCGCCGCCGATGGCTGCGTCAGCGTCATGCTTTCGCTGACCACCCTGCGCCCCGAGCTGTCGCGAGCGATGGAGCCGCGGGCCAGCGACCCCGCCGCGCGCCTGGAGACGGTGCGCCGTCTCGCCGCCGCCGGCATCCCGGTCGGGGTGATGCTGGCGCCGCTCATCCCGGGTCTGACCGACGAGGAAATCCCCGCCTTGCTCGCCGCCGCGGCGGCGGCCGGCGCGCAATACGCCAGCTATCAGGTGCTGCGCCTACCGTTGGGCGTCGCCGATCTCTTCGCCACCTGGGTACGCCATCACTATTCCGGCCGCGCCGAGGTCGTGCTCGAACGCGTCGCCAGCCTGCACGGTGGAACATCGTGCGATTCCGCTCCTGGCCGGCGCAACCCCGGCGATGGACCGTGGGCGCAGCAGATCGGCCAGCTGTTCCGGCTCAGCGCGCGCAGGAATGGCCTCGACCGGCCAGCGCCGACGTTGCGCACCGATGCGTTCAGGCCGCCGGCTGGGAAGCAGCAGACGATCTGGTGACGGGGCACTAGCTGCTGGCCGCTGGTCGCTGGCCGCTGGTTGCTGGCCGCTGGTCGCTGGCCGCTGGCCGCTGGTCGCTGGCCGCTGGCCGCTGGTCGCTGGCCGCTGGCCGCTGGTCGCTGGCCGCTGGCCGCTGGTCGCTGGCCGCTGGCCGCTGGTCGCT
>JALHRW010000359.1 GCA_022841245.1 Planctomycetota bacterium
CCCCGTCGACGCCGCGATAGCCGCGCGCCACCACCGCCGGCTTGCGCCCGCGGGCAGCCAGCAGGCGGGCGAGGGCGAGGGCGGCCGGGGTCTTGCCAGCTCCGCCGGCGACCAGGTTGCCGACCGAGAGGACCGGGGCGGGGACGCGTTCGATGCGCTTCCAGCCGCGATCGAAGGCCAGGTTCCGCGCCGCGATGGCGGCGGCGTAGCCGGCCCAGGCCGGCAGCAGCAGCCAGCGCCACGGCGAGCCGGGAAGCTCCTCGGGCCAGCGGCCGGGCATGAGCTGGATCGGGCAGGGCCTCATGGCCGGCAGCCGGCAGCCGGCAGCCAGCGGCCAGCGGCCAGCTTCACAGCGTCGCGCTCCCCATCCCCTGGGCGCTGCCGCCGCGCTGCACATGCACGGTCTTCTGCGCCGGATCGCAGATCATCAGCACAGTGCTGTCGGCGGTGATGCCGTCGACCTTGGCGGTGCCGGGATCGGCGCCGCCGCTGGTGCGCCGGGTCAGGCGGAACCAGCCGGCGATCTCGGCCGGGGTGCAGGCGCGGGCCTCGACGGCGAGCGCGGCGATGCGTTCGAGCCGCGGCTTGCTCGTCGGGTCGCTGGAGCGCCCCGCCATCAGTCGCACCTCCTCCGACAACGGCTGGTTGCAGTGCACGCGCGGCGATTGAGGCCACGGATCGGGCAGGCGGATGGCGTGCTGGCCGGACAACTCGAAGGAGACGCGGTCGCCCTCGGCGTCGAGCAGATGCAGGCTGGCTCCGCCGTGGCGTGGTCCGGCCTGGATGCGGCTCTCGGCGTCGCCGCGGCTCGGCGCCGTCAGCGCTGCGGCGACCAGATTGGGGGTGAGGTGGCCGGGAGCGCCATCGTCGATGCGTATCTCGTTGACCGCCACCGCCAGGCCGGCCTCACTCAGCCCGGCAACCGGCTGCAGTCCGGCCAGGGTCAGGGTCAGGCTGCCCGGGCCATGCGCCGGCAGGCGGCGCACCAGGGTGACGTAGGGCAGCAGCGCCGGGTCGAGGTGCCAGGCCAGGGCCATGCGCGGCAGGCCATGGTCGGTATGCACGGCGTTGAGCGAAACATATGTCGACCTGGTGGTGGTCAGGCCGCCGCGAAAGAAGCCGACCAGGTCGCCGTAGCCGTGGATCAGCAGCAGATCCTCGGGCGGCAGGTCGGCGGCGCGTGCCATCGATTCCAGTTCCATCCACACTGCCGGCTCCAGCCGGGTGGCGGCGTCGAGGCTGGGCTTGAGCGCGTTGCGCACGTCCTCGCGGCCCATGCGGCTGCGTCCCTCGCCCGACAGGCCGGCGGCGAGCTGCTCCAGCAGGTACTGGGCGAGCACCTGCAGGCGCGGCTTCAGCCGCCCGCCGATCGTCTCGCCGATGGTTCGCGGCGTCCCCATGACGGAGATGACAGGGATACCACCGAGCACGTCCGCGATTGCCACGGGACACGTGGTAGCGATTTCAGGCTGAGTGTCCACGGGGCCACGGGTGACGGGACCGCCCGCTAGGAGGTGGCATGCCGTGCACCAGCGGGGTGTATTCCTCCTTGCTTTCACCCTCGTGCAATCGACCCTCCGCCCGCCCAATCCGACGGTAGATGGTTGCGATTGCGACCGGTGCTCGTCATAATGGGGTGGATCGAGATCCTGGAGATCAGCCATGGCCAGCAAAACGACCGGCAAGCCGCCCGCCAAGCCCGCGAAATCGGCGAAACCGTCAAAACCCGCGACCGCCAAGGCCACCAAGGTGGCGAAGCCTGCCGCCCCCAAGGGGACCAAGGCCGAGCCAAGCAAGGCTTTGACCAGGACGGTGGTGAAGAAGCCCCCGACCGCGAAGATAGCGCGCGTGCCACGCCACGAACGCCCCGCCCGTCACGAGAAGCCCGGCACTGGCCGAGTGAACCGCGGAGCCTCGGTCGAGCGCATGCCGCTGGTCGAGACCGGCGGCAAGGCGCCTGAGCGTCGCGTCGCCGCCCCGGTCAGCGCGGCGAGCAACCTCAGCAGCCCGTTCGCCAAGCAGGAACTGAGCGAGTGGCGCCAGCTGCTGCTCGAGCACCGCGTCGAGATCTCGTCTGACATCAGCCATCTTGAGCAGGGCGCGATGGAGGCCGAGGACGGCCACACCACGCCCAATCACATCGCCGAGCGCGGCTCGGACGCCGAGATGCAGGACATGAGCCTCGGCCTTGCCGGCGAGGAGCAGATCGTGCTGTGGCAGATCGACCGCGCCCTGCGCAAGATCGACTCCTGCTCGCCGGTGCCGTTCGGCCTGTGCGAACACACCAAGCAGCCGATCCCCAAGACCCGCCTGCAGCTCATCCCGTGGACCCCGGTGTCCATCGAGGGGATGAACTACGTCGAAGAGAACGGTCTGACTCTCGAGGATGTGCTCGTAGACGGGTGAGGGAGTTGGTCGTTGGTCGCTGGTCGCTGGTCGCTGGGCTCTGGGCTCTGGGCTCTGGCTGGCCTTCTGATCAGCTGCTGCGCAATCGACGGATGAGGACGGTCAGCATCTTCCCGATGCTAGCGTTGGCTTCCAGCTGCTGCGTCACATTCTGTCCCAGGGCCTGGCAGATGTGCAGCTGCGCGGCGACTTCATCATTTGAACCGCGTGCGATGGCTAGGCACCTGGCGTAGTCCGCATCGCTGCCGCGTCCTGAGCCTTCGGCGATGTTGCTGGACACCGAGATCGCCGCGCGTCGCATCTGTGACCCGAGATCCGCGAAGCTGACCGTAATCGCCGCGATGCCCGTGATCTGCTGATTGGCCGCGTTCCAGACACGGAGTTGCCGGAAGTTCGTCATGGTTGGAAGGCTCCTTGTGGAGCCTGCCGCACCCGTCGCGCGCAGCGGTCCGCCTTGACGGCGAGCACGTCGGGTACGGTAGGCGCAACAAGGAGCCGACAGCCGCTCTCAGTCCCACGCTTGCGAGCCAGCGCCCAGCGCCCAGCGCCCAGCGCCCAGCGCCCAGCGCCTAGCGCCCAGCGCCCAGCGCCTAGCGCCCAGCGCCCAGCGC
>JALHRW010000360.1 GCA_022841245.1 Planctomycetota bacterium
CACCGCGGCGCCGTCATCGACCGCCAGGCGCAGGCGCGCGCCGGGCTCGCGGCGCTGCGGTGGGGTTTCGCTCCAGCGCAGTCGCACGCCGCCGAGCTGCACCTGCCAGGTCGCGGCGGCGCCGTGGTAGTCGCCGGAGATGAGTTCGGCCTCGACCCCGTCGGCGTGCTCGCGCAGGCGCTCGGGCCGCACCATGACGGTGCAGGCGGCGCCGTCGGCCAGCGCGGTCGGGGCATGCGCCGGGAGTTCGCCGAGGGCGCAGCGCACCCGCCCGCCGTGCCAGGTGCCGGGCAGCAGGTTGGCCTCGCCGAGGAAGGAGGCGACGGCGATCGAAGCCGGCCGCTCGTACAGGTCGCGGGGGGCGCCAATCTGCGCAACGCGTCCGTCGAGCATCACCGCGATGCGGTCGGCCACCGCCAGCGCCTCGCCCTGGTCGTGGGTGACGTAGAGGGCGGTGAGGCCGGAGGCCTTGCACACGCGGCGGATCTCGCTGCGCAGCTCGCCGCGCAGCCGGGCGTCGAGATTGGAGAGCGGCTCGTCGAGCAGCAGCACGCGCGGCCGGGCGACGATGGCGCGGGCCAGCGCGACGCGCTGCTGCTGGCCGCCGGACAGTTCGCCGACCTGGCGCGCCCCGTAGCCGGGCAGGGCGACGGCGGCGAGGGCCTCGTCGATGCGGCGGCGGCGCTCGTCCGCCGGGACTCCGGCGACCTCCAGGGGGAAGGCGACGTTGCCGGCGACATCGAGGTGCGGCCACAGGGCGTAGTGCTGGAAGACCATGCCCAGGCCGCGGCGCTCGCTGGCGACGCCGGCCTGATCCGCCCCGTCGATGGTCAGGCGGCCAGCACCCGGGTTGAGGAAGCCGGCGACCAGGCGCAGGATGGTGGTCTTGCCGCAGCCGCTGGGGCCGAGGAGGCAGAACAGCTCGCCGGAGGCGATCGCCAAGTCTACTCCGGACAGGACCGGACTGCGCCCGTAGGCGAAGGAGACGCTGTCGAGGATCACTGCGGCCATGGGGTTAGGCTCACCGCGCACGCCTGTCTGGCAAGTCGCGGCCGTCGTTGACCAGACGCCGCCATGCGCATACCGGAGGGCTAGGGAACCGCGCGTGGGCATGACCGACACCATCTCCTTCACCTGTTCTGCTTGCGGGCACACCGCCGACTTCCCCAAGGCCCAGGTGGGCAAGGCGATCTACTGCCCGAAGTGCCAGGCCGCGCAAGTGGTCAAGGCCCCAGGCGGCGACACCGATCGTTTCCGCGCCGAACGCATCCCCACCGGCCGCATCGTCAAGGCGGAGGCCACCACGACCGAGGCCGAAGCCGAAGCCGCTCCGCATGGCATGGCCGGTACGGCGCGCATCGACTTCATCTGCGGCGCCTGCAATCACACTTCGCGCATCTCGGCCGCCCTTTCGGGCCAGCCGGTGCGCTGCCCGACCTGCGGGACGGTGCAGCTGGCCGGGGTCGCCGGCCTGCGCGTCGTCCGCCTCGATGGCCAAGGCAAGCTGCCATTCACCTGCACCTCCTGCAGCTACCAGGCGCGGCTCAATGCCGAGTATTCGGGCAAGGCGATCCGCTGCCCGAAGTGCCAGGGAGCGCAGGTCGTGCCGCGCATCCTGCGCGATCCCAGCGGGGCCCATCCGGCCCTGCCCTCGGGAGCGCCGGTCGTGCGCAGCGAACCCGGCACCGGTTCGATCAAGCGTCCAGCGACGGGTTCGATCAAGCGCCCAGCCACCGGTTCGTTCCCCAAGCCCCCGGTGGGCAACGAGCCCGTGCGCAGCGTCCCCTCGGCCGCCCTGCGGACGCCGGCCGGCGGCATCGTCCTCGCCCAGCCGATGCCGACGCCGACCCCGCTACCCGGGTCGTTTGCGACGCCGCCGCCCGGCTCGCTCCGCGTCCCCCAGCTCGAACCGACCTCGTCGGCCTCGGCGATGGCCCTGCCGTCGGTGCCGACCGACGATGCCGACAGCAACCTCGACCTCGGCGATGGCCCGGCGCCGGCAGCCGAGCCCGCTCCGGCCCGTCCGCGTGGCGGAGTGGTGCGGCGCAGTGGTCGCATGAACGTGCAGCGCACGCCCCAGCCTGGCGACCAACCGACGCTTGAGCCCGCCCGCGCGGTGCAGCCCGAGCCCGACCACATCGCCCAGGATCCGGTGGTGAAGACTCCGCCGCCAGCCGCATCCGCGCCGGTCGCCCCCGCGCCGACGCAGACGGCTTCGTCGCGGAGCAGATCCACCGCGGGTCATCCCGCCTGGCTCGTTCCTGCCCTCGGCGTCGCTGCCGTGGTCGCTGGCATCGCCAGCCTCGTGCTGCTGGTCATGCTCAACGCGGCCAGCGGACGCGAAGGCGGCCTGCAGCAGCAGCTGACTGCCGAGCGCAAGCTCGTCGCCGAAGCCGCAACCGAGATCGAGGGGCTGAAGCTGAAGCTGGTCGACTCCGAAGCCGGCAAGAAGCTGATCACCAGCGAGCGCGACGCGCTGCGCACCGACTTCGATGCCATGCGTCGCGACCACGAGCTGCTTAAGGCCGAGGCTGACCGGTTGAAGGCCGAGGCCGCCGCGGCCAAGCCGCAGGTGCCCGCCGGCAAGCCGCTAGCGCCGGCGAACGGGCAGCCAGCCGGCAAGTAGCTGATCGCGGCGGGCGATGCCGGCTGCGTTCAGCGTCCGGCCGAGCACCCCCGGCGAGGCTTCCCACCCGTCATGTCCGCCCAGCGCCATCGTATCGACGGCGGTGCAGCGGTAGGCATGGGCCACATCGCGCACCTGGGCGCGTAGCGGGGCGAGCAGCGGTTCATCGACCAGCGGGCAGGACGGTTCGACCAGGACGACGTGGCTGGCGCCGCGGGCCGCGAGGTCGGCGACCAGCCAGGCCAGGGCCTGGCGGTATTCGCGATGCTTCCACGCGGCGAAGCGGTCGTCGCCGGAGAGATGGACGAGCACGCCGCTGCCGCGCGGTTCGAGCGCCTGCGCGGCGGCGATCTGGCGGCCGAGCACCGGCAGCCCGAGCGCAC
>JALHRW010000361.1 GCA_022841245.1 Planctomycetota bacterium
CGCCTTCCGCAGCGCGCTGCTGCGCCGGCTCGAACAGCGCCTGGCGCGGCCGCTCGACCTCGACGCCCTGGCCCGCGAGCTTGGCGTGTCGCGTCGCACGCTCAGCGCGCGCTGCCGCGCGGTCTGCGCCACCTCGCCCGCCCGGCTGCTGGCCCGGCTGCGTCTGGAGCGGGCCAGAGCCCTGCTGCACGAGACCGATCTGCCGGTGAAGGCGGTGGCGGCGCGTTGCGGCTTCGCCAACCCCAACCACTTCTCGACCGCCTTCCGTCGCGCCTTCGGCCGCCCGCCGCGCGAAGAAGGTCCGCTGCCGGCGCAGTGAGGCGGCGCGGCTATCATCGAGGCCATGCCCGCCCGCCGCAGCAACCACCTCCTCCAACTCGTCCACCAGCGCGTCAACCGCCTGGTCGCTCGGCTCGAACCGCAGCGCTGGCGCCGACTGGCCGAACTGCCGGTGCTCGTCGGCGCATTGCGCGAGGCATGGATCCCGTTGGCCGAGGCGCAGTGCGAGGCGATGCAGCCGCTGACCGCCGGCACCTTCCTCGGCAGCGGCTGGCAGCAGCGCTGGTGCCGGATCGAGATTCCCGCCGGTCCCGCAGGCCGGCATCTCGCCTGGCGCTGCCAGGGCGAGACGACCGCCTGGTGGGACGGCGTGCCGTGGGCTGGTCTCGACATCGCCCATCCGACCTGTCCGGTTGGCGCAGTTGCGCACGCGCTGTGGCTTGAGGTCGGCACCTGGCAGACCGGGCTGTGGGCTCCGGGCGCGACGCCGCTCGACGCGCGCGGTCCGCGCTTCGACTCCTGCGTGCTGCAGGTGCTCGACGCCGCGGTCGAAGCCGCGCTCGCCGACCTCGACGTGCTGCGCCAGCTGGTCGCGCTGCAGTTCAAGGACCACGGGCTGGAGATGCCGGCGACGATCGGCTACTGCGCCACCATCGACCGTGTCGATCCGGCGTTGCGCGTCCTGCTCGGTGGCCTGGAAGCGGCGTGCGAAGCCTACGACCGCGATGGGATCGCCGCGCTCGGCGCAGCGCTGGCGCGCCTGCGCGAACGCCTGCGCGCCGCTCCTGGCCGTCCCGCGCTGGCGGTGGTGGCGCAGTCGCACATCGACCTCGTCTATCTCTGGCCAGAGCGCGTGGCCGAGGCCAAGACCGCGCACACCTGCGCCACCCAGCTGCGTCTGCTTGATGCCGACCCGGCCTTCCGCTTCAGCCATTCGCAGCCGCTGTCGTATCTCGCGCTCGGCCGCCACTCGCCCGGGTTGCTGGCGCAGATCCGCCGCCGCATCAGCGAGGGCCGCTGGGAGCTGACCGGCGCCTTCGCCTGCGAGCCCGACACCAACATTCCGTGCGGCGAGGGTCTGTTCCGCAGCCTGCGCATTGGCCAGGCGATCACCCGCGAGCTGACCGGTGCGCCGAGCCGGGTGTGCTGGCTGCCCGACGTGTTCGGCTACAGCGCCTGCCTGCCCGCCCTACTGCGTCTGGCCGGGGTCGGCCTGTTCTTCACCAGCAAGCTGTCGTGGTCGCCGGTGAACCGCTTCCCCTGGACCTCCTTCGTCTGGCGCGGCCAGGATGGCGGCGAGGTCCTCGCCCAGCTGTGGCCCGGGCCGTACAACAACAACGCCGGGCTCGAGGTGGCGGTGACGGCGGTGCGCGACCACCGCGAGGTCCATCTGCATCCCGAGCAGATCGCCCCGTTCGGCTATGGCGACGGCGGTGGCGGACCGAACCCGGAGATGCTGGCGCGGGTCGCGCGCATGGCCGACCTCGCTGGCGTGCCGCGCTGCACCTTCGACCGCGCCGACGCCGTCCTTGCGCGCATGGAGCCGGTCGCAGCCGAGTTGCCGGTGCATCAGGGCGAGCTCTATCTGGAAGCCCACCGCGGCACGCTGACCTCGCAGCAGCGCATGAAGGCGGCCTATCGCGGGCTGGAACGCGCGCTGCAGGCGTGGGAGGCGGTGCGCTGCGCTCGCGGCGGCGGCGCACTCGACGCGCATCCGTGGCAGCGCCTGTGCTTCGCCCAGTTCCACGACGCCCTGCCCGGCAGTTCGATTGCGCTGGTCTACCAGGAGCTGGTGCCGGAGTTGGAGCGTCTCGCCGCCGACGCGTTGGCCGCTGCCAGCCGTGAACTCGGCGGCGGTACGCTGCCTTTCAACGTCCTGCCTTTCCCGCGCCTGGCCTGGGACGGTGCACAGCTGTGGCGGCTCGGCGCGCTCGGCACCGGCGAGGCGGTCGCCGCGTCCGCCGTCACCACCGCTTCCGACCGGCTCGACAACGGCCTGGTTGCAGCGCGCTTCGTCGGCGGTGCGTTGGCCGGCCTGTCGGTCGATGGCCGCGAGCTGCCGCTGTGCGGCGGCGGCTTCACTCTCGCACCAGACAATCCGGCCAACTACGATGCCTGGGATATCGACCAGCACGCCCACCGCCTCGCCCAGCCGGTCGGTCCTACGGAACTCACCATCGCCGGTCCCGGCCGTCTGCGCGGCAGCTGCGCCCTCGGCGAGCGCTCGCGCCTGACCGTCGACTACCTGCTGCTGCCGGGCGAGCGCCACTTGCGCATCGAGGTCGCGGTGGAGTGGCAGGAGGAGCACCGCCTGCTGCGCTACGAGCTCGACACCGGCTGCGCCGGCGCCAGCGCCCGCTTCGGTTGCCCCTTCGGCAGCATCCTGCGGCCGCAACAGGCCGGCGGACCGTCGAGCGAGGCGATGTGGGAAGTGCCAGCCAGCCGCTGGGCGGCGGCGCTGCGCGATGATGGCAGCGGCGTGGCATTGCTGGCCGCGTCGAACTGGGGCTATGCGTGTCGCGACGGCCATCTCGGCGTCTCGCTGCTGCGCGCCCCGACCTACCCCGATCCGCAGTGCGACCGCGGCAGCCAGCGCCTCTTGCTGGCGGTGGGCGAGCACAGCGACCGTTTCGCTGGCGACATCCTGCCGACTGCTGCTGCGGCCGAAGCGCTGTGGGCTCCGCTGCCGCGCGCCGCAGCGCCGGTTCGGC
>JALHRW010000362.1 GCA_022841245.1 Planctomycetota bacterium
CCGCTGGCCGCTGGCCGCTGGCCGCTGGCCGCTGGCCGCTGGCCGCTGGCCGCTGGCCGCTTGAGGTTCCGCCGTCCTGCCTGCATGCTGCCGGCAGGAGACCCGCCATGCCCGCCAAACGTGCAGCCAAGCCGGCCAAGCCGGTGAAATCCGCCAAGGCACCGGCGCGGCGCCCCGGGCCGCCACCTGCGATCCGCCGTCTGGTCAAGGAATCGACCGCGCCGGCGCGCGGCGAGACCAAGTCGCTGGAGGCCGATGGCCCGGTGCTGTTCCATGGCGCGACCGTGGTCATGCAGGGGGCCCCGACCGGTACCAGCCAGCTCGGCCTGGAGATCGACGGCGAACTCGTCCACCTGCTGCGTGCCGACCACCTGGTGGCGCAGTCGCTGACCACGGCCAACGCCTCCGGCGCCTTCGCCACCCACGCCTCCTACGGCAACCACTGGACGGTGGTGTTCGGCTGGGCGTATCCGGTCCGCGCCCGGCGCGGCATCCGCCTGCTGGCGAGCATCATGGAGGACGTCCAGGCGATCGAGCTGGCGCTGATCGTCGGAGCGGCGGAATAGGGGCAGCCAGCTGCAGCGGCCAGCGACCAGCGACCAGCGACCAGCGACCAGCGACCAGCGGCCAGCGACCAGCGACCAGCGACCAGCGGCCAGCGACCAGCGACCAGCGACCAGCAGCTAGCAGCCAGCAGCCAGCGGCCAGCCCCTACCAATCCCCGCTCGAGCGCCCATGATGAGCGCCGATGTCAAAAGGTGCCGTCCTCGACGAGGCGTTCATCGCCGCCGCCGGTCTCAGCGAGCAGCTGCTGACCCTCGCCGCGTCGATCGAGAACAAGCACCACGACGTGCTGCAGGAACCGATGTTCCACGTGCGCAGCCAGGAGATCGAGGAGACCGTCTACCTCGAGCGCAAATACGTCTTCGACAACCAGGTGTCGATCCGCGCCCACTACGGCAAGGGCGAGAAGGTGCTGGTCTGGCTGCAGCGCTCGCTGCGCCAGCCGCCGCACGACGCCCACGCCGCCATGGTCGAAGTGCTGATGGCGCGCGAATTCTTCATGCTCGGCGACTGGCGCGAGTTCCAGCGCTTCCGCCAGTTCGTGAAGAGCCAGCGCATCCTCGATGCCCAGGCCCGCCAGTGGATCACCGACAACCACGTCAAGTTCAAGGAACTGGCCCAGACCGAGGAGGGCATGGGCCGCATCCTCGACTCGCTCGGGGCGATCGCGGAATGGCCTGACCTCGACGGCCAGGACCAGGGCCAGAGCCGCACCACCCTCGAACTGATCGCCAAGACCTACTCGCGCTCGCTCGCCCCGGTGCGCGCCAGCGCGCGGCTGCCGGCAGCGCTGATCGCCCGCGCTCCCGACACCCGCTTCAACGTCTTCCGCCTGTTCTCCTTCGTCGAGGATCCCGAGGGCGGGCCGATGAGCCTGATCCGCTTCCTCAAGGCCCTCGGCCAGGCGGTCGGCGACCCGCGGGTGGCCGAACTGACCGGCACGCTGAAGTCCAGTCGCGACATCTCCCGCGCCTTCTCCGCCCTGCGCAGCGCCCTGCTGTCGCGCAAGCTGGCCACCGACCCCGCCTGAGCCACCGGCTTGTGAGGGGCGATCTGCCCCTTTGCACCGCACCGGCCCCGGCGTACACCCACAGGGCCGTATGTCCAACCCGCCTCCTGAACTCGCCGCCGCCGCCAAACGCATCGTCGCCCTCGAGGCTGACGTCGCCAACCTCCGCCGCGGCATGGTCCAGCAATTGACCGCCACTGGCCGGCTGGTGCAGCAGGCTCTGGCCCTCGACGAGAAGCAGTTCGGCGGCCGCTTCCTCTCCGGCCGCCAGCCGAATCCCCAGGAAGAGCTGGGCATCGCCGCCGACATTCTTGCCGCCGCCGCGGCCGAACTGGAGAAGCGTGGCGCCGGCGCGGGCCCCGCCGTCGCGGGCACGGCGATGACCGAAGTGCTGCGTTCGGAACTGGTCGCCCGCGAAGGCGAATTGGCCGAGTTGCGCCGCCAGACCCGCGAGTTGCAGGAAGAGCACGCCGCGATCGTCACGGGGCTCAGCACCCGCGTCGAGCAGGCCGAAGAGCGTGCCGCGCTCGCCCTTTCCGGCGCCAACTCGGATTCCGAAGCGGTGCTGCGCGCCGACCGCGCCGAGGCCCTCGGCCTGTGCAGCGAGCTGCTGCGCGTCATCCAGGCCGCGCCGGCTGGCGGCGACGATGTGCAGATCACCTGCGGCGTGCTGCAGGACGCGCTCAAGGAGGAGGGCGGCCTGGGCATGGTGTGCCAGGCGGCCGAGAGTGCGCTGGTGTCGTGGGCCGAGGCGCTGGTCGAGGCGCTCGGCCAGGCCAAGGCCGCCACCGCCGGGCTCGACGGACTGCGCGCCACCGCCGGCGAATGGCAGAAGCAGGCGGCGCAGCTCAAGGCCGAGCTCGACAAGGTCCGCGCCGAGGCGGCCAAGGCGATCGCCGAGGGCAAGTCGACGACCGAGCGCTCAGGCATCATCGAACGCGAGATCACCAAGCTGCAGGCCGAGCGCGAGACCCTGGTCCGCGACGTCGAACGCCTCCAGGTCGAGCTCGGCGAGCAGCGCCGCGCCGCCCACGAGGCGAACATGGCGCGCTCGCGCGACCGCCAGGAGACCGAGGCCTTCCGCGCCAAGGCCAAGGACGAGTCCGAGCAGACCATGGCCCGGGCGATCGCCGATGTCGCCGCCTCCGCCCAGCGGGCCGAGCAGGCGATCGCCGAGCGCGACCAGCTGCAGGGCCGCATGAGCAACGCGCAGGAGCGCGTCGACCGCCTCGAGGCCGAGCGCGAGCGCGCCGCCGCCGAGCTGGCCGCCCAGCGCCGCGAGCTGGACACCGCACGCGCCGGATCCGAGGCCGGCCAGGCCCAAGCCGCCCAGGCGACGCAGCAGCTGCAGGCGCTCACGACCGAAGCCGCGACCCTGCGCAAGGATCTCGCCGCCG
>JALHRW010000363.1 GCA_022841245.1 Planctomycetota bacterium
AGCCGTACCTCGGCTCGGCTGCGACCTTCGACCTCGGCGGCTTCGGCGGCGCTACCGGCAAGCCGCTGACCGCGGGCGACTGGCTGCCGCTGACCCGCGTGGTCGCCGCTGATGAGCTCTCCACCTGCCCCCGGCCGCTGCCGCCGGCGGCACGCCCGCAGCACAGCAAGACGTGGGAGGTCGGCGTGCTCGAAGGGCCGCACGCTGCGCCCGACTTCCTCACCGCCGCCGGCATGCGCGCCTTCTACGCCACCGCCTGGCAGGTGCATCCGCACAGCAACCGCACCGGCATCCGCCTGGTCGGGCCGAAGCCGCAGTGGGCGCGCGCCGACGGCGGCGAGGCCGGCCTGCATCCGTCGAACATCCACGACAACGCCTACGCCTTCGGCGCCGTCGACCTCACCGGCGACATGCCGATCATCCTCGGCCCCGACGGCCCGAGCTGCGGCGGCTTCGTCTGCCCGATGGTGGTGGCGCAGGCCGAACGCTGGAAACTCGGCCAGTTGCGTCCAGGCGACAGCGTGCGCTTCGTCCGCCTGACCCTGGCCGAGGCCGAGGCGCGGCGGGTCGACAATGCGGCCCTGGTCGAGCACCTCGCCCTCCCGGTGCGGCGGCGGCCGGCCCGCGGCGAGTCCGACCCAGCGGTGATCACCCGCCGCGCCGCTGGCCGCGGCCGGCCGGCATTGTGCCTGCGCCGGGCCGGCGACGACTTCGTGCTGCTTGAGTACGGCGAAGCCGAACTCGACCTGGCTTTACGTCTGCGTGTCGAACTGCTCGACCAGGCGCTGCGCGAGCGCCGCATCCCCGGCATCATCGACGTGGTCCCGGGCGTGCGCTCGCTGCAGGTGCATTTCGATCCGGCGCGGCTGCCGGCCCACCGCGTGGTCGATCTGCTCGGCCTGCTCGACGCCGGCCTGCCCGACGCCGAACGCGCCACCGTGCCGTCGCGCACCGTGCATCTGCCGCTGTCGTGGGATGACCCGTCGACGCGCAAGGCGATCGACATCTACATGAAGACGGTGAACCCCGATGCCCCGTGGTGCCCGTGGAACATCGAGTTCATCCGCCGCATCAACGGCCTCGACTCGGTCGACGAGGTGCGCCGCCTGGTCTTCGATGCCGAGTACCTGGTGCTGGGCCTGGGCGACGTCTACCTCGGCGCGCCGGTGGCGACCCCGACCGATCCGCGCCACCGCCTGGTCACCACCAAGTACAACCCGGCGCGCACCTGGACGCCGGAGAACGCGGTCGGCATCGGCGGCGCCTACATGTGCATCTACGGCATGGAGGGCCCTGGCGGCTACCAGTTCGTCGGCCGCACCGTGCCGGTGTGGCGGACCGGCGAGGCCCAGCCGGCGCTGCTCAGGAACTTCGACCGCATCCGCTGGCATCCGGTCGGCGCCGAGGAGCTGCTCGACCTGCGCGCCGACTGCCGCGCCGGGCGCTGGCAGCCGCGCATCGCCGACGGCGTCTTCGATGGCGGGGCATACAGCGCGTTCCTGCGCGAGAACGACGGCAGCATCGCGGCGTTCCGCAGCCTGCAGCGCGCCGCCTTCGCCGCCGAGCGCGAACGCTGGGGGCGGGCATGAGCATCTTCATCCACCGCGTCGAACCGCCGCCCGGCGACGGGCCGCTCACCGCGATCAAGGACAACATCGACGTCGCCGGCATGCCGACCACCGCCGGCTGCCCGGAGGCGGCCTACGTCCCGGCTCGCGACGCCGCGTGCGTCGCGCGGCTGCGTGCGTGGGGCGCACGCATCGTCGGCAAGACCAACCTCGACCAGTTCGCCACCGGCCTGGTCGGCACGCGCTCGCCCTATGGCGTGCCGGTCAATCCCTTCGACGCGGCGCGCATTCCCGGTGGCTCGTCGAGCGGCTCGGCGGTCGCGGTCGCCACCGGCGCCTGCCGCATCGCCCTCGGCACCGACACCGCCGGCAGCGGTCGCGTACCGGCGGCGTTCAACAACCTGGTCGGGCTGAAGCCGACGCGCGGCTGGGTCAGCACGCGCGGCGTCGTCCCGGCCTGCGCCAGCCTCGACTGCGTCTCGGTCTTCGCCCTCAACGTGGTCGAGGCCTGGACCGCGCTGGTCGCCATCGCCGGCTTCGATCCCGAGGATCCGTGGGCTCGCCGAGCCGAGATCCCATGCCTGCCAGCCGGCCCGCTGCGCATCGGCGTCCCCGCCGCGGCCGAACTGCACGATGTCGATCCCGACTGGCTGGCCGGGCACCGCCGCGTGCTCGACGTGCTGCGCGGGCTCGGCCATGCCGTGGTCGAGATCGACTACACCCCCTTCCGCGAGGCGGCGGCTGCGCTCTACGGCGGCGCCTGGGTCGCCGAGCGCACCGCCGCGGTCGGCCACATCCTCGAGCGCGGTCCGGCCGGCGCCGATCCGACCGTGGCGCGTATCATCCGCGGCGGCCGCGCGCACGACGCGGTCGCCGCCTTCCGCGGCATCTACCGCATCGCCGAGCTGCGCCGGCAGGCCGAGGCGCAATGGGCGCGCTGCGACGTGCTGTGCCTGCCGACCGCGCCGTGCCATCCCGGCTTGGCCGAAGTCGCCGCCGATCCCGTCGGGGTCAACAGCCGGCTCGGCCGCTTCACCAACTTCGCCAACCTGCTCGACACCTGCGCCGCCGCCATCCCTAGCGGTTTCACGCCTGGCGGACTGCCGACCGGCGCGACCCTGTTCGCCCCGGCCTGGCACGACCTGCTGATCGCACGCCTCGGCGCCGTGGTGCAGGACGCCATCGCCCTGCCGATGGGGGTGATGGGCGAGCGGCTGCGCGGTCCGCAGCTGATCGCCGGCGACGACGGCGGCGTGGCCCTGGCGGTGTTCGGCGCGCACCTCAGCGGCCAGCCGCTCAACCGCGAGCTGCTCGCGCTCGGCGGGCGTCTCATTGCGCCGATCCGCACCGCGCCCGCCTACCGCCTG
>JALHRW010000364.1 GCA_022841245.1 Planctomycetota bacterium
ACCCCCCGGCTCCCGCGCGGGGTGCCCTGCGGGGGCTGGGGCAAAACCGGCCCCGGGGGGGGGTGGGGGGGCCGCGCCCCCGGGCTAAAAGCGAGCTTCCGGGACGTAGACCGTGTCGCCCTGCCGCAGCACCGGATCCTCGAGCTTCTTGCCCGAGAGGATGCCCTTCACGTCGATCGGGGTGACCACGCCGGTGCGCACCAGCTGCACGCCGTCCTGCACCGCGAAGCGGTCGAAGCCGCCGGCCAGGCTGATCGCCTTGCTCACCGTCAGGACCTCCTGGCTGGGCAGGCTGATGGCGCCGGGCTTGGTCACCTTGCCGATGACGTAGATGCGGTCGAGGCGCGGGACGATGACCACGTCGCCGGGCATCAGCGCCACGTCGGCGGCGAGCGAAGCGAGCTGGTCGGTGGCCGGCACCGGCAGGGCGAGCTTGCGGCCGGGGTGGGCGTCGTCGTCGCGCACCACCTGGGCGCCACCGCGGTTGGCGTCGTCCTGGAAGCCGCCGGCCTGGGCGATGGCCTGCATCGCGGTGAGGGTGCGCAGCGGGTGCAGCTCGACCGCGTCGGGCAGCTTGACGCTGCCGAGGACGTAAGCGAAGCGCGGGCCGAACTCGGTCAGCGTGGTGGTGATCACCGCCTGCTGAATGTAGTCGGCCTCGAGCCGGCGGCGGAGTTCAGCCTGGAATTCGTTGAGCGGCCGGCCGGCCAGCACGCCGATGTCGCCGAGCAGCGGGAAGGCGCAGCCGCCGCTGACCGGGACGCGGATCTGGCAGCTGAGATCGGGGTGGTCGAAGACCTGGACCGACAACAGGTCACCGGGGTACAAGCGGTAGCCCGCGTCGGGTGCCGGCTCGGCGCCGGCGAGCAACGCCACCAGCCCGAGCAGGGCCAGGGCGCGCGGTAGGGACGGCATCACGTCAGGGATTCGGCGCGCCGCTGGCGTTGCTGGCGATGACCGCCTGCTGGTTGCTGTTGTTCTGCGTCACCGCAGCGCTGACGAACAGGGGGATGACCGAGTTGCTGAAACTCCACGTCGACACAAGGCCGAGGTGGGTCGAAACAATGCTGTTCACGTCACGAAGGTACTTGGCGGCGTCGCGGCCGGAATGCAGTTGCTGATTCGCCTCCTGTACCTTTTCAGCGTATTTGAAGGTGGACACCGCCCCCGCCCCGAAAGCCCCTGACACCCGGGAATCCGCCGCCGCAATCTGGTTGTTCTGCACCAGCACCGTCTTGGTCGGCTGCCCAGCCTGAGTGGCCTGCACTGCCAGACCTTGGTCGGTGAAGGCAAACTTGAGCGTCGCCCCCTGGATGCCTTCGCCGGCCACGGTCACGCCATTGGCGCCCATCACCACACCGACATAGACTGCCTTGCCATCGACCATGACCTTGACCGAGGAGGCCTCACCGACCTTCATGGTCTTGGCCTTCTCGGCGATCGCCGTCAGGTCGGCGGCGGAGAAGTTGACGTCCGCGGCGGAGAGGCCGAAGCAGAGGACGGTCAGCAGCAGGATGGCGATCAGGCGCATTGAATGAATCCCATGGTAGTTGAGCCGAAGGTATGGACGCCCGGCTGGTGGGCAAGCTCCACCTCGCCAGGCATCCCACGCTACGGCGCGATGGACAGCCCACTGGGCGCACGATACAGAGGCGGGCCATCCCATGAGCCAACCCGTTGAAGCACCGACGTCGATGAGCCTGGCCGATCTGGCCGCTGTTGCCTGGCGCCGGCGCTGGCTGTGCACCGGCGTCGGCCTAGCGGTCTGTATCGGCCTGTTCGTCGGACTGATGCGCCAGACCCCCCTCTTCGAAGCCAAGGCCAAACTGGCGGTCGACCGTGGGCGCAAGGCGGTGGAGTTCCAGAACGACCCCGAGTCCGGCCGCATCGAGTTCAGCCTGCTCAACACCCAGCGCGACATGCTGCAGTCCGAGGTGGCGCTGAAGGCCGCCCTGACCGCCGCCGGGGCCGACAGCCGCCCGCCCTACAGCACCGCACGCGAGCCGACCGAGGCGCTGCGCCAGCGCATGAAGGTGGCGACCAGCCGCGACAGCTGGGTCATCCAGGTGTCGGTGCGCGACGAGTCGCCGCAGGGCGCCATGACCCTGCTGCAGGCGACGATCGATTCCTACCTAGCGCAGCAGATGCGCATGAAGGGGCAGCGGGCCGAAGGCGCGCTGGGCTTCCTCTCGACCCAGGTGGCCAGCGCCCGCGAGCGCCTGGAGGCTGCCCGCGCCGCCGAGCAGGAGTTCCGCTCGCAGCGCAACATCATCGACAGCGATCCCGACAAGAACCTGATGACCGAGCGCCTGGTCGAGCTGGCCCGCCAGCGCAGCCTGCTCGACAACGCCCTGGCCGAGGCCGAGGCGGCGCAGCAGCAGGTGATCGCAGCCCGCGCCAGCAGCAGCGAGCCCGACGCGGCGGTGATGGCGCTGCAGCGCATCGACGCGGTCAACCGCCATCCCCAGGTGGTCGAGCAGCAGCAGCTGCTCTACGCGCTCTACGACCACAGCACCCAGCTGGCGCAGAAGTACAAGCCGGCCCACCCGCGCATGGTCGAGGTGACCGAGCAGATCCGCGCCAAGCGCACCCACCTGCGCGAAGCGGTCGAGGCAGCGACGGCGGCCATCGCGGTGCGCACCGCCGAGCTGAAGCTGCAGCGCGCCAGCCTGCAGGACCGCGTCGCCACCGCCGAGAGCGACCTCAACGCCTACCGCGCCGACCTCATCCGCCTGCAGCAGCTGAGCGAGGAGCGCGCCACCCGCGAGCGCATGTCCGAGCGCCTGCTCACCCGCCTGGGCGAGGAGGAGGTCGCCAGCCGGCTCGACGCCAGCCAGGTGGTGGTGGTCGACCCGCCGGCCGTCGCGCAGGATCCGGTCAACATCCGCCGCAGCCTGTTCGCCGCCGCCGCGCTGCTGGCCGGCGC
>JALHRW010000365.1 GCA_022841245.1 Planctomycetota bacterium
GCGAGCAGGCTGGCGGCACGGGCTGCCTGCGGGTGGTCCGGAGCGGCGAGGCGAGCCACCGCGTCAAGGCGGGCGCGGGCCTCGCGGGCGCGGCCTGCAGCCAGGAGGAAGGCGGCATCATCGCAGGCGGCAGCGAGGTCAGCGCCGTCGGCCTGGACCCGAACCACCGCACCGTCGGCACGGTCGACCCGGGCCGGCGGTGCATCGGCCTGCGGCACGGGCACCTGCACGCGGGGCGGCGCCTCCTCGACCGCGCTGGCAAGGACGGCAAGCAGGCTGAGCGCGAGCACACGGGGGCGGTGCGGGCAGCGCATGCGCGCCCCGGCATTACCGTCCCGTCTGCCGCGCCCGTCGTTCACTGCAGCTTCTCGTGCTCGTCGAGATCGAGGATGGTGGCAGTGAGCAGGAAGAACGTCTTGCGGCTGTCGTCGTAGGTGCCGTTGCGGCTGAACAGGCGGCCGAGGAACGGGATGTGCGACAGGAAGGGCACGCCGCTGTGGGTACGCTGGCGCAGGGTGCGATTGAAGCCGCCGATCAGCAGGCTGCCGCGGTCGGGCAGCATGACGGTCGAGCGCAGGGTCTGCACTTCGACGTTGGGCAGTTCGATGGGGTAGCCGACGGCGGGGATGACCGCGCCACCAGCGTTGCCGCCGCCGCCACCGACGACCTGCTGGGCGACGATGGTCTCGATGAAGACGCCGGCCAAGCCGACGTTGGTCGGCCGGATCTCCATGGTCACGTACTTGCGGTCGCTGGAGATGACCGGGCGGACATCGAGCAGGCTGCCGTAGTTCAGCACGGTGATGACCGGATCGTAGTTCGATGAGACGATCTCGTAGTCGCTGATGTAGGCGTACTGGTTGATGAACGCGGCGTTGGCGCGCTGGCCGTTGAAGCAGGTCAGCTGCGGATGACTGAGGATGGTCGCATCGGTCTCGTCCTCGGCAGCGCTGAAGATGGCGTTCAACTGCTCGACGTTGAGGATGCTGGCGGTGTTGAGGGCGCCTTCGAGCACCAGGCCGCGGGGCTGGGAAGCGTTGTCCGACGGGGTGACGCTGTAGGTGGTGGCGTTGTCGGGCATGTTCTGCCGGGTCGTTCCGATGACGGAATAGCCGCTGCTGTAGGTGGCGCCACCTTCACGGCCGACAGTGCCGAAGCCGACATCGCGCGCATCAGAGGTGGCGATCAGGGCTTGCGGGTTGTTGTGCCACTCGACGCCGATCTCCTCGAAGAAGCCCTTGCGCACGTCGAGCAGGCGCACGCCGACATTGACCTGCATGGCGGTCTGGCTGCGCAGGTTGGCGAGCAGCTGCTCGACCAGCTTGTGGCCTTCGGGCGTGTGGCTGACGAACAGGGTCGAGCCACTGCGCTGCTGGATGTCGATGTTCCGCGCCGGATCCCAGTCGTTCTTGGTGACGTTGTTCTTGATGAAGTTGACCAGCTCCTCCGGATCCCTGGCCGTGGTTTCCTCCTCCGCCGCAGCGCCGCCGAAGAGGTTGCCGCCGCCAGCTGCATCGCCGCCGCTTGCGGCGTAGGCCATCTCAGCGCCGGGGAAGTCTCGCACCGGGGTGATCAGGTCGGTGACATCGTAGAGGCGCAGGCCGGCCGCGCCGGTGACCGGCTCGTTGTTGATGAAGATGGCCTGGTCCTGGATGGCCATGTGCCAGCCGGTGATCTCGAGGATCCACTTCAGCGCGTCGCGGAAGCGCATCTCGCGGACCTTCAGCGTCACCGTGCCGCCGCCGCCGGCAGCGAGCACCTGCGGGCTGACCACGATGTTGACACCGGTCACCTGGCGCAGGAAGGCAACCACGTCTTCGAACGACTGGTCCTGGAAGTCGAAGGTGACGCGCTGTTCGAGGCGATCGTTGAGCGCTGCCATCCAAGGCTCGGCGCGTTGGGCGCCGATCTCACGTGGCGTGCGCAGGGTGCGGCGCTGCCAGTCCTCGGGGTAGATCAGCAGCTCGTTCTGCGGGATCAGCGACTTGTGGATCTCTTCGGCGACGCGCGCGAGGCCCTCCAGGCGTTCAGCGCGATACTGCACGTCGAACAGGTAGTGGCCTTCACGGCGCGCGGCGAGGTACAGTTCGCGCGCGTCCTCACGACGGCGGTCGAGCTCGTAGGCGTTCCACGCCTCGACCTCGGCGCGGCGGTAATCCTTGCGGTTGAAGGCGGTCGTCGCGCGACGCATCAGCTCGTCGACCTTCATGCGCAGGGCTTCGATCTGCAGCTCGGCCTGGCGGCGGGCAGTCTCGGCGGCGGCCTTGCGGTCGTCATCGCGGCGCTGGACCTCGCTTTTGCGGCTCTTGTCGCGAGCTTCGGCGCGCTTGGCTGCGACCTGCTTGGGCAGCTCGGCCCAGTCGAAGGCGAAGGGGAACGAACGGATGCCGATCTCGACCCGGTCGTAGTCCAGTTCGGCGGCGCCGTAGTCGCCAGCGGCCATCGCCTTGTCGCCGCGTTCGAGCAGCGCGGTCAGCCGCACCAGCGTCTCCTGGGTGCGGATGTCCTGCAGGCTGCCGAACCACGAGGCCGCCATCTTCAAGCGGTTCTCGCGGTTGGAGAGCACCGCCAGGACGTCGGTGCGCAGCTGCTGCGCACCGGCGTGCGGCGGATACAGCTGCACCGCGCGCTGCACCAGTTCCAGCGCTTCGGCAAAGGCGCCGCCGCGGTACTTGGCCAGGGCCTCGGCGTAGGCAGCGTCGGCCGCCACCTCGGCTTCGCCGGGACGGGCGGGCTGCTCAGCCGGGGCTGGAGCCGGAGCCGGGGCCGGCTCGGCCTCGGCCGCCGGAGCCAGCACGGCAAGAGCCAGCAGCAGCGGCGAGAGGGCGAGCGGGTGGTTCGGACGGGGTGAACGCAGGCGCATGGGGCGTCCCTCGGGGCAAGAAGGCGGCAATCGTGCAGCTGGCGACGGTCGGGT
>JALHRW010000366.1 GCA_022841245.1 Planctomycetota bacterium
CGGTGGCGCGGAAGGCGACCGGCGCGGTCGGCGCCGGCGCGGCGACGAGTCGTACCGCGGTCTGCAGCAGCAGGGTGGCGACGGCGGTGCCGCTGGCGTTGCTGGCGCTGAGCGTGACCGCCTGCAGTCCGGCGGCGGTCGGCGTGCCGGTCAGCAGGCCGTCAGCGTCGATGGTGAAATCGGCGCTGCCGGTGGCGGCATACGAGGTCGGCGCGCCGGCGGCGATCACCGCGATGGCGGCGGGCGATCCGACCGTCAGCACCGGCGGGACCAGGGTCGACAGCTGCGGCGCACCGGGCGCGGCGGTGCGTACGCGCAGGGCGATGGTCGAGGATACCGGCAGGGCGGGCAGCACCGGCGTGGCGGTGATCACGCTGCTGACGTTGCCGGCGGCGGTCGGCGAGCCGAGCAGCCGCCCGCTGGCGGCGTCGATGCTCAGGCCGGCGGGCAGGCCGCTGGCGCTCCAGCTTGCGACCGCGCTGGCGGTCGCCTTCCAGCCCAGGCCCGAGGAGACGGTGCCTTCGATCACCGGCGGCGAGGCGGGCAGCGGATCGCCGGCGGTCGGGACGGCTACTGGGACGGCGAGCACGGTGGCAGCGGAGGCTCCGCCGATGCTGGCGGTCAGGCGCAGGTTGGCGCTGGGCGTGCCGGCCGCCGGGGTGCCGGTGACCAAGCCGTCGCCGCCGTCGAGGCTCAGCCAGGCGGGCAGGTCGGCGGCGGCGAAGGCGGTGGCGCCCGGCGCGGTGATGAAGGCGGCGAAGGTCGCGCCCTCGGCGGCGACCGGCTGCGCTGGCACGGTGAAGAGCGGGGCGCCCGGCTGGGCGGCGACGACTTCGAGCAGCAGCGTCGTCCAGGTGAGGCCGGTGTCCGCCGAGACCGTGATGTTGTAGAGGCCGGGAGCGGTCGCCGTGCCGGCGAGCAGCCCGCCGGCGGACAGCGTCAGGCCGCCGGGCTGGCCGCTGGCAGCGAAGCCGGTCGCGAGCGCACCTGCCACCAGCTGCAGCGAGCAGACCGAACCGTCGCTCACTGCCCAGGCCGCGGCGTTGACCACCGAGGGGCCTGCGGCTGCGGCGATGGTCACGGTCATCACGGTCGAACCGGAGGACGACCCGTCGCTGGCGCTCAGCGTCACCGTGGTGATGCCGGCGGCGCTGGGCGTGCCGGTGATGCGGCCGGATGCGGGGTCGACCACCAGCCCGGCGGGCAGGCCGATGGCATCGTAGGTCAGCGGCGCGCCGCCGCTGGCGACGATCCCGGCGACCAGCGGCACGCCGACCGTGCCCTGCAGGGTGGCCGGACCGCTGACCGCGACCGCGGCGGGGAGCATGGCGGCAAGCAGCAGGGCGAGCAGCGCACGCATCAGAACCGTCCGCTCCAGCCGATCGCGGCCTCGGGGCTGCCGATGGAGACGTTGTAGCCGATGCTGCCGGCCGAGGCCTGGAACCATACCTGGCGCCAGCCGAGTTCGCCGGTGAGGTCGCCGCCGGCCAGCCGCCAGCGCCAGCCGGCACGCAGGCCGACCGCGCCGTAGACGTCGGCCTGGTCGAGCACGCCGCCGGGGGCGTCGCCCAGCTGGACGCTGGGCTGGCCGACCTCGATCAGCGGGCGCAGGGTGAGGGCGACGGTATCGCTGACCGCCAGGGCACCGCGTACGAACGGCCGCACGCCGACCAGGGCGATGCGCTGCCCGCCGGTGCGGTCCTGCAGGTTGGCGATGAGTTCGGCGCCCCAGCTCCACTCCAGGCGGTGGTCGAGCGGCTGGCAACGTTCGAGTCCGAGGGCGAGACCGACGGCGAGCGGGCCGGTGTCATCGAGTTCGCCACCTCCGCCATCCAGGTTCAGACGCCAGATGCCGGCCTCGACCTGCAGGCCGAGCCGCCAGCACCCTTCGTCGGGGCAGCGCACCTGGGCGGTGGCGGGCGGGGAGGGCTCGTCGGCTGGCCGGTGGTCGCTGGCCGCTGGCTGCTGGTCGCTGGCCGCCGCGACCGGCAGGGCAGCCAGGCCTTCGCGGACGGAGGCGAGATGGTCGGCCAAAGCCTCGGCTTCAGGAGTGCCGGCCTTGGCCAGACGTGGACTCAGGCGCTCGAGTTCGGCGACGGCTCGCTCGCTGCGCTCCACCAGGCGGGCCTCCGGCGTCTGCGCCCGGTTGCATCCGACCAGGAGCATGGCGCAGCCGGCAACAGGCCATGCCCAAGAACGCGACAACCCAAGGTGGGGCGACGGCATGCGGATACGCCTCGCGTGAGTCATGCCAATGTCCAGCCCTGGCAGGCTGGAGCAGTCACGTGCCGGGTCGCGCAACGTTCCTGATGCACACCGTTTACGGCGACCATACCGTGCCCCAAATGCCCCTTCGCCTCGTTCTCGTCCCCAGCCTCCTCGCGCTCGCCTGTCTGGTCCCGGCGGCCGAACTCGGCTGGAGCGGTGCACCGGGGGCCAAGCCGCCGCCCGGCTGGACCGTCACTGCCGCAGCCGATACCGGCATCAGCTTCCTCGAACGCGCGATCGAGATCAGCGCCCTGCCCGGCCGCCAGGCCCTGGCGGTCGCTGCCGTCGATCTCGCCGATGGCAGCGACGAGCGCCCCATGCGGCTCAGCGCCGTCGTCTCGGCATGGGGCAAAGGGGCCCTCGAGACCTATCCCGCCCTGGTCGCGCTGGAGTGGGGCGGAGGCGCCATCTTCTCCGTCGGTCTCGGCTTCGATCCGCACAGCAAACGCGACGAGCGGCGCGCTTGGGCCGTGTGGAGCGGTAATGGCGTGGCCGGCACCGACCACGCCGAGGTCGAACTCGCCGGCGGCGCCAGCCCGGCGCACCTGCGCATCGTCCTGACCAGCCGCGAGGTGGTCGCCTACGGCTCGCGCGACGGCTTCGCCTGGAGCCGCGTCGCCGGCGTGCTGCGCGAGCGCCTCG
>JALHRW010000367.1 GCA_022841245.1 Planctomycetota bacterium
GGCCGCGCTGCAGGCCGCGGTGGCGGTGGCGCGCCGCGACTTGGCGAAGCCGCTCGATCTCGCGGCGCTGGCGCGGGCGGCCGACAGTTCGCCGGCGACGCTGGTGCGTCTGTTCCGCCGGCATCTGCGCAACTCGCCGATGGCCTGGCTGCGCGCCGAACGGATCGAGGAGGCGCGACGGCTGCTCGCCAGCTCGGCGTTGCCGGTGGCGATGGTCGGGAAGCGGGTCGGCATCGGTGATGCGCACCGCTTCGCAAAATCGTTTCGCGCCGCCACCGGGCGCTCGCCGCGCGCCTGGCGTCAGACGCAGCGGCTGTGATCCGACGCGGGCTGAAGCCCGCGGTCCTGGTCCGCTACTTGGCGCCGGCCTTGATCCATTCCTTGAGCATGGCGATCTCCTCGGTGGTCAGCGCCGCGCCCTTGGGCGGCATGGCCATCTCTTCGCCGCGCGGCATGACGCAGACCTTGATCAGCGGGCTCTCGTCGGGCTTGCCGGCGATGACCGCCGGGCCGAGGTCCTTCCCGCCCTTCATGATGGCATCGATGCTGTCGAGGCGCAGGCCGTGCTTGGCCTTCTGCGGGCCGTGGCATTCGACGCAGCGGGCGGCGAGCAGCGGTTGCACCTTGGCCGTCCACAGGTCTTCGGCGGCCGAGGCGCAGGTGGCGAGGGCGAGGGCGATGAGGGTGCGCTTCATATGAGGAGATTGGTAAGCGGCGTGCCTTTGTCGGCAATCGTGAACGGCCTGCCGTCTGGCGCGTGTTCAACTCGCCGCAGGTCGCAGCCGAGGGCGTGGGCGATGGTGGCGTTGAGGTCGGGTACGGACACCGCATCGCGCGCCGGGGCCTCGCCGTCCTCGTCGCTCGCCCCGTGTACCATCCCGCCGCGCACGCCGCCACCGGCGAGCAGTGCGCTGAAGCACTTGGGATGATGGTCGCGGCCATCGCGCACGTTGTAGCGCGGAGTGCGGCCGAACTCGCTGACCACGGCGACCAGGGTCGAGGCGAGCAGACCGCGCTGTTCGAGATCGCTGAGCAGCGTCGGCAGGCCGCGATCGAGGATGGTGCAGCGCTCCTGCACGCGATCGGCGTTGTCGTCGTGGGTGTCCCAGCCGCCCAGTGTCACCTCGACCGTGCGCACGCCGCGCTCGACCAGCCGACGCGCCAGCAGGCAGCCGTTGCCGAACGGGTCATCGCCGTAGGCGGTGCGCAGCGCTTCGGGTTCGGCGGCGAGATCGAAGGCGGCGAGATCCTGCGAGGCCATCAGCGTCGCGGCCTCGGCGTAGAGCTCGCGGTAGGCGCGGACGCTGCCGGCCTCCGGGGCGCAGCTGCGGCCGTCGAGGTCGGCGAGCAGCGCGCGGGCTGCTCCTGGCGTGCAGCGTCGACGCCGGCCGCCGGCTTGGCGAAGGGCAGGCCGCGCTCGGGATCGCCCAGCGGCAGGGGGCCGCAGGCGGCCGGCAGGAAGCCGGCGCCGGGATGGCGGCTGTCCGCGCCGATGGCGACGAATGGCGGAAGCGTCGGATTCTGTCGCGGCAGCAGCCGGGCGTTCCATGCGCCCAGCGCCGGATGCCGCGCGGTGCCGCGCAGGGTGTAGCCGGTGCGGACGTAGTAGACGCCCTGTTCGTGCGCGCCCTGGGTCGAGGTCAGCGAGCGGATCAGCGCGCAACGGTCGAGCACCTTGGCCAGCCGCGGCAGGTGCTGGCCGAGCATCACCCCGTCGATCGCGCTGGGGATCGCGCCGATCGCGCCCTGCACCTCGCGGCCGGGCTTGGGGTCGAGCGTGTCGAGGTGGCTCATGCCTCCGGCCATGAACAGCAGGATGAGCGAGCGCGCCTTGATCGGCGGGGCGTCGGCCGCCGGCGGTTCGGCCGGCCACAGCAGCGGTGGCAGCAGCGAGACGCCGAGCAATCCGGCGGCGCGGATGAGCAGGTCGCGGCGGGTGGGAAACATCAGCGCACCATCCTGAATTCCGCCCCGTTGAGCAGGGCCCAGGCGAGATCGGCGAGGCCGGCCGGCCCGCGCGCCAGCTCGGCCCGCGCGCGGTCGCGTTCATGCGGACTGGGCGGGCGGACCAGCACCGCCTGCCACAGGTGGGTGAGGCGGGCCTCGGGGTCGGCGATCGCCTCCAGCTCGCGCCGCAGCCGGCTGCGCGGATTCAGCACCTCGCCATCGACGATGCCATTCATCAGCAGCAGGGCCTGGCCGAGGTCGGGCTGGGTGCTGGCGTTGTCGATCAGCTCGCGGTCGCTGCCGCCGAGCACGCGCAGCGGATGTCCCGGCGGGGCGGGCTGCGGCAGCTGGCTGGCGCGCAGCAGCGCATCGCGGCCGGATTTCCGCGCCGGTGGGCGCAGGGCTTGCGCCACCGCCCAGCCGGCCCGGCCGGCGCCGACGATGATCACCCCTTCGCTGGTGCGCTGGGCGCCGCGTGCGCCGTGCGCACCTCGTACCCCGGTCTGCGTCCGGCGCAGGCTGCGCGCCACCGCAGGTTCGGGCACGTAGGGCTCGAAATCGGCCTTGCCCACGCCGCAGATCGGACAAGCCCAGTCCTCGGGAATGTCTTCGAAGCGTGTGCCGGCCGCCAGACCGCTGTCGGCGTCGCCGCGGGCTTCGTCGTAGATCAGGCCGCAGACATGGCAGATGTACTTGCGAAAGTCGATCTTGCGCACTTCGGCGGTGGCGGCAGGCAAGGCACTCACGCCGGCAGCTCCGGCGCCGACAACCGCGCGATTTCCTTGCGCAGGTGCTTGATGGCCGGGCTGACGATGGCCACGAAGTGCGATTCACGCACCCGGCGCTGCACCTCGCTGCTGAGCAGGTAGCCCCGCGCACCGGCATGCAGCAGGGCCGACTGCGCGGCGCGCAGCGCCAGTTCGCTGGCGTGGGCGCGGGCGTCGAGCACGTCGATGAAGT
>JALHRW010000368.1 GCA_022841245.1 Planctomycetota bacterium
AGAATTCTGCCCAACTAGTCGGTAGTGGGAGCGCGTGACATGTGGTTATGGTTCAGGTCGCCTTAGTACTCCAAATTGGGTCGCCACCCCATTACGAACAAGTGGGTGTCGCTGCGGTCAAGAATTCGCGGCGCCAGGATTACTTAGCAGATAAGGTCGCCACCGCCGCTCAGTTCTTGACGCTCCGCTTAATCATAAGTGTTGCCACTGAAGCCATTTGCGGTGATTCGGAAGGTCCGGGTCACGCACCCACACTACCTCTATGTTAGACTTAATCTAGGAACTTGCATATATATGAAATACATTTTACTCATTATGGCAGTATTGGTGGCTATGGGTTATGGTTCAAATTTATTAAGTTCGAAGAAACTAATTAAGGATACAGAAAACGAAGTATTGTCAAAGTATCCATTTGCAAAAGTCACCATTGTTTATGTCGAGACGGCCGTTCCGTATTTTGTGAAAGTAGAGTCAGTATGGAAAGAGCCAATTCAGAAAACGGGCACAAAAGTATTTTACAATGACGGAAGTTCCCATAAATATGTTATATGTTTCTTTGGTTTACGGGTTTTAAATGTCAGATCCGGCGGATCTGCTCGATACTACGAATTGTAACTATTAGTAGCCTGAAAAATTAAGTCTAACCAATCGTTGAAACCGAGCCCATTTCGTGTGGGTTTCCATGCGCCCGGCTCCGGTCAAGAATTCGCGGACTGAAGATTTTGGCGATCCTGATATCCTTTCCCGCTCAGTTCTTGACGCTCCGCCTCTGTTTTCGTTCCATTTGCCCTCCACCCGTTCCGTTCCATCTTGCCCACCCGTCGGCAAATGGGCCGGTTTAACTCAATGTTAGCAGGATACCCCATGGATTATACCATTCTAAAAAAAGTTATTGATCGAAAGAGCGCAATAGCCTGGATGATTGAAGATCAGAATGATGAGTTTTGGCTCGATCCGATTTATTGGGCTGACTTAGAAAACAAAGCGGATGACTACATCGAAAGAACAAAACATAAGTTTTCGCAAATTGAAACGATGGTTTCAATTCAGGATAAAATCCCCAAATCGAATGGGATGTGGCGTGAAGGTATCTGGCTAAATCCCGGGCATAGAATCATATATCTTGCGTGTTTGAAGTGGTTAATTGGGAAAACTGACCCACATATTCCAAATACTGTATATTCTTACAGGAAAGATACTCCCGGCGATGACACTAATACATATCCATTTAAGGGGAAAATTGCAAGGTGGAAGACATTCGCTAATGATTTCAGAAGAAGTGCACTTGAGGAATCAATCCAATATGTCCTAATTACAGACCTTTCAGCATATTACGACCATATCAACATCGCTAAACTTCAAGATAGGATCCGCCTTCTTTTGCATGGCGGTAAGGATGAAAATGATGAGGTCGTAATTGAAATGTTAGGCAAATTATGGAGATTGTGGTCAAAGGATGATTTCGGAATCCCTCAAAATTATGACCCAAGTTCCTATTTTGGGAGTCTGTATCTCCATACGGTAGATACGAATATGGCAGCAAAGCGGTACGTGTATTTTAGGTATGTTGACGATATGCGCATCTGCTGCCAATCGGAGAGGCATGCACTTAGAGCTCTACACGACCTTCAAGACGAATTGCAAAAGGACAGGTTGTATCTCAATGGGTCTAAAACAAAAATTGTCAAAAAGGGAACACCCGAGTTTGATAAGCTTATTGACGTAGAGGACGATGTTACCATCAGCGAGTGTGAACAGGTAATCAGAAGTGGTGTCAAGAACGATATTATACGAATAATACCTGTTATAAAGGATAGAATATTTTATAATACGCAACCTAACGGCGACGATAGGAAGTTACGTGCGTACATTAATCGTGCTCTTGATTTAATGGATTACGCTGACTTTAAAGATGTCTTTAATGATGACATTAAGGCGACAATTATTAGCAGGTTATCGACAAATCCCGACAGGACAGACTATTGGGTAAAATTTCTAGCTGCTGTACCGGATAAGGAAGTAATATCCAAGACGTTTGATTTGGTTTTCAAAGAGAAGGTATTATTTAATTGGCAGAGATACAACATGATTAGGTTACTTATTTCGAACGGTATGGATCTCTCATCTATAGTGGCCAGAAAGGAGGAAGTGAGATCGGCGTATGTGAATTCGCCCTCAGATTTGGAGAAGGGGTTAATCCTAATTCTACTAGGAAGGCTGTCGAATCCTTTGGAATGCATCGATTTGTATCAGCACCACTTTTCGCAGCAACTAGGGTATTTTCAGCAAAGATGTCTCCTAATTGCACTGTTCGACGTTGATCCCAAAAGCAGAGACAAAATATATGAAAAGGCCCTTCAGATAAACCAGGAGCATAAGGAATTAATTGACTACCTGAAGTCATCATCAACGGTGAGTGTTGGACTGAAATCTCGAGTTCGTCGAACATTGCCTCCTCAACCAAAGATTCTGAAACCAATAACAAAATCTGGTGTTGGGTTCGTCAGGGGCGTTGTTACTAAGTACAGGATGAGCTTCGATGCATACGATTATGAATAAGAGATCCTGCTAACGAATCGTTGAAACCGAGCCCATTACGTGTGGTTTTTCCAGTCCCCCGGCTCCGGTCAAGAATTCGCGGACTGAAGTTGCTGGCGACCCTGAAGTCTTCCCCCGCTCAGTTCTTGACGCTCCGCCTCTGTTCTCGTTCCAATTGCCCTCCACCCCGTCCGTTCCATTGTGCCCACCCGTCGGCAAATGGTCCGGTTTAACTCTGTGTTAGGCGAAAAATGACTAATATTGCCACCTGTAAAAAATGCAAAACGGATGTAATTCCCTCTCAAGACGGAGTATGTCCGTGTTGTAGAAAACCGTACGATAAACAGCTTGCACT
>JALHRW010000369.1 GCA_022841245.1 Planctomycetota bacterium
GAGTAGGACTGATATGTCCCGTCCGGGTCGCTGGTTGGCGGCACGTTGTAGACGCCAACGAGTCGCGCATAGGCATCCGCTGTACCCTCCGGCGTATTGGGTATGGCCGCAGGATTGCCTGTCGACCCTGGAGCGGTGCCCATGGAGGGGGGTAGACCGGCGATGGTCGGTCCCGGTTGCGACGGCATCGGCACCGTTGCACCAGTACCTACCTGTGCGATGGGCGGGACAGACGTAGGAGCATGCAGGGGAGCAGGTGCTGTGGCAACCGAGGGGGTATCCAGCGGGGCGACGCGGAATACGAAGTCGCCACGATTCAGACCTTCCTGCTCGGAGACGCCGGCCTGGGGTGTCAGGCGCATGCCGGCGGCGGCGGCACGGTCACTGACGGCCTGCTTGACGTAGGAGCCCAGTTCGCTGCCCGTCACGTAGCCATCGCGGTTGGCGTCGGCCTGGCCGTTGATGCCGGCGATGAATTCGAAGCGGAAGAAGGACCGGTCTGGCACCTGTTCGTTGGCGCTGCCGGCCGTCAGGAACATGCGAACGGGTTCTGATGCGGCGCGGAGGACATAGGTATTGGCGCCGCGCAGCGGCACGAAGATGGATCCCGCGAAGCAGGCGTCGAAGGCGAACAGGACATGCCGGCTACGCGCCTGCAGGGCGCTTGTCTTGAGCGAGGTGATGGGGATGGCGCGCCGGATGAAGGCGCGGTCCTCTGGCAAGGGTGCGTCCACGGGCACCAGGTAGCCGATGCCGTTGAGCGTCTGCCCATGGCCGGCGTAGTAGACCACGGCTCGGCAGGATTCGTCCTGGCACTTGTCGGCGATGAAGCCGTCAACCGTGTCGATCATCTGCGCCTTGGTCATGTCTTGCGCCACGGTGACCTGGAAGCCGTGACGTTCGAGTGCCTGCTGGATGGCCGGTACGTCGTCGCGAACCCCGTCCAAGACCGGCCATCCCGCCGTGTACCGGCTGTTGCCGATGATGAGCGCTTGGTGCGAACGGAACTCGGCGACCGGATGCTGCTCGGCATCAACGACGACGAGGGGTTTTAGTCCGCGGCTTTCTTCACCATGAATCATGGCCGTTAGGCACGCGAGCGACATGAGGCCGATACGCATAGGCCAGCACCATATCTGTCTGAGGTAGGAATGCCAGTTGCTGTGCATGCACACGTCCGGTTTCATCGCGGTTGATCATCGTGTATGCCTTCAAACACGGGACGGTTGGCAACGAGAGTGTCAGCGCTCTGAGCCAAGTTCGATGCTTCCATCCGCACTGGCGCAGTTCGCCTGCGGCCGGAGATGGACAGCATGCGCAGCGTCTGGTCGGCGACCCACTGGCTGACGTTGGTGCGCTTCGCGACCTGGCGGATCGAGCAACCCGAGCACCGGGCCTGTGCCATGGCGCGGTACTGCGCGATGCGTGCGGCTTCCGTCGCGTTCTGCGGTTCCAGCAGGCCCATCACCAGGAAGCGCCACCGGCAGGCCCAGGAGTTCATGCGTAGGCTCCTGGCTATGGCCAGGACATTGCCGGGGTGCTTGGCCCAGGCCTGAAGCATGACCCCATCACTGCGCCACCGCTCGACGTTTGGTTGGTACGGCTTCTGCTTCTTCGGATTGAGATGCCTGGAAGAGGCAGCCTTCGAAGGGACTTTGATGTGTTGATCTACCTCTCCCGGCGTCGGCATGTCTTCCGAGGGGAGAACGGCGTCATTGGTTGGAGCTGCAGCAGGTGGATCGTTTGGTGGTGGGCCGGCGTCGGTGTGCAATACGACATCGGCTCCGACTGTGCCGACAGGTGCGGTGGTGACCGTCGTCTTCGCCCGAGGTGTTGGCTTGGCATGCGCTGGGCCGACCCCGGGCTTTACCACGAGCGTAACTGTGGCGCCGATGGCATCCGCCAATCGACTCAAGACGGCCAGGGATCCGCCTTCACCGGGAGCCACCAGCGTGGCATATATCGTCCCGCGGCTGACCCCGGAGGTGTGTGAGAGCCGGGCGATGTTCGTCCGATCGCTTGCCAGTTCGTTGCGGATCAGGTCGAGGAGGGGAGCGGTGATCTCCCGCGCATTGGTCATGGCGGCAGGGTCCAGTCCTGTTGGGCGCGGACAAGGACTTCGGATTGATGGATTCCGGCCGTGCTGGATCCGCATCCGTTCCCGGCGATAGGCAGGATAGTGCTGGACCTAAATAAGTAGGATCGAGATGAAAAAAGGTTCATGGGCATCAAAAAAAACACATCGTGAACTATATACAGGGAATGACTTGCATGGCAGGCTCGCCGGACCGAGTGGTTCGGTGCCAGGAGTCGAGCGTGGTCCTTCTTTTGCGGAACGAGCATGCCTCCTGCCTGATCGGTATCGCTGCCTGCCTCGTCCTGTCCATGCTGGTGGAGCCAAGGGCAAAGACCACGCCGCATTGCTGTCGTTCCCGATGACCGAGGTGACCCTGATGTCCTCCGACGCGGTCGCGCCACGTCCGGTGAGCCGCCAGCCGCTCTCTGTGATCAACGCCGCATGCGCTGCCCCGGACGGCCCAGCCCGCTCGCCGATGCGGGTCTGGACGCCTTCACGCCCCACGCCTATCGCAGCACGCAGCAGCTTGCTCGTCCGCTGGCGTTTGCCCCAGAGATGCTCGCGGTGCGCACCGCTCCCGGTGCCGTGGTCGCCTTCCGCGCCGCGGCACTCGGCACCTTCGCCACCGGGCGCAACGGCGTCGCCGTCGTTGCCGGTCCCGAAGGCCTTGCCCGGGTCGCGTTCCGCGCCGGCCAGGACGGCGGGGACTACCAGGTCATGGCCGTCAGTCCCGCGTGCAGCGGCGTCGCCCTCGTTCAGATCCATGTGGAGTAACTCATGCGTCCGTTCAACCTCCTGA
>JALHRW010000370.1 GCA_022841245.1 Planctomycetota bacterium
GCCAACGACGACCTGTCGTCGTTCGAGGTTCTCTCGACCACCCTGCCCGACAACCGCAACCTGGTGCTCTTCTCCGAGCGCATCGGCGGCAGCTACGTCCGCCTCGACCGCCCGTTCCCGGTCTACAGCCGCGGCCGCGACCGCTTCGACATGTGGCTGTCGCGCTCGCCCGACCTGCGCCACTGGGGTGGCCATCGCCTGGTCCTCGGCGTCGAGCACGTGCCCTACGCCAACGACAAGATCGGCCCGGCCGCGCCGCCGATCCGCACCGACAAAGGCTGGCTGTGCGTGTTCCACGCCGTCGACCGCGACGAGTCGCGCGGCAAGCACGGCTGGGAACCGACCTGGAAGAAGCGCTACAGCGCCGGCGTCTGCCTGCTCGACCTGCAGGACCCGTCCAAGGTCGTTGGCATGAGCAAGCAGCCGCTGATCTTCCCCGAGGCCCCCTACGAGATCGACGGCGGCTTCCGCAACCACGTCATCTTCCCCACCGGCATGGTGCTCGAACCGTCCGGCGAGGTGAAGATCTGGTACGGCGCAGCCGACACGGTGATGGCCCTGGCCACCGCCCACGTCGACGAGCTGGTCGCGCTCTGCAGCGATCCGCGCTGAGCCTCAGGCGCAGCGCGGCAGGTGGGCCGGGCAGTTCACCGGCACCGCAGCGCGCGGCGGCAGCGCGGCGTTGACCCGCACCACATCGGCGGCATCGAGGATGCACCCCTGCTGGCGCAGGCTGGCCTGCAGCTCGGTCACCGGCAGGGCCCGCGGGGTGCAGCCCCGCGCCAGGGACAGCGCCGAGGCCGTTCCGGCGGCCTGGCCGAGGATGCCGCACTGCGGCATGACCCGCACGCTGCCCAGGGCCTCGTGCGTCAGGCTGACGCAACGACCGGCGGTGGTCAGGTTCTCGATCCCGCGCGGCAACTGCACCCGCCAGGGGATCTGGTACTTGAAGCCGTTGTGCGGGCGGACCGTGCGAGTGTCCATGCCGATGCCCTTGGTGTTGTGGATGTCGATGAAGAACGAGCCGTAGCCGATCGAGTCGGGGAACTCGCGCTCGGCCATCAGGTCCTCCTTGTTCAACAGGTAGTCGCCGAGGATGCGCCGGCTCTCACGCAGGCCGACAGTCGGCGGGGTCGAGATGAGATAGCACGACTCCATGCCGGGGATGTACGTGCGGTAGATGCGGATGGTCTCGACCGCCTGCCGCCGGCCTTCGATGGTGGCGGCGGTCAGCTGCTCGGCCTTCGTCGTGTCGACGCCGGTGATGTGGGTGAAGTTGACGCCGAGCTGGTCGGGCCGGGTAGCCGACCACCACCAACCCATCACCACGCTCTGGAAGGGCCGCATGTCGCCGGCCTCCTGCGCCCGCTTCCAGGTCGCGGTCAGCTTGTTGTCGGCCTGCTCGCGCTGGTAGGCGCGGATCCGCTCGATGTCGATGCCGCCGATCTGGAACATCAGCGTCACCGGCTGGCACTGCCCCTCGCTGTTGCCCTGCTCGAACGGGCAGCCGGCGCTAGCCGCGACGTCGCCATCGCCGGTGCAGTCGACGATGCGCCGCGCCAGGATGACCTGGCGACCGCCCTTGTTCTGCACCACCGCACCGACGGCCTTGCCGTCCTCGACCAGGGTGCGGACGAAGAAGGTGTGGTAGAGCAGTCGCACGCCGCACTCCTCGGCCATGCGCTCCAGGACCAGCTTCATGCCCTCGACCTCGAAGTCGGCGTTGCGGCGGTCGAAGGTGCCGTAGCCAGCCTCGGCGACGCGGACCGCCATCTCGTAGGGGATGCCGCCGACGACCAGCTCGTCGGTGCCCCAGACCGGGTTGCCGTAGGAGGAGAACAGGCAGATGTGGCCGTGACCGCCGGCCGTTGCCACGCCGCCCAGGCAGTTGAACTGCTCGACCACCAGGGTGCGGGCGCCCAGGCGCGCGGCGGAGAAGGCGGCGGCGACGCCGGCCGGTCCGCCGCCGACGACCAGGACGTCGACCTCGGCGCAGATGGGCAGCTCTTCAGCGGGGTGGTGGAAGGTGGGCATGGCGGGCTCCATGGCCGACAGCATGGCGTCGCCGGACCGGACCGGGATGGCCGGGGCTGACTTCCATCCCGCATAGAATAACCTCACCGCATGGCCGATCTCGACTGCACCGCCATCCGCCGCGAGGAGCTCCACCGCTTCCCCCCGGGGGATGGCCCCGACCTGCCCTTCACCATCGCCACGATCGAACGCGCCGGCTCGTTCCACGTCCGGCGGAGCCGACGGCCGCACACCTCCAGCCTGGCCCTGGTCACCGCCGGCCGCGGCTGGTTCGCCTGCGGCGGCGCGGAGACGATCTTGCGCCCCGGCTCGGTCTACGCCTCGTCGCTGGGTTCGCCGATGGAGGTGCGCTGCGATCCGCACGATCCCATGACGGTGCGGCAGCTGATGGTCCAGGGCGAAGCCTTCCCCCGCCTGCTCGAACGCGAACTCGGCGCGCGCGATGGCGCCTGGCCAGTCGGCAACCCCGGCGAATGCCTGCGGCTCTACGACCTGCTGCGCGATGAGGCACGCGAGGCCCGGCCGCTGGCCGGGCGCGTCGCCGCGGCACTGGCGCAGGCCCTGGTCCTGACCGTCCGCCGCGGGCTGGACTGCGGACCGGGCGCCAGCGGCAGCCGCAACACCTTCCTGCGCGCCCGCGCCCTGCTGGAGCCGGCCACGGCCGCGCCGCCACCCCTGACCGCAGTCGCTGCCCGGCTGCGAATAACCACCATGCATCTCAATCGGGTGTTCCGCCGCCATGCCGGCCTGCCGCCCGCGGCCTGGCTGCGAGAACGCCGGCTCGACCTCGCGGCGGCG
>JALHRW010000371.1 GCA_022841245.1 Planctomycetota bacterium
GCCTCGGGCGTTCGCAGGGCGCTGATCCGCGCGGTCGACAGACGCGAGGGATCGCGGCGGGTGCGCTCGAGTTCCTGATTGAGTCGCGAGGCGTCCTCGGCAGCGGCGGCAAGGCGCTCGCGCAGGCTGCTGGCCGAATCGCGTTCGGCGTCGCTACGCCGCTCGGCCTCGGCGAGCTGGTTCTCCAGGGCGGCGCGCTCAGCGTCGGCGTCGACGATGCGCCGGGCGAGCTGATCGGCGCGCGCCTTCGCCTCGTTCAGCTCACGCTCGCCGAGATCACGCAGGTGGCGCACCACCGCGACGATCACGGTCTCGGCGGCAAGGGCGACGATCGAAGGGTCCTCGCCGCCAACCACCTCGGCGAGGCGTTCGACCACCGCAGAGATCGCCGGATCGGCCAGCTGGCAGTCATGCGCCAAGCGCAGGATCTCGCTGGCCAGGCCGCGCAGTTCGGCGAGGTCGGCGCTGCGGCCGGCGCGCTCTTCGCCGAGACGGCCCTCGGCCGCCTTCACTGCCTGGCGCAGCGACTCCAGCTCGTCGGGAGTGATGCGTCGGGCTTCGCCACCGAGCAGCTGATCGAGGGTCTTGCGCTCCTGCGTGAGCGGATCGTACGACCAGGTCTCCGGCGCGACCTCGCCTGTCTGCACCAGGCCGATGATCTGCTGACGCGGGTAGGGGCCGCGCCATTCGCCATCGAGGTAGAGGTGGAAGGTGCTCTCCTCGGGCTCGACCGGGAGCTCGAAGGCGTCCGCCGTCACGTGCGCAGCCATCTGCGCCAGCGCCGGCGAGGAGCCCATCGCTGCGGCCCCGGTCTCATCGCGGATGCGGGCGCGCAGCTCCGCCCATTCGTCCTGCTGCTTGGCCGCCTCGAGCAGGATGGTGGCCGTGTCGATCGACAGCGGCCGTTCCAGGCTGCGCGCGACCAGTTCGTTGGCCACCGTCTTGCCCGGTCCGGACTCGTCGAAGCCGAAATCGGCGGTGGCCCAGGCGAAGAGGTTGTGCAGCTGCTCGCGCGCCTGCTCGTGGACCAGCTCGTCCATTTCGGCGCGGCTGGTCTGCACCCGCGCCTGCATCGCCGTCCAGTACCAGGTGACGCCCTTCATCCGCTCGCCGGGCTGCTGGTCGATGCCGAGCAGCGACAGGCGCAGTTCGAGGTCCTCGCGGCCCTCCTTGTCGAGGAAGCCGACGCCGATGATCTCGCCCTGCTGGAACACCACGTCGCGCGAGCCGGCGTTGGAGCGCAGGCGCAGGACGCCAGTGGCCTTGATGTTGTTGAGCGTCTGGAAGACGTCGGGCAACGGCAGGGTACGGAGATTGCCGGCGAAAGGCATGGGGCCCGATGCTAGCGCATGATGCGCACTGGCGCAATCCGCCCGTGGCCCCCCACAGGCGGGGGCGTGTGCGCTGCAACCACCAGGGGTGGATGCGGTTACGGGTTGAGCAGCCGATCCATCGCTGCCGTCAGGTCGCCGCCGACGCGGGCGCCGTCATGCCACAGCGCTACCACTGCCAGCGGTCCTCCCGCGAGACTGCGCAGGGCCACCTGGTCCGGGCTGATGGTGGCGCGACCGAGCGCCTTGCCGGTCGGCCACGCGATGCCGGTGAAGACCTGGTAGACCAGTTCCGAGCAGACGATGCGATCCGCCGTCTCGACGTCGAAGTTGAAGTCGTAGTCCTTGCCCAGCTGGCGCAGGCTGCGGCGCAGGTGCTGGGCCAGCTCGACCGGGGTCAACTGGCAGCGCAGCACGGCGATGTCATCGACGTCGAGGAAGCGCGACAACGGGTTGAGTTGCACGCCGTCGCGCAGCGCTTCGCACACGCCAGCCCCGGCGAACAGCTCGCGGCCATGCGCCGCCAGCAGCGGATCGTCACCGAGAATCGCGCGCACCTCGGACTCCGATCCGAGCCAGATCGCGACGTGGCCCCAGTGGCCAGGGATGAAGCGGTCGGTGAGGCGGAATGGCGTCTTCTCCAGCAGGATGTCGCCAGGCCGCAGCACCGCGCGCAGCGCCGCCTCGGTCGCAGGATCGTCGAACATCTTGCCGCGACGGAACTGCACGGCGCCGACTGCGTTGCCGAAGCCCTGCGAAGCGCCGCCCATGGCCGCATCGCCCAGGCGTCGCAGGTCGCTCTCCACCAGGTTGGCGGTCTCGCCGGCGTACTCGCCCAGCGGCACCAGCCAGTGCGCCCGCAGCGTGCGTGCGCTCGGGCTGGCGGCGACGCGTTCGCGCAGCCAGACGCGGTGCACGTCATCGCGTTCGATCAGCGCGCGATGCTCGCGCAGGAAGGTGATGGTGTCGTGCGTGCGGTAGCGTCGCGCCAGGTCGAGGTAGTCGCGGGTCAGCCCGTCGAGCTGGCCACCGACGTTGCCCAAGGCGGCATCGCCGCGATCGACGATCTTGCGCACCTGCGGCTGCGACGCGAGCAGCGCGCCGCATAGCAGATAGCTGTCGTACAGTTCCAGCGCCGCCACCGCCGAAAGCGAGGCGCCAAGCGTGCGCAGCGCGAGGTCGGGATGCGGCGCGTCGCGTCGACGCCACGCATCGTGACGCGCCGCCACCATGGCCACCGCCGTGACCGTGCGCGAAGCGCAGGAGAAGGCCTGATTGAGCGCCTCGACCCGCGCGCCAGGCACTGGCTCACCGCGGTCGGCGGACTGCGCCGCCTGTACCACTTCGCTGCGCAGCGCGGCACGTTCAGCAGCGAGGCGATCGGCCAGGGCGGCATAGGCGACGATCTCGCGCGCGAGCAGGTCGTGCACCGCGGTGGCATCGGCGCAGGCGGCGACGTCGCGGCGCAGCGCGGCCTCG
>JALHRW010000372.1 GCA_022841245.1 Planctomycetota bacterium
TCGCCAGCCTAACAACCGCCCCATATTTATCCTTATAGTGGAGACTCTTCCCATGACTTACTAAATTTGTAAGGAACGAGACGAAATCTGTAGGCTTTTTCATAGTTTGTCGACTAACACAGAGGTACCGGGGCGCGTGACCCGGACCATCCGAATCATCGCAGCCCATCTGAGTGGAACCAATTGGGACTAAGCGGAGCGTCAAGAACTGAGCGGCGGTGGAGAGCCTATCTGCTAAGTAATCCTGGCCGCCGCGAATTCTTGACCGCAGCGACGCCCACTTGCCTGGAACGCGAGGTGAATTCTATGTGGCGACCCAGATAAATCTTAACCTTGACCACTAGTCACGCGCTCCCCGTACCGATTCGTTAGGCGATTCCCTAAATGCCAAGGGCTTTCTTCGCCTTCCTATATTGGGCATAGCCTACCACGAGTTGTATTATGCCCCAAACAATTGCGCCATGGGCAACAATGTAAAATCCACCACTTTCACTAGCCGCTAGATATGTTAATACTGTAATAGTAAGTCCGACTGCTGCAATTGCGCCACCTATAACCATGTTTTTCCCATATGCCTCTGATAGCCGAATTATCTCCTTTGTCCCATACTCATTTATTGCAGCAATTATATCCTTCTCTTTATATCCATTTCGCAATGTTGCTTCAATAATTTCTTCTCGTGATTGCCCCTTGTGATATCCCGCATCAATGTGAACCATAATATCAATTTTGTTCTTTTCCATCTCCACAGCCTTTGGATCATTCGGATACTTTCCACATGATGGACACTGACCCTTACTGTTCAACATAACAGTACTTCCACAGATCTTACAATCCTCTACCTGCGCCATGTTATTCCTTTCATTGGTTTATCGCCTAACATAGAGGTACCGGGGCGCGTGACCCGGACCATCCGAGTCATAGCAGCCCATACGAGTGGAACCGATTGGGATTAAGCGGAGCGTCAAGAACTGAGCGGCGGAGGCGACCCATATCTGTTAGGTAATCCTAGCGGCCGCGAATTCTTGACCGCAGCGACGCCCACTTGCCTGGAATACGAGGAGAATTCTAAGTGGCAAACAAGATCAATCTTAACCACGACCACAAGTCACGCGCTCCCCGTACCGACTGGTTAGGCTGCTTTATTTGACCACTCCATATTCGCCATCCCAAAACTGAGATACCTTATAACTTTCAATCAGCAAACACCTATAGCGATTCATTACTGAATTCTTAACTATCACATAGCAATTTGCGTCAAGCCTATACCCTAGCAACCGCCATAATTCGTTGGTCGAATCACCAATACTAACCTCTTCAATCCAGGTTTTGAGATGTGGCACATTAGCTGCAGGAACATCATCATATGAAATGTTATAACTTGGTAAACTCATCGTAAGCCCACCCATATCCCCAGTTCGAACAGAATGTGTTCTATGCCTAGCATTACATCCAACCACTACCATCATAAGTATAAATACCGCAATTATTTTCATTTGCAGCCTAACATCGAGTTAAACCGGCCCATTTGCCGACGGGTGGGCACGATGGAACGGACAGGGTGGAGGGCAATTGGAACGAGAACAGAGGCGGAGCGTCAAGAACTGAGCGGGGGAAGATAACAGGATCGCCAGCCACTTCAGTCCGCGAATTCTTGACCGGAGCCGGGCACCTGGAAAACCACACGTAATGGGCTCGGTTTCAACGATTCGTTAGCCTAATTTACAATCTTTACATTCAATACGTTGATATCAAGGGAGTGATTGTCTATTCTGATTTCAAATTTATAACCATAATTATCTGATCCCGAAACTGTACGTGAACCATTACTTTCACTATAAAAGGCTATCTCGACATTACCAGTTCCAGAAACTAAAATCTCTTCACTCCTTATGTCACATACACCGTAATCATCAATATCGTAACCAATTATATCGGTACCAGCAGCAATCGTATCAGACTCGTCTACGATTGCTGCTTCAATGCGTGACCGGATCATATCCGCTATGATACCATGGATGACCTTTTGGACATTACCGCACTTTACTACAAACTCATCGACATAGTTTAGTAATATATCTTCTATGTCACATTTGAACTTCTCACATTCATCGACGTCCAGTGTATACGTGCCTTCTGAAATATGGGTGTACTTGCTTAGTAACTCTGACTTCTTCGCCAATTCTTTGCTAACCTGAATTGATTCAATAGATGGATGTTTTTCTAGTACGTCATTACCAAGATGTCCTGTTATAGCAAACCTATACCGATCACTTCTAGTAATTTTATCATCATCATAGGGCGTGTACCAAGTTGTCATTCTAATTTTATCGTCTGGCGCAATCCTTGCCATTGTTATCCGTATAAGTTCCCTAATTATTAGAGCAAATAAGTTGCAGCGTAGTACGTCGTTTACATCACCAAATCTGGCATATGCAGATCGAATTAACTGCTGTTCAAATCCAGAGGAAAATAATTCCTTGGCCTGTTTACTCGTTAGTAGTCGCATAATTAGGCTAACACAGAGTTAAACCGGCCCATTTGCCGACGGGTGGGCACGATGGAACGGAACGGGTGGAGGGCAATTGGAACGAGAACAGAGGCGGAGCGTCAAGAACTGAGCGGGGGAAGACGTCAGGATCGCCAGTCACTTCAGTCCGCGAATTCTTGACCGGAGCCGGGCACCTGGAAAGCCACACGTAATGGGCTCGGTTTCAACGATTCGTTAGCCGAATTTCAGTGTCCCCAAGCAGGTCCGTACTTCACCTTGAATGGGAACAAAGAGAACCTTACAACTC
>JALHRW010000373.1 GCA_022841245.1 Planctomycetota bacterium
GCCTGGGCCGCGGCGCGGTGCCGCGCACTCTGCCAACCACCCGAGAGGTTGCGCGCGTCGAAGCCATGCTGGCGCAGCAGGCGCACCGCGTAGTAGCTGCGCTGACCGCCGGCGCAGTACACCGCCAACGGCTGACCGCGCGGGATCTCGTCCAGGCGGTCGCGCACCAGATGCAGCGGGATGTGGATGGCGCGCTGGTGGTGGCCGGCGGCCCACTCGCCCGGCTCGCGCACGTCCAGCACGGTGAAGCCGGTGTCGTCGGCCGCGCTCCACGGCAGGGCCGGGGCGTCGCCGTTGCGGTCGTTCGTCGCGACCATGCCGGCGAGATTGACCGGATCCTTGGCCGCGCCGTACTGCGGCGCGTAGCACAGCTCGAGGTCGGCGAGATCGTCGACCGTGGCGCCCAGACGCATGGCGGTGGCGATCACGTCGATGCGCCGCTCGACCCCCTCCTCGCCGACCGCCTGGGCGCCGAGCACGCGGCCGTCATCCGTGCGGTAGAGCAGCTTGAGATGGATCGGCTTGGCCCCGGGGTAGTAGCCGACGTGGTGGGCCGGATGCAGGCGGACCACGCCCGGAGCGGGCGCGCCAGCGCGCTTGAGCGACTTCTCGCTCGCTCCGGTCATCGCCACGGTGAGGCCGAAGATGCCGCACACCGCGGTGCCTTGCACGCCGCGGAAGGCACCCGGGCGTCCGCAGATGACCTCGGCGGCGAGACGGCCCTGGCGATTGGCCGGGCCGGCGAGCGGGATGAGCGCGGGCGCGCCGGTGGCGAGGTCGACGACCTCGACCGCGTCGCCCACCGCGAGGATGCGCGGGTCGCTGGTGCGCATCTGCGCATCGACCTTGACGCCGCCGCGCGGACCCAGCTCCAGCCCGGCCTGCTTGGCCAGCGTGGTTTCGGGACGCACGCCGATGGCGAGGATGACCAGGTCGGTGACGACCTCGGCGCCGCGCTCGGTGGCGACGCGCAGTTCGGCGCCTTCCTGGCGGATCGCGCTCGCGGCGTCGCCCAGCAGCACGGTTACGCCGTTGTCCGCCAGGCGCGAGCGCACCGGTGCGGCCATCTCGGGATCGAGCGGCGGCATCACCTGGTCAGCCTTCTCGACCAGGGTGACGGCCAGGCCGCGGTGGCGCAGGTTCTCCGCCATCTCCAGGCCGATGAAGCCGCCGCCGACGACCAGGGCGCGGGTCGCCTGGTGGCCGTCGATCCAGGCTCGCACGGTGCGCGCATCCGGCACCGTGCGCACGGTGAACACGCCGGGCAGGTCGACGCCGGGGATCTGCGGGATGATCGCGTTCGCCCCGGGAGACAGCACCAGATGGTCGTAGCGGTCACGCGACTCGACGCCAGTCGCGAGATCGCGCACGGTGACGGTCTGCGCCGCGCGATCGATCGCGACCACCTCGTGCCGCACCTTGACTGAGATGCGGAAGCGGTCGTTCAGCAGCTTGGGCGAGGCGACCAGCAGCTTGGCCTCGTCACTGATGACCCCGCCGATGTGGTAGGGCAGGCCGCAGTTGGCGAACGAGACGAAGTGGCCGCGCTCGTAGACGACGATCTCGGCCTGCTCGTCGAGTCGGCGCAGGCGCGCAGCACAGGATGCTCCGCCGGCGACGCCGCCGACGATGATGGTGCGATGGGGCATGATCAGCTCACTTCGCGCAGCAGGTGCCGGCGGCGACGACGGGGGCGGAACGGTTCCACGGCATCGCTGCCACCAGGATGGCGAGCGGGCAGAGGTTGGTCAGTCCGGCCATCAGCAGGCCGGCGCCGAAGAAGCCGCTGAGCGCCGCCCAGTACGGATGCACGGTGAGGGCGAGCACCGCGCCGGTGAGCACGCCCGCGCCGATGATGCTGCGCACCTGGCGTTCGACGCCGAACACCGCACCGCCCGTGCCTTCGACCGGCAGTCCGGCCGCCTGCCACGCGCTGGTCCCGCCGGCGATGTCGACGAGTTCGCCGATGCCGGCCGCCGCCAGCTGCTCGCAGGCCTTGCGGCTGCGCACGCCGCCCTGGCAGATCACATGCAGCGGGCCGCTGCGCGGCAGGGCTGCGACCGCGGCGGCGTCGAGACGGTCGAGCGGCATGTTGCGCGCTCCGGGAACGTGGCCGGAGGCGAATTCGCCGGGCGAGCGCACGTCGATGAGCGCGACCGGTCCGGCGGCGAGGCGCTGGCTGAGGTCGCAGGGCTGGAGGCTGGTGATGGGCATGGTGGATCCTTAGGCGGACTTGGCGACATGGCTGGCGAGGAACTGCTCGACCGCCGGCTTCGGACGGAAGCCGGTGAAGGCGCCGACCTGCTTGCCGCCGACGAACAGACGCACGTCCGGGATGCCGGAGACGCCGGCGTTCACCGCCAGGTCCTGGTTCGCATCGGTGTCGATCTTGACCAGCTTGAGCGGGCCGCTCGCCGTCTTGACCGCCGCGTCGAGGACCGGCGCGAGCATCTTGCACGGGCCGCACCAGGTGGCGTAGAAGTCGACCAGCACCGGCTGGCGGTGGCTGGCCTCGATGACGTCGCGATTGAAGTCGAGCATGATGGGCTCCTGGTGGGTTATGACATGATCCGTTGGGCTGATTGCGTCGAGTGTGCCAAATGGCGGCCGCGCTAAGTCCTTGTCCGGTGGTCGCCGGCAGATCCGCGTCATAAATTGTGATGCTATTTTGCATCAGATGATATGCATCACGATGCGAAATAGAGTCGTTTATGCTGGCGACGCATCGTGCGACTAACCCATAAGTAATTGTCATGTAGAAATTTATGGACTAAAGCTGGCTCTGGCACG
>JALHRW010000374.1 GCA_022841245.1 Planctomycetota bacterium
GGTTAGCCTGATCCCATAATTCTAGAATCATTTCTAGTTATGCCAATTTGGTTGTCGGACCAATTCTGATTCATCCATTTTTCCATGTCCACGAAACAGCCAACAGTCAACTAAATGCGGAGGGAAATACAAAAACAACAACGCCCAGTTTACCTTTAAGCTACTTACGTCGTTGCCGGTAGTCATATATTTAAACGACCATTCAACCTCATGCCCGCGAATCCCAATAATTCCAAATATAGCTGGAACATATCGACCATTAATTGATAGAATAGAATATGATCCAAAGTACAATACCAGGAATGATAGCGCTATTAGTTTCTTGATTCCCATATTATATAATTCAGGCTAACATAGAGTTAAACCGGCCCATTTGCCGACGGGTGGGCACGATGGAACGGAACGGGTGGAGGGCAATTGGAACGAAAACAGAGGCGGAGCGTCAAGAACTGAGCGGGGAAAGACATCAGGGTCGCCAGCCAACCTCAGTCCGCGAATTCTTGACCGGAGCCGGGCACTTGGAAAACCACACGTAATGGGCTCGGTTTCAACGATTCGTTAGACCCAAACTACTTGACGACTATCCATTTGTCATTTTTCGGTTTAGCTAGAATGCTGCCATCTGACCACACAACCGTCTGCATATCATCATATTCAATCGTGAAGAGTCCCTTTGCAACTATTCGGTTATACGAGAATGTATCCATCGACAATTCGGAATTACTTCCAAAGACGATGCTCTTGACACCTGTTTTCTTGATCAGGCATGCCTTGCTGCCATCTTCATTTTCTACATACCAGTATAATTGATCTATTGCCCATTCCTTCACTTTTGGAACGACACTCGGTTCCGTCCTAGAGCAACCGACGGCGATCGTTAGTATGATGAGTAGAGGTATGATATATCGCATTTTGGGTCTAACATAGAAGTAGTGTGGGCGCGTGACCCGGACCATCCAGATCATTCGCCGCCCATTTCAGTTGAACCGGCTAGGGTTAAGCGGAGCGTCAAGAACTGAGCGGCGGGATTCATCTCAACTACACAGATATCCCGGCCGCCGCGAATTCTTGACCGCAGCGACGCCCACTTGCCTGATACGCGAAGTAATTCCCATGTGGAGACCAAGGAAATTCTTAGTTTATACCACTAGTCACGCGCTCCCACTACTGACTAGTTAGCGACAATCCCAATGCCTAAGTATTTGTTATTTATAGCTTTATGCATTATCCAACGCAGAGCGATGGTCGCCTGGGGAAATCCCAGGACCAACATTCTCCCCTATACATCACGGATTTAACCTTCAACCCCCTACATTTGTTCAATTTCCGAGACACCCATCACAAATTCTATCTAAAACCAACCGGGCAATATCATCCCACAATAGATGCCTGACTAGATTCTGAATCATCCCATACAAGAATGTTATAGTGTCAATTTGGCGCTAACATCGAGTTAAACCGGCCCATTTGCCGACGGGTGGGCACAATGGAACGGACGGGGTAGAGGGCAATTGGAACGAGAACCGAGGCGGAGCGTCAAGAACTGAGCGGGGGAAGATACCAGGTTCGCCAGCCACCTCAGTCCGCGAATTCTTGACCGGAGCCGGTGGACTGGAAAACCACACGAAATGGGCTCGGTTTCAACGATTCGTTAGCCACGAGTATCAGGACTACGGTAATGACCCTTATAAATCGACCAACAAACTACACATAAATAAACAACGAAACCCGATCCCACACTAATTGCCCCGATAATTAGGACCGGCATCCACCATTTATCATAATCCCTGTCAACGTTCTGTATCCTAACAATATAACCAAGTCCCCATAGAATCGCCAGCCACAATCCGCTAATGAATAGCGTACGCACTACCCTTGCCTTATTATATTGCGCATCCATACTAGTATAGATCCTTCTTATTTTTTAGTTTGCGATACAAATACCCTCCAACCAACAAGAATGCGAATCCACCAGCAATCCAGTACAATAGATTGGGGTGCTTCTGCATTACAGCGGCTATCTCTGGGTATCGCATCATTAATCCAGTGGCTAACATCGAGGTACCGGGGCGCGTGACCCGGACCATCCGAATCATCGCAAATAACTTTAGTGGCAATACTTACGACTAAGCGAAGCGTCAAGAACTGAGCGGCGGTGCATCCTTATCTGTTAAGTAATCCTGGCCGCCGCGAATTCTTGACCGCAGCGACACCCACTTGCCTGGAACGTGGTGGCGATCCTATGTGGAGAGCCAGGGTAACCTGAGCCATAACCACATGTCACGCGCTCCCCGTACCGACTCGTTAGCGCCAACCCTATTCTACAGTGAAATTAAGTACCGCAAAGCTTTCGTTTAATTGTTGCGATTTCCTTCACTGTATAACCGTCACTAAAACCATGATCTCCATACACCAGTTCAATGTCGCTATTGATTATTACGTTTTCAATCATTTCATTAACCGCGATTGGCAACGTACCGCTAGAATATACAACCTGCTTCTTTCCTATGACCTTGAAGTCTACGGCGCAAACATAATCACCGGATGAATATTCGTCATCAGAGTAAAACCATCGGTTTCCCGATTGGGTCGCCGGACACTTTATCAATTTAGTCACAGCATTATTCATTTTGTGCAATCATAACTATGTGCGTAAGCACTGTTTGGTGCTAACATCGAGGTACCGGGGCGCGTGACCCGGACCATCCGAGTCATAACAGCCCATATGAGTGGAACCGAATGGGATTCAGCGGAGCGTCAAGAACTGAGCGGCGGTGGAGAACCTAA
>JALHRW010000375.1 GCA_022841245.1 Planctomycetota bacterium
CCTGAGCCATAACCACATGTCACGCGCTCCCACTACCGACTAGTTGGGCAGAATCCCAATCCATACAAATGACATCAACCGCACAAGGATAAACTATTCCGGCATTCCTACCAACCACCGTAATCTGCAAGTGAGATCATAGAATATAACTGGACCGCATTAGTATATTCTCGTCAACAACAACGATACCTGCAGCACTGTATGCCATTTCAAATGAGGCATCGCGTTCCAATTACGACATCATATGACCACAAAGATGCTAACCGAGTTTGCAACTCTTCTGCCCAACATCGAGGTACCGGGGCGCGTGACCCGGACCATCCGAGTCATAACAGCCCATATGAGTGGAACCGATTGGGATTAAGCGGAGCGTCAAGAACTGAGCGGCGGTGGCGACCCTATCTGTTAAGTAGGCCTGGCCGCCGCGAATTCTTGACCGCAGCGACACCCACTTGCCTGGAACGTGGTGGCGACCCTATGTGGAGAGCCAGGGCTGCCTGAGCCATAACCACAAGTCACGCGCTCCCCGTACCGACTAGTTAGATCCCGACCTGTAACCCCGAGCGAATCTCCATACTACAAAGATCGGAAACACTTATTCCACATCCCTTCAAGCCAATATATTTAAGCGTAGGTATCTCACATGCCAACTCCACACATTTAATAGACATATTCGTATTATTGCACGTTAACCATTCCAGCTTATTTCGCTTGTGGATGAATACCCGAATGGCCTCTTCATTCAAATTCGTATTGATTACGTCTAGGTTTTCTATGGTGGACACCCATTCATCAAATGGGTTACAAACTTCATTAAATATTAGGCCATCAATCTTGATATCGTACACGTTCTTAGTTATGAGACCCATCACATTATCATGTCTAAATCCATCCACTCCCCTGATTATAGTTAGCGCCTCATAATCATACGTTTTTGATATTTCTCTACAAGCTTCATATGACAAGGCGAAATTCGATAATATCAAACCACCGAGTTTTCTGCGTCCGAATTCCTTCATCGCAGGAAGCAATTGAACATCAGTTGCATCACAGGCGAAGGCTATTCCTATGGTATGCATATCAGGGATCTAACATTGAGTTAAACCGGCCCATTTGCCGACGGGTGGGCAAGATGGAACGGATAGGGTTGAGGGCAATTGGAACGAGAACAGAGGCGGAGCGTCAAGAACTGAGCGGGGGAAGACATCAGGGTCACCAACAACTTCAGTCCGCGAATTCTTGACCGGAGCCGGGCACCTGAAAAACCACGCGTAATGGGCTCGGTTTCAACGATTCGTTAGCGCAATTCCCCATCCTACTATAATTCCATTCGCATTTGCACCTTATCTAAATTATGTCGACCAACTAATTCACAACTAGATGCAACTGCATAAATGGGGTAAACAACAACATATGTCCATCGTTCGCCGAGTACATTGTACGAGTAAACGAAATACCGCCCATCAAATATTGGCCGCCTAGTAACAAGCAACGTTACACTGAAACATAAATAGACGCCAATTACAGCAACTATATACCATAGGTATTTCATTAATGTTTGCGCTAACATAGAGGTACCGGGGCGCGTGACCCGGACCATCCGAATCAGCGCAGCCCATATGAGTGGAACCGATTGGGATTCAGCGGAGCGTCAAGAACTGAGCGGCGGTGGCGACCCTATCTGTTAATTAGGCCTGGCCGCCGCGAATTCTTGACCGAAGCGACGCCCACTTGCCTGGAACGCGAGGAGAATTCTATGTGGCGACCAAGATTTAGCTTAGCCATGACCACAAGTCACGCGCTCCCCGTACCGACTGGTTAGGTTGATTTTCCTATCCACTACAACACTTGTCCATCTGATGAATTTGAAGGTATGATCTTCTTATTCCCACAGTTTAAACAGACATCAGCGTACTCATCCACTAAATCATGAATGCCGTTATTGTTTTGAATAACCTTTTCTCTTCTCTGTGTAATATTATTTGATCCGCAGAGTGGGCACTTTCTACCAATGGCCATGTTGACAACCACCAGATAAATAGTCCCTACTATAAGTATAGCCGCTATGAGATAGGCGATATAATCCATAGCATCAACCTAACATAGAGGTACCGGGGCGCGTGACCCGGACCATCCGAATCATCGCAGCCCATGTGAGTGGAACCGATTGGGGTTAAGCGGAGCGTCAAGAACTGAGCGGCGGTGGCAATAATAACTGGTAAGTAGTCCTGGCCGCCGCGAATTCTTGACCGCAGCGACGCCCACTTGCATGGAACGAGGTGGCGACCCTATTTGGAGAACCAAGGCAGCCTGAGCCATAGCCACATGTCACGCGCTCCCCGTACCGATTTGTTAGACCATCGTCATTACGACATCCCAGCCCCATAACTCATTTACCGAGTACGTACAATGGCAACCTCATTTCAACGGAACCGAATCAGAACATATCTCGCACCTAAGAACGGAACATTACCGAGACATCTATCCAATCCAGAAACAGAACCATAAACCCGAATCACTGATCGCGCAGTACCGCCATCGCCACTGCGATTTCTAAGTCGGTAAACCTAGAAGGTACAAACTACTGATGTGTATCATTCGTATGTCTTGGACATGAATTATAAGTACAGGTCTAACATCGAGGTACCGGGGCGCGTGACCCGGACCATCCGAATCATCGCAGCCCATGTGAGTGGAACCGATTGGGATTAAGCGGAGCGTCAAGAACTGAGCGGCGGTAACCAACCCTAA
>JALHRW010000376.1 GCA_022841245.1 Planctomycetota bacterium
GCCGGCTCGACGGTGGCGACGCCGAGATCGAGGGTCTGGCGCCCGCCGACGCGCGCCGTCTGGTCGCCTCGCCCTGGCTCGACGGACTGGTCGCGGCGGAGGCGGCCACCGCCCTGCGCAGCGCGCTGGCCGGTGCCGGGCATCGCCTGAGCGAAGCCTTCACCGATGGCACGAACCGCCTGGAACATCACTGCGACGCCTTCGGCAGCGAGGTGTGGATCTGGCGCACCGCGACGGGCTGCTCCTACGCCAGGTCCGTGCCCGGGCCGGAATTCCGCCAGCACGTCGCCGCCACCCTGGTCGTCGACCTGCCGCCCGGGGCCGATCCGTGGCGCGACGCGGCCCGCGCCGCCGCGGCGCGGCTGCACTGGGGCGACCTCGAACTGGCGCGCTGGGACGGCGCGACCGTCTCGGCCACGGCGGCGTGGCAGGCCGGACTCGCCCCGTGGGGATCCGACCTGGAGCCCGGCTGGCCCGCGCCGCACCTCGTGCTGACCGCGCCGGATGGAAGCGTGCTCCGGCTGCTGGTCGGCACGATCGCGCTCGACGCGCCACGCGATGGCGGCGAGGATGCCGCCGGATTCCTCGCCCGCGCCGCCGCCGCGCTGGCCAGTCCCGAGCTGCTCCCGCTGCTCGGCGACACCTTCTTCACCTACGCCCACGACAGCCCCGACCCGACCCACCCGCGCCTGATCGGCGACGCCCAGCGACACGGCGATGTCCATCAGACCGCAGCGCAGACCCTGGCCACGACCTTGGGCGGGCGTTTCCGCGGTGACTGCGACGACCTCGCCGAGATGTACGTCACCCTGCTGACCGCGCAGGGCCGGCTCGCCCATGTCATGGACCTTCCCCGTCACGCCGCCGCCGGCTGGCTGGAGCACCAGGACGGCAAGGACTGGCGCATGCATGTGCTGCAGAGCGGTCCGGCGCGCTGCTTCGCCGCCGCCTCCGGCGATCAGGCCGTGGTCACGGCCTACAACGCCATGTCGGAACGCGAACGTCCATTCCGCGCCGACCAGATCGCCGTGCTGCTGCGCTTCGCTGGCGAGAACACCCGTTCCGAATGGCGGCTGAGCTGGCGCATCTACGCCGACCCGGCCTACGCCCGGACCATGATCGACGTGCAGCGCGACTGGTACTTCCGCACCTACCACCATGGCGTCACGGCGATGCTGGCGCAGATCGCCTCCGGCGATGCCGATCCGGCCAACCACAGCGAACTGTCGGGCCTGTACCGGCGCATCGGCGACTGGGGCAACAGCATCGAGCGGAGCCATCTCGCCAGCGCCGCGCGGGTCGGCGAACCGACCATCGAGGACCGCCTGGAGGAGCTGCGCCTGCTGGTCCTCGGCCGCTTCACCGAGCGCGCCGTGCAGGCGGCCACCACCGTAGAGCAGCGGATCGGTGAGCTCGCCAAGACCGACGAGGTGCATGCCGTCGAACTGGCCGCAGCCCTGGTCGGGTCGCTTGATGGCGAGGCCTACGCCGACCTGCGCAATGGCCTGGCCGACCGCCTGGTGAAGCCCTGGTTCGAGCGCGCCGAACCCGGGGTGCGCAACTGGCTGCGCGACCGCTTCGACGGCGACACCTGGGGGCGCGACCGCTATGCGCGCGCCTTCCGCATCGCTGGCGGAGTCCTCGCCGCGCAGCGGGTCGCGCCGTGGACCCGCGCCGCGCTCAAGGGCGAGGCGCCGCCGATCGACCTGGACGCCCAGCGCTTCCTCAACTGGTGGTACGACGAGATCGGCGCCCTGCCGGTCAGCGCCAAGGTCAATCCGGCCGACGCGGTCACCGCCGCCGCCGCCTGGCTCTCGCTGCGCATCGGCCCCGAACGCATGGCCCAGCTGGTCGCCGGCGCCCGCCGGCCGGCGGGGTGGGATGGCAAGCCGGTGCGCTTCGGCGGCCTGCTCGGCGCTGCGACCGTGGCCTCGTGGGCCTCGGTCAGCGTGCCATGGATCGCGCACGACATGTCGCGCACGGTGATGACGCCCCCCGGGCCCGGACGCGCCGCCGCCGTCGCCAGACTGCTGGTCCTGCTCGACGAGGCCCGCGCCTTCTGCACCAACCACGGCCTCGCCGACGCCGGAACCGAGGCCACGGTGGCGCGCACGCGGCTGCTCGCCGCGCTGGTCGAAGGCGATCGCCAGCTGCTCGACGGCTGCCTCGACGGCATCGCCAAGCGCGCCGACCGCCGCGAGATCGAGACCTCAGCCGCGACCATCGGCGCCTGGGCCGGCCAGATGTCGCCGGAACGCTTCGCCCTGGTCGTCGAGCGCTGGTTCGCCCTGGTCGACCAGCGGCCCTTCGCGCTGGAGATCCCCTGGCGCGCCCTGCACGCCACGCGCTGGGACGCCGCCATCGCCGCCGCCAAGGCCGCCGCGCTGCGCTACCCGGACGACGCCGAACTGGTCGCAGAGTCGACCCGCATCGCTGCCCTGGCGGAAGCCCGCCGCACCACGGTGCCGGTGGATAAGCCCGATGAGGCGATGTGGGTGCCCTGACGGCTGGTGGGGTGCTGGGTGCTGGGCGCGGGCCGCTGGGTGCTGGGCGCTGGTGGCTGGTCGCTGGTCGCTGGTCGCTGGTCGCTGGTCGCTGGTCGCTGGCCGCTGGCCGCTGGTCGCTGGTCGCTGGTCGCTGGTCGCTGGTCGCTGGTCCGCAAGCGTGGGCTGAGACTTTGGTTCGGCTCCTTGTTCCGCCTACCGTACCGCTCGTGCTCGGCGTCAAGGCTTC